>NZ_BAOL01000009.1 GCF_000350145.1 Ilumatobacter nonamiensis YM16-303 | reverse complement strand
TCGGTTGAACTCCTCGACCAGGATCTCGGCCAGCTGCCGTGCGGGAACCAGGTCGACCGGCCGTCCGGAGAGGTCGCCGAGCCGGCCCGCCGTGGCCGTACCGACTGCGGCGAGACGGACCCCGGGCCGACGGGCGGCCTCGGCTCCGACCCGGTCGGCTCCGGCGGCCGACGTGACCACGACCCAGTCCGGTCCGGACGCCCAACCGGCTTCGAGGTCGGCAGGATCAGCGTCGAGCACCTCGATGAGGGGGACGTGCACCACCGATGCGCCCGCTTCGTCGAGCAGTCGTCCGAGTTCGCCGCGCTGCTCTCGGGTCACCACCACGGTGCACCCACGCAGCGGCTGATTCACCCCAGGCGCTCCTGCAGGCGGTGTGCCGCCGAACGCGCTGCGGCCAGATCGGCACCATGGTCTGAACCGGCCGCCGACAACGCGACCACCTCGCTGACGGAGCGACCCTCCTCGGGGGCGGCCAGGAAGACGCGCAGTTCGTCGCCGTCGACATGACCCGCCACCGGCAGGGAACATCCGCTGCCCAGTTCGGCGAGGAACGCCCGCTCGACCTCGACACGGTGACGCGTCGGGGCATCGTCGACCGTGGCGAGCGCATCGAGGGTGGCCGTGTCGTCGCTTCGACACTCGACCGCCACGCACCCCTGACCCACGGCCGGGACGAACCGGTCGATCGGCAGGTTCTCGTCGATCCGGTCGGTCAGGTCGAGGATCTCCAGCGCGGCGCGAGCCATCACGATCGCCCCACCGTCCGGAATCTTGGACAGTCGAGTGTCGATGTTGCCGCGGAGCTCGACGAAACAGAGGTCGGGGCGCACGGCCGCCAGCTGGGCGCGACGTCGAACCGAACCCGACGCCACGGTTGCTCCTGCTTCGAGCCCGTCGAGCGTCGAGCCGACGAGCACGTCGTTGGGAGACCGCCGTTCGGTGTAGGCGCCGATCGTCAGACCGGCTGCAGGCTCCGACATGAGGTCCTTCGCCGAGTGCACCGCCAGGTCCGCCCGACCGTCGAGCACGGCTCGCTGGACCTCCTTCACGAAAACGCCTTGGCCGCCGATCGAATGCAACGGTACGTCCTGGCGCGCATCGCCCGACGTCTCGATCAGGACGAGCTGCACGGGGCGTCCGCTCGCCGCCGAGACGGCTTCGGCCACCACGTTCGCCTGACCGAGGGCTTGGCGGGACCCGCGAGTCGCGAGGCGCAGCGGGGAGGACTCGGGCGGCACGGAACGAACCGCCTCAGCCGAGGTCGAACAGGTCGCGCACCGCCGCGGCGTTGCGATCACCCTGCGGCGTGCCGGCACCGAGCTTCAACCGCACCGACGGCTCGTGCAACAGCTTCGACACGATCGCCTTCGTGAGTGCGTCGACCGCGTCCCGATCGGAGTCGGACAGCTCGGCGAGCCGTCCCGCGAACCGTTCGAGCTCGCTCGTGCGGACTTCGTCGGCGGCCCGTCGCATCGAGGCGACCAGCGGCGCGGCCTGACGCGAGGTCTGCTCGATCGCAAAGTTGTCGACCTCCTCGGCGACGATGCGCCGGACCAGCGCGGCCTCCTTGGCACGAAGCGCACGGCCGCGGTCGGCCCAGTCGCGCAGGTCGTCGAGATCGAGCACGGTGACGCCGTCGAGTTCGGCGACGTCGGGTTCGACATCACGCGGCACCGCGATGTCGATGATGTGCAGCGGTCGAGCCGAATCACCGCGCGCGTTGCGCAGCTTGTCGACCGTGATGACGGGCTCACCCGAACCGGTCGAGGCGACGACGACGTCGGCGGCGGACAGCGCCGCGTCGAGACGATCGAATCCCGAGGCCGAGCCGCCGACACGCTGAGCCAACGCGGCACCGCGCTCGGGTGATCGGTTGACGACGCAGATGTCGGCGCCGCCGGCCTTGTGGAGCGCGACGGCAACACCTTCACCCATCGAACCGGCACCGATCACGGCGACGTTGAGGCCACCGAGATCGCCGACGACGTCGCCGAGCATCTCGACCGCGGCGTGACTGACCGATGCGGTGCCACGGCCGATCGCCGTCTCGGTGCGCGCCCGCTTGCCCGTCTCGACGGCGGACCGCATGAGCAGGTTCATGCCCGAACGGGCCGCCGACTCGTCGAGCGCGACCTGCCAGGCGGTGCGGATCTGGCCAAGGATCTCGCCCTCGCCGATGACCGCTGAGTCGAGTCCGGCGGCAACGTCGAAGAGGTGCGTGACCGCCGCGTCGTCATGCTGGCTGAACAGGTGCGGGGTCAGCGCGTCGAGATCGAGTTCGCCGAGTTCGCACAGGAACTCCTGGGCGTCGGCGTAGGCGCCGTGGAAGCGCTCGGCGATGACGTACACCTCGGTGCGGTTGCAGGTCGACAGGACCACGGCTTCGCGGATCGTGTCACGCTGCGCCAGGCCGGACACCGCCTTCGGAAGGTCGTCGGGCGCGATGGTCAGGCGTTCGAGCAGCGACAGCGGTCCGCTGCGATGGTTGACGCCGACGACGAGGAGGGACATGACCCGACCAGCCTAGGCCGACGCACCACGTCGGCCATTGCCGGGAACCGCCTGCAGCTTCGTCACCCGGCGCGCGTTCACCCGCCGTTGCTCGTGATAGCTGAGGATCTGGAGTTCGACCGCGAGGTCGACCTTGCGGACGCTGATCCCGTGCGGCACGTTGATGATGTTCGGGGCGAAGTTCAAGATGCTCGTGATCCCGGCGGCGACGAGGCTGTCGGCCGCGCTCTGGGCGGCCTGGCCGGGGGTCGCGATGACCCCGATCGAGATCTCCTTGGTCTGCACGATCTCGGTGAGCTGATCGACGTGCCGGACGCGCACACCACCGACCACGCCGCCGATCTTCGAGGGATCGATGTCGACGACACCTCCGACGGGGAAGCCGCGCTCACCGAATCCGCCGTAGCCCGCGAGCGCCTTGCCGAGGTGTCCGGCGCCGACGATGACGACGTCCCAGTCGTGGGTCAGGCCGAGTTCCCGCTTGATCTGGAAGATCAGGAACTCCACGTCGTACCCCACGCCACGGGTGCCGTAGCTGCCCAGGTACGACAGGTCCTTGCGCACCTTCGCCGCGTTGACGCCGCCGAGTTCGGCGAGTTCCTCCGACGAGATGTTCGTCGTCCCGACGTCGAACTGATCG
Source organism: Ilumatobacter nonamiensis YM16-303 (assembly GCF_000350145.1). Taxonomy (GTDB): domain Bacteria; phylum Actinomycetota; class Acidimicrobiia; order Acidimicrobiales; family Ilumatobacteraceae; genus Ilumatobacter_A; species Ilumatobacter_A nonamiensis. The sequence goes on along the minus strand of NZ_BAOL01000009.1, from coordinate 15,751 downwards.
GACAGCAGCTTCAGGTAGATCGGCAGCCGTGCCACGGTCGCTTCGGGAATGCGTCGTCGAGTTCGCTGGCCAGCCACGGGTCCAACCTAGGACGCTTGTGCACACTTTCACAAAGACACTCAGCCGCATTTGTCGAGCTGTTACGAATGTCTCACCGCCGCGAGCGCCGGAGTCAGAGGCGGATCAGCGACACGATGCCCGCGATCAGAATCGCCGCGAGCAGCAGGCCGAGAGCAAGGGTGGTTGCAGGTCGCATCGCCCGAAACGCTAACGGCTACGACCGGCGGGCGGTGAGGTCGACGCGGACGGGCGGCGCGAACACCGCACCTTCGTCGAGGGCGGTGATCACGACCTGGTCGCCGTCGGCGAGGTCGAGTTCATCGGCAGCCGACCGCTGATCCATCGCCAAGGACAACATTCCGTTCGAGTCGACGACGAGGCCGATGGCTCCGGACGAGATCTCGGCGAACGAACGCACTCGGGCCACCGCACGGGTGACCCCACCCGTCGGGTCGGAAGGGGCGCTGCACCGGATCTCGAGGACCTCGCCGAAACCGGTCGGCAGGTCATCGGGTCCGACGTTCAGCTGCACGTTGCCGAACCGATCGGTCCACAACGCCTGCGCGATCACGGTCGCTTCGTCGATCTGCGGGAGCGGGACCACGCCGGGGAACAGCAGATCGGTGTCGACGGCGGGTCCGAGCTCGCTCAGATCGACACCGTTGCACAGATGCGCAGCGGCCGGGGCGAAGACGTCGCGGCCATCGAATGTCGCGCCAGGGGCCTCGAGCCGGTACTCGGGATTCGACAACTCCACGGCTCGGCCGGACCCGCCCGCCATCGCCACGGCCGGCGCGAGGACGCCGTTGTCGGGGCCGACCAGCACGCCTTCGCCATCCGCCACCTCGACCGCGATCCCACGACGACTGGTGCCGACCCCGGGGTCGACGACCGCCATGACGACACCGGACGCCACGTAGCTGATCGACCGCGCGAGGGCCAAGGATCCGGCCCGCACATCGAACGGGGCGACTCCGTGCGTCAGGTCGATGACCGTCGCGTGCGGAGCCAGTTCGCGGATGACGGAATGCACGACTCCGACGAACTCGTCGGCGGTGCCGTAGTCGGACAGAAAGGAGATCGTGTCGTACCGCCGGCTCATGATCGAATGGACGCTATCCCCGCCATGACATGGCCCCGGACGCGACGAGGGCTGATGCCAACCCCCCGATGGCACCAGCCCTGTCGGCGCTGTTCTCCGTCGTCACCGTGTCCAGCAGATGCTCGACTCGACGTCGGAGGAGAACGCGTCTCCACGAGGGACACGATAGGTGGCATTTCCCGGTGTGAAAAGGGCCACACGAAAAGATTTCCGGACGGATTGGACAGCGAGGCTCATCCCAGCTCTCGTGATCGGGCCGTTGCGGCGGCCACGGCATCGGCGACCACAGCGCGCAACCCGTGTGCGTCGAAGCGCTCGAGCCCGGCGGCTGTGGTCCCTCCCGGCGACGTGACATTGCGCCGGAGCTGGGCGGGGTCACCCTCCCGGGCGAGCAGCGTCGACGCCCCCAGCAACAGTTGGGCGACGACTCGTTGGGCGGTGTCCTCATCGAACCCCTCCGCAACCGCCGCGTCGACGAGTGCCTCGGCGAACAGGAACACGTACGCGGGACCCGAGCCCGCCACCCCGGTGAACGCGTCGAGCTGCGGTTCGTCGAACCGCTCGACGATCCCGACCGAACCCAGGATCGACTCCGCCCACGCCAGGTCGGCGTCGGTCGCCGCGGCACCGCCCGCGATCGCCGACGCGCCGAGCCCGACCAGCGCCGGCGTGTTCGGCATCGCACGCACCACGGCAACGTCGGGACCCGCCGCAGCGTCGAGCGTCGTGGTCGTCACCCCGGCTGCGATCGACAGGATGCGTCGAGCTCCGGCGGCCACCGTGGTGCGCACGGCGTCGGCGGCACCATCCGGCTTGACCGCGATCACCGCGGCGCCACAGGAGGGGACGTCGGCGACGACCTGGACACCGGGGAACAACCCCGTCAACTCGACGCGGCGCGCATCGATCCGCTCGACCACCGCGATCGACCCCGGCTCGAACTGCCCCGAGGAGATCATCCCCCCGAGCAGGGCAGCACCCATGTTTCCGCCGCCGACCATTGCCACGTCGATCTCATTCATCGCTGCCGACGGTACCGCGCCCGACCACGGGGAACCGCCCGGGCGAATGCGGGGAACCGACTCCCCCGAGATGCACCCGCCCGGGCATCGGTTCACGGGGTCGCCAGACGGCGAAACGGGAAACCGAAGGCCCGACTCCTCAGTCGTCGGCGGCGAAGCGGCTGGCGTAGCCGATGCGCAGCAACGCCTGGAACGTCTGCTCGACGGTCGCATACATGGTGCCGAGGATGCGATCGATGTGGTCTTTGTCGACCACCGAGGTCGGCAGCTCTCCGCGCAGGTACACCGCATCCTCCTCGCCGATCGAGAAGTGCGCTCCGACCAGGCGTTCGTTGCGGCGCAGCAGGTTCTCGTACAGCGTCTGCTCGTTCTCCTCGGGTGCCGGCATCACGTAGGTCTCGTAGCGCAGCATGCGCTGGCCGAGCGTGATCCACACCGTGGTGAACTCCTTGTCCTCACCGCGCATCCGCACGTACCAGCGGATGACGTCGTCCTCGCCGCGATCGACCGCGACGATGTGGTCGTATTCGGCGTGGAGCTCACCGATCCACTCATCGATGCAACGTTCGATCACGACGAGTTCGCTGCGGTCGGGAGGGTTGCTCATCGCGCTCCCTGTGCGGCGAGCACGTCCTCGACGACGAGCGGGGCGGTGCAGTCGACGAGCGGCGAGGTCGCCAGATCGTCGTAGAGCGAGCGCAGCCGCGCCGCAGCGGCGTGCCAGGTGTACCGGGAGGCACGCTCGCGAGCGGCGACACCCATGGCCTCACGCAGATCGGGATCGTCGAGGATCTCGGCCATCGCCGCGCCGTAGTCGACCGGGTTGCGGCCCTCGATCAGCCGACCGGTGATGCCGTCGTCGACCAGACTCAACAAGCCGCCGACCGCACTCGCGACGACCGGCGTTCCGCATGCGGCGGCTTCGAGAGCGACCAGGCCGAAGCTCTCGGAACGACTCGGCACGATCACGATGTCGGCGGCGCGGTAGTAGCTCGACAGCACGTGGTGCGGCTGTGGCTCGACGAACTGAACCCAGTCGTGGAGATCGAGTTCGTCGACGAGGTCGTGCGCACGGTGGGTTTCGAGGTCGCCCTCCTCGCCGCTCGCTCCGCCGACGATGATCAACGACGCGTCCCGATGGCCGCGTCGGTGCAGATCGGCGAGCGCCTGGATCGCCACGTCCGGACCCTTCAGGGGTTGGATCCGTCCCACGAACACGATCAGCGGCCCATCGCCGGGCATCTCGATCGCCCCGCGCGCGCCGTCGCGCGCACCGGGCGCGAAGAACGCATGCTCGACGCCGGGAGCGACGATCTCGATCCGGCCACGCGGGTCGCCGTAGAGCCGCCGGAACTGCTCCTCCTCCTCGACACAACTCACGCAGACCGCGTCGGAACAGCCGATGATCTCGGCTTCGGCACGATCGCGCCATTCCGGTTCGGGGTCGCCGCCCTCGGCCTTGACCCGGGCCAACGTGTGGAACGTCGACACGAACGGCACATCGAGCGCGTGCTTGAGATGGTGTCCGACGACACCGCTCAACCAGTAGTTGCCGTGGATCACATCGGGTGGCCCGTTCTGACGGAACCACTCCATCACGCCGTGACAGAACTGGTCGGAGATGTCGGCGAGCGCCTCCTTGGGGAGGTGGTGCGGTCCGGCCTCGATGTGCACGACACGATGGTTCGGCTCGACGAAGACCTCGGGTTCGAGGCCCTCCCGGTCGGCGCGGGTGAAGGTGACGCACTCGACACCGGTCTGCGAGAGCGCCGAGACCAGTTCGCGCACATAGACGTTCATGCCGCCACTGTCGCCGGAACCCGGCTGCAGGAGCGGTGAGGTGTGCAGCGAGATGATCGCCACGCGTCGGACCGGTCGATGGGTCGTCACGCAGTCACACCGCTCCACCGGAGACTGGTGGCAGCACCGCGAGCTCGTCGTCCGGACCGATGGCGGCGCCGCGGTCGAGTTCGTCGCCGTTGACCCACACCCGGCAGGTCGCCAGGACCTCGGCGAAGCGATCGCCGTAGCGGTCGACGGCCGAGTCCAGCACGTCGGCCACGGTGTCGCCGTCGATCACGTCGGTGCCCGTCCCCGCGGCTTCGCGGGCCGACGCGAAGAGTCGCACTCGTGCCACGAGCGCAATCTACTGGGAGGTGTCGTCGATGTCGCCGCCGATCGCGACCACGGCCGTGCCGACCATCACCACGTCCTCGGCGACGCCATCTCCACGATCGAGGCGGATGTCGCAGTGCGCGCGCTGCCGGCCGTCGACCTCGTCGATCGCGGTGACCGTGCCGCGCGCAACGAGGTGATCGCCCTCGAACACCGGCTGGGTGAACCGGACGTTCAGACGACGGATGCTCGACGGCCCCTGCCACGCCATCAACATGTTGGTCGCGTACGACAGGTTGAGCGGCCCCTGGTTGATCACCCGGTCGAAGCCGAGCGGGCGGATCGCCTCGTGGTCCCAGTGCACCTCGTAGGGATCGCGCAGGATCGCCGCCATCGTCTTCATCCGCTGCGGGTCGACGAACGCCATGGTCCACGGAGGGATCTCGGTGCCGATCTCGACCGCCGCCTGACTCATCGCCGGATCCTCCAGTGGTTCGTGATCCGGGCCGTGAGTACACCGTCGGGATCGGTCAGGTCGATCGAGTACACGAACCGGTCCGCGATCGCTCCGGAGTCGGAAACCATCCGTTCCACCTCGGTGATCGAGCCTTCGACTCGGTACTCGACCCCTTCGCGCATCGGTGTGAAGTACTCCCAGTCGTAGCCATCGAGCCCGACCGATCCCGCGCCCTGCGCACCGCTGATCTCGAACAGTTCGGCGATCGACGTGCCCGCTCCCTGGATCGGGACGTGGAACAGCGCGATCGGGTGGACGAGACCATCGGGCAATTGCTCGAACCCGGTGCAGTCGGTGAGCAGCCAGTTCTCCCAGTGTTCGATGGTGCGCGTGCCGCCGGGAAACCGCTGCCCGACCAGCGCGTGCAACTCGTCCTCGGTCATCGCCGCGCCGGTGGAGGAATCGCTCATCGGCCGCGACGGTACGGCGTGACGCCCGGCCGGGACGAGCCGCGACGGGGTCGCCTTCGTGGCGGACCGGTCTGGCGATATCCTGACGCCACTGTGGGTACCGCCAAACGAGAACGACAGAAGGCCAACAAGGCAATGCGCGAGCAGGAGCTCGCACGGAAGCAGACCCGGTCACGCACGATCCGGATCGGCCTGATGGTCGCGGCCGCGATCGTCGCTGTCTTCGTGCTCGTGGTCATCGCCGGGCGCTTCATCGACGACGAGGACACCTCCGATTCGTTCGCCCCGACGGCACCGATCACCGTCGTCGCCGACACGTCCGCGACGGCATAGTGCGCCGCACTCCGACGTTTGCCGCGGCCTTCGGCGCGCTCGCTCTGCTGATGGCAGCGTGCGGTGGAAGCGACGATTCCGGTCCCGTGACCGCACCGCCGGAGGAATCGGCGCCGGTCGACGACATCGAGGAATCGGAGACACCGGCGGCTTCGGCCGAGGACTGCCCACCCGTGGACGGAACCGACACCGTCACGCAGCAGTTCGATGCCGAGCCACCGTTCTGCCTCGATCCCGACACCACCTACTCCGCCGTGCTGACCACGTCGTCGGGCGACGTCACGATCGAGTTCGACCAGGACGCGGCCCCGCTGGCCGTCAACAGCTTCGTGTTCCTCGCCCGGAACAACTACTTCGACGACACGATCTGCCACCGTGTCGTGGCGGACTTCGTCGTGCAGTGCGGCGACCCGACGGGCACCGGAACCGGTGGACCCGGCTATCTCTTCGACGATGAACTCCCCGCGCCCGGGAGCTACGAGGTCGGCTCGGTGGCGATGGCACACATCCCACAGCCCGACACGAACGGCAGCCAGTTCTTCATCATCAGCGGGCCGAGCGGTGTCGCACTGCCGCCGGAGTACAGCCTCTTCGGCCAGGTCCCCGACGAATCACTCCCGGTCGTCGATGCGATGAACGCGCTGGCTCCGACCGACGGTAGCCAGGTCCCGACGGAAGAGATCCGCATCCTCGACGTCGAGATCATCGAGAGCTGATCGCGCCGCAGCCCAGACCGCGCGAGCGACGCTGCCGGCGGGAGGTTCAGACGGTGACCGCGTCGGCCATCTCGGCGAGCAACGCCTGGCCGATCCCGATGGTCGAGAGATAGCCGCGCACCGACCCGTACTCCTCGGTCATCGTGTCGAGGATGTTCCGCATCGCCTGTGGCTTCGACGCCAGCATGAACGACGGGGTCTCGCCCATCCGGTCGGCCATCTCGGGATGGTTCGCCATCACCCAGTCGCGCATCCGCACCATCGCGGCCTCGGTCAGTGCGTAGTCGGCGACGATCGCCTCGTGGTCCACACCGAGTCCTCCGAGGATCAACGCGGCGAGCACGCCGGTGCGATCCTTCCCGGCCGCGCAGTGGAACACCGCGGGAGCGGCGCCGGGCACCGCAAGGACCTGGAACGCGTTGGCGAACCGGTCGGCACCCTGGATCAGCATGTCGGAGTACGCCCACGTGAGGAACTCGACGGCGCCGGCCTCGGTGTCGTCGACGTCGGGGATGTCGGCGATCTGCCACGTCGCGTCGATGATCGGCAGGTGATGGAAGGCCACCGGGTACTTCTCCAGCGGGAACCGTCCGTGCTGTTCGAACTCGGGCGCCGAGCGGAGGTCGACCACCGTACGGATGCCGAGCGCATCCAGGACGTCGAGGTCGCTGTCGGTGAGCCGGAACAGACCATCGGCGCGGAAGAGTCGGCCCCAGCCCACCATGCGTCCGTCGTCGGTCGCGTAGCCACCGAGATCGCGGAAGTTGTGGACGGCGTCCAAGGGGACCAACCGCTGCGGATCGTCGACGACGTCGAGCGAGGCGCGGGTCGGGTTCATCGTGCTGGCAACCATGACCGGCAAGGTACCGAGCGATCGGCGCGACCGATTGAACGGCGCGTGAACTGACGCCGGTGATCGGTCACAGGCAACCGTCACATCGGGCAGTCCGCGGCGACGCCGTCGGCCGACCCGGTATTTCTATTCCCTGATAGCTATTTCAGGGAGTAGGTCTTAGCGTGCCCGTCATCATGCCGACCCTCCTGCCGACCCGTCGACGACAGCGCCGCTGATGGTCATCGCCTCCCTCACACTGCTCGGAGGTTTGATCGGCCTCGTCGCCACCGGCGCGGCGATCGTGCACGGAGCGTCGAGAATCGGACTTCGGCTCGGGCTGCCTCCACTCGTCGTCGGCCTCACCATCGTCGCCGCCGGAACCAGCGCTCCCGAGCTCGCGGTCACCTGGCTCGCCGCCGCCGAAGGCGACCCGAGCCTCGCGCTCGGCAACGTCGTCGGCTCGAACATCGCCAACATCCTGCTGGTGTTGGGGCTCGTGGCCGTCATCGGCGTGATCCCGATCAGCCGCCGTGCCCGCACGATCGAGTTCCCGTTCATGATCGGCGCGTCGATCCTCACCGCGGCACTCGCTCTCGACGGTCACATCTCGCGCACCGACGGGTTCATCCTCGTTGCGATCCTCGTGGTCTACCTCGTGTGGGTGGTCCGTGATGCCCGCCGCCCCGGCTCGAGCGCGGCGACCGACGAGATCGCCATGGAGATGCCGGACGGACGCCAGACGCTGCTCGCCATCGGCACGTTCATCGTCGGAGCCGTCGGCGTGGCGGTCAGCGCCCAGTTCGTCGTGAACGGAGCGGAGGACATCGCACTCGAACTCGGGGTCCCCGACCTCGTGGTCGGTCTGACCGTGCTCGCGATCGGTACGTCGGCACCGGAAGTCGTCACGTCGGTGATCGCGGCGATCCGTGGTGAGCGTGAGGTCGCCGTCGGCAACGCGATCGGGTCCAACGTGTTCAACTTGCTGTTCGTCCTCGGCGTGGTGAGCGCCACCCAGACGGATCTCCCCGTCGCCGACGAGCTGATCCGACTCGACTTCCCCGTCATGATCGCGGTGGCGCTGCTCTGCATCCCGTTCGCGATCACCGGTGCGGGCATCACGCGCTGGGAGGGAATCGCGTTCCTCGCGTTGTACGCCGCGTATCTGACCTACCTCGTGCTCGACGCGACCGAGAGCGGAGCGGCAGCAGCGTTCGGCATCACCACGCTCGTCGTCGCCGTTCCGACGATCGCGGCGGGTGCCGTCTTCGAACTCCGACGGGATCGAACCCGTGGCCCGTGACCCCGCCGCTGCCGCCGGGCCCGCCGATGCGGACGACGCGCTGTCGGATCCCCAGCTCGACATTCCTGCTTGGACGTTCCTGACCAACCATGCGCACGTCCTGCTCTCGATCGCCCGTGATCCGGAGCTCCGACAACGCGACATCGCCCACGTCGTCGGTATCACCCCGGGAGCCGTGGTGCGGATCCTCCACGAACTCGAGGACAACGGCTACGTCTCGGTCGAGCGAGTCGGACGGCGGAACCGCTACCAACTCGACCTCGACGCAACGCTGCGCCATCCGCTCGATGCGCACCACACCGTCGGCGATCTGATCGCCGCTCTCGCCGACTGATCCTGCCCACCGTTCCGGCCGGCGTCGATCGCTCAGTCGGAATGAGGTTCCTGGTGATCCGCGGTGCCCGCCTTCCAGTAGGCACGGGTCTCGATCCACTCCTCGGCCACGCCCCGCTCGTCGCGCAGGTGGCGTCGCACGCGCTGCACGGAGTCGAATCCGCCTGCCGCCCAGAAGAACGTGTCCACCGTCGACAGATCGGCCGCAGCAAGCGCATCGACCAGCGCCGGAACCCCGTCCGCGCTGTCCCGGTCGCGGGACACCCACGTGACCGCGACATCACCCTCGGACCACAGCTCCCGCTGTTCGTCGAGGTTCGCCACCTCGACGAACACGCTGATCGACATCGTCGGGCGGGCACCGTGGAGCCAGTTGTCGATCGCCGGGAGCGCGGTTTCGTCGCCGCACAACACGAGTGACTCGATGTCGACGCTCAACACGTGGGAGCCCCGCGGGCCGGCCACCCCGACGACGTCGCCGACGCGCGCCTGCTCCCAGGCCCATCGACTCGCGAGCCCATGAGGATGCCTCACGATGTCGAGTTCGAGTACCCCCTCGCTCAGACGGTGATGCCGCGGCGTGTAGTCCCGCGCGATGAACGACGTGGCGCGGGTCGGGTCACGAACGATCCCCTGCGGGCCGAGTTCGGGCACCTCTGCCCGTCGTCGTCCCGCTGCCGGGAAGAAGACCTTGACGTGGTCGGCGGGGCCGTCGCTGCGGAATCCATCCAGCGCGTCACCCTCGAGCGACACCCGAATGAGGCGGGGTGTCGGTCGATCGAGCGCAGTCACCTCGAGCATCCGCATCGTCAGGTCGTGATGGATCGTTGTCAGGTGCGGTGTGGTGGTCACGTCGACTCCTCGTGCTCGATCCGACGATGATCTCGCCCGGTCGATTAGGCATCCTTCCAGTTGGACTGTATTGTCCGCAACTTCAGTTGTTAGGAACCCTTAACTCCACGAGGAATCATGAAACTCACCACCCGCACCCGCATGACCGCACCGCTGATCGCAGCATGCGCCGCCCTCACACTGGCCGCCTGTGGCAGTGACGACGACGCCGCTGCCGAACCGGCAACATCGGAGGAAACCGAGACGACCGCTGCGGCCGAGCCGACCGAGACCGCAGAGACGGCAGAGGCGGCAACGACCGAGGCCGAGCCGACCGAGGAGGAACCCACGGACAGCGCCGCCGACGAGGCCGGCGACGCAACGGTGACGATCGTCGACGCGCAGGAGCGTTCGGTCGATGTTCCCGTCGATCCGGAGACCGTCGTCGTGATGGACTGGAGCGCGATCCGGACGCTGACCGACTTCGGCGTCGAGGTCGACGGTGCCCCCGAAGCGGTCGGCACCCTTCCGGACGACCTCGCCCCGGTCGCCGACTCTGCCGCAGTGGTCGGCACGTTGTTCGAGCCCGACTACGAGGCGATCAGCGCCCTCGAACCCGATCTGATCATCGTGGGATCACGGAGCGGCACTCCCGAGGTCGTCGCCGAGATGGAGCGGATCGCTCCCGCCGTGATCGACATGACGGTGCATTACGAGAACGCGGAGGAGCAGGTTCCGCAGTTCGTCGAGCGGGTCGAGCAACTGGCGAGCATCTTCGGGGTCGAGGAGGAAGCAGAGGTTCGTCTCGACGCGATCGAGCAGGGCATCGCCGACACTGCAACCCAGGCCGAGGCCAGCGGACTCGAAGCGATGTTCGTCCAGGTGAGCGGTGGAACCGTCGGCGCATACGGGCCCGGATCGCGGTTCGGCATCGTCTACGACGACTTCGGTTTCGCACCGACCGCCGCTCCGGTCGACGAGGAGGGCTCGCACGGCCAGGAGATCAGCCAGGAGTTCTTCGTCGAATACAACCCCGGCGTGATCTTCGTCCTGGACCGGAGCAAGACGATCGGTGAGGACGCGAGCCCCGCACTCGAGGTGCTCTCCAACGGTCTCGTCGACACGACCGACGCGGCGGCGAACGACAACATCGTCGAGGTCGACGGATTCTCGTGGTACATCGCCACCTACTCGCCGACCTCGTTCGAGCAGATGATCGCCGACGCGCAGTCGGTGCTCTGACCGGTCGGAACCTCGCCTCATGAGGAGCCGCCGCTTCGGGTGTTCCCCCGCCCGAAGCGGCGCCTTCCCATTCCCCCGCCCGCGAACCACATGACCACCTCGACACGCGACGACGCCCCCACGACCAGCCGAGATCGTCGCGCCCGTTCACGCCGCACTCTGATCGTCAGCTCGTCGGTCCTCGCGATCGCATCATTGCTGTCGCTGTTCGTCGGCGTCGTGAACGTCGCCCCGTGGAGCATCTTCGAGGCGGACACCGATGCCTACCGGGCGCTCGTGATCGCCCGGATTCCGCGGCTGATCGCCCTGCTGCTCGCAGGATCCTCGCTCGCGGTCGCCGGGGTGATCATGCAGCAGGTCACGCGCAACCGGTTCGTGTCCCCGACCACAGCGGGCACCGTCGAATCGGCGGTGCTCGGCATCGTGCTCGCCACGATGTGGTTCCCCGCGAACTCGCTGCTCGTGCGGATGCTCGTCGCGATCGCGACGAGCCTGCTCGGAACCTTCGTGTTCATCCGCATCCTGCGGCGGATTCGCATCGTCGACATCATCGTCGTCCCGCTGTTGGGGTTGATGTTCGCGGCAGTGGTGTCGGCGATCACCGTGTTCCTCGCGTACCGCTACGACCTCCTGCAGCTCGTCGACACGTGGACGACCGGGTCCTTCTCCCGCGTCCTCCGCGGTCGCTACGAACCGTTGTACGCAGTTCTGATCGGCGGCGTCGTGGCCTATGTGTTCGCGGCGCGCTTCACCGTCGTCGGAATGGGAGAGAACTTCGCCGTCAACCTCGGCATCAACTACCACTTCGTGTTGAACCTCGGACTGGTCATCGCGTCCGTCAACACGGCGGTGGTCGTCGTGGTCGTCGGTGCGATCCCGTTCCTCGGGTTGATCGTCCCCAACGTGATCTCGATGTGGGCAGGCGACAACCTCCAGCGAACGCTTCCGTTGACCGCGTTGGCCGGTGCCGGTTTCGTCCTGGTGTGCGACGTGCTCGGACGGGTGGTCCGCCGACCGTACGAGATCCCCACCGGGACGATCGCCGGCATCGTCGGCGCGGTCGTGTTCATCGCCTTGATCCTGCGCGCACGGACGGACCGAACCTGATGTCGACGACCGCGACCGTCGGCCGCCCGGCCGGACCCGTCGTCGACTCCATTCGACGCGTCCGACGCTGGCCGATCAGCGTCCGCCTCGGAATCATGGCCTCCATCGCGGTGGGCGTCGCACTCACGTATCAGTTCGCGCTCGTGACGGGTGCATGGGACTACGCGATGAGCCTTCGCTTCCGTCAGCTCGTCGCGCTGGCAACCGTCGGTGCGGGCACCGGTGTCGCGACGGTGATGTTCCAGACCGTCACCCACAACCGGATCCTGACTCCGGGCGTGATGGGGTTCGATGCACTGTTCCGGCTGGTCCAGACGATGTTCGTGTGGTTCTTCGGCTCGGCGATCCTGGTCGACCTCGACGTCCGCGTGCGGTTTCTCGTCAACGCCGGAGTGATGACCATCTTCGGGCTCCTGCTGTATCGGTGGATCCTGCGTCGCACGACCCGCGACCTGTTCGTCCTGGTGCTGATCGGCATCGTCCTCGGGACGCTGTTCGGGAGTCTCACCCTGTTCGCCTCACGGCTGCTGAGTCCCGACGACTACCTCACCGTGCAGGACCTCGTGTTCACGAGCTTCAACACGATCGACCCGCAACTGCTGACGATCACCGCCATCGTGACCGTCCTCGCGATCGGCGCGGCGGTTCCGCTGTTCCGCCAGTTGGACGTGGTGACGCTCGGTCGGGACAACGCGATCACGCTGGGTCTCGACTACCGGCGAGTGGTCGACCGCACGCTGATCATCGTGACCGTGCTGGTGGCCACATCGACCGCGCTGGTCGGACCGATGACCCTCATCGGGCTGATCGTCGCCAACCTCGCCCGCCAACTGCTGCCGACCTTTCGCCACAGTGTGTTGGCCACGGGATCGGCCTTGATCGGTGTGATCGTGACGATCGGCGGGCAGTTCCTCGCGGCGCGGATCTTCGACTTCACCACCACCTTGACCGTCTGCGTGAACTTCGTCGGCGGCGTGTACTTCATCTGGCTGTTGATGCGGGAGGCCAAGCTGTGATCCGGACCGAACACCTGACGAAGTCGTACGGGCCGACGCGTGTGCTCGACGACGTCAGCATCTCGCTGCTCGAGGGCAAGCTGACCGCCATCGTCGGCGCCAACGGGGCCGGGAAATCGACCCTGCTGTCGATCATCTCCCGGCTGCTCGACGCCGACGCCGGCACCGCGCACGTCGATGAACTCGATCTCGCCACCGCGAAGAGCGAGGAGGTCGCGCGGCGCCTCGCGGTGCTCCGCCAGGACACCCACATGACGTCGCGGCTGAGCGTGCGCGAGCTCGTGTCGTTCGGTCGCTTCCCGCACTCCGGCGGACGACTGACCGCCGAGGACGACCGCATCATCGCCCAGTCACTCGACTTCTTCGAGCTGGGCGATCTCGGCGACCGGCACCTCGACCAGCTGTCGGGCGGTCAGCGTCAGCGCGCGTTCGTCGCACTCGCCCTCGCGCAGGACACGCCCTACGTGCTGCTCGACGAGCCGTTGAACAACCTCGACATGCGCCACTCGGTACGGATGATGCGCCACCTCCGAGGGCTCGTCGAACAACTGAACAAGAGCGTGGTGATCGTGATCCACGACCTCAACTTCGCGGCCGCGCACGCCGACCACATCGTCGCCCTGAAGGACGGCCGGATCATCGAGGAGGGCCGACCGGTCGACGTGATGACGGCGCCGATCCTCGAGAAGATCTACGAGTTGCCGATCGACATCCACGTCATCGACGGCATCCCCTACGCGATCTACTTCCGCTGACGTGCAAACGGGGGTCCGACCCCGGTCGGCACCTACTGCGCGGCGTCCTGGTCGCGGCGGAGTTCGTCGACGCCGTCCTGGCGAACGTCGACGCGAAGGTGCACGGCGCGGGCGGCGAGGTGCGTTCCGACGGGTGACGTCAGGAGCTGGAGGATCGCGACCAATGTGAGCGTCATCACGGCGTTGAACGTACGGATCTGGAGCGCCGCGCCGATCGTCACCAGCACGAGGCCGAGCGTGGGGCTCTTCGCTGCGGCGTGCATCCGCGAGAACGGATCGCGGAACTTGTGCACACCGATCGCCGCGAGCAACGCGAAGAGCGCACCCACGACCATCGCGATCCCGCCGACGAAATCGAGGAACGAGCCCACGTCAGCTCCCCCGCCGTTCGATGAAGCGCGCCAGGATCGCGGTTCCGACGAACCCGCCGAGCGCAACGATCAGGACCGTGCTCTCGACGACTCCGCTGTCGGGACGGGCCGAGGCGATCGTCACTCCGATCACGATGGTCGACACGAGACCGTCGACCGAGATGACGCGATCGGAGAGCGCCGGCCCGCGCAACATCCGCGCCACGAACAGGAGGGCAGCGATGCAGGTGATGGCGAGCGCAGCGTTGTTCATGGCGTGTCGATCCCGGTGTCGTTCGCCGCGTCAGGGCGAGGGCGGTCGTGGGCGGCGCGACGAGTCGATTGGACCAGGGTTTCGTGCGCGACGAGGTCTGCCTGCGCCAGATCGCGATCCGTGTCGGATCCGAATGCCTTCAACGCGAGCGCTTCGAGCTGCAGCACCTGGAGTCGGACCGCCTCGACGTCCTCGCCGTAGATGCAGTGGACGTAGAGCGTCGCTCCCGCCGTCGTCTCGTCGATGATGCCGTCGCCGTCGATGTCGATGTCACTGCGATCGTGTCGCCACACGTCGACGGTCATCGTTCCCGGCGTCAGGGTGATCGAGTTGGCCACGAGGTTGACCACGGCGTCGGAGCCACCTCGGATCGGAACCGCGACGATTGCGGTGTGCGTGCCGTCGCCGGGGGTGAGGATCTCCACCGCCAGCCGGATGTTCGACAGGACGAGCTGCCAGATCAACGTGACCACGTAGACGAACGCGGCGATCGGACGGAAGTAGGTCGTCTGCTGGGTGGGCGGCTCCAACCGCGCGAAGAGGACGACTCCGGCGCCCACGGCGAGACCGCCGAGCACGTTGGCCCAGCTCACCTCGCCCCACAACATGACCCAGAGCACGGTCAGCCAGAGCATGATCGCCGGGGCGCGCAGCACGTTCGCGGGGGTTCGCAGCAGCCGCTTCATCGGTCACCACCGCCCAGCACGGCTTCGATGTAGGCCGCGGGGTGCACCAGGTCATTGCCGGCGCGTTCCGCGAGTTCGTAGATCGGACCGGCGAACACGACGTACGCGATCGAGAGCACCACGGTGAGCCCGGTGGCGAGCACCATCAGCGACGGGCCGGCGTTCGTCACGCCCTCGTCGCGTGGCGTCGCCGACTCGGCCTCACCCCAGAACACGCCCGCCCAGATCTTGGTCATCGAGAACAACGTGAGCAGGCTGACGAGCAACGCGACGGTGACGATCATCCACTGCGACGAGTCGGCACCGGCGTCGAGCAGTGCGAACTTTCCGGCGAATCCCGACGACGGCGGGAGCCCGGCGAGCGAGAGTGCGGGTACCGCGAAGAGTGCGGCGATGATCGGCGCGCTCCGCACCACCCCACCGACGCGCGAAATGCGGCTCGTGCCGAAGTGACGGTCGATCAGGCCGGCGACGAGGAACAGGTTGGTCTTCACGAGGATCGTCTGAACGATGTAGAACACGACGGCGCTGACGCCGGCCACGGTGAACAGACCGAGCCCGAAAATCATGTACCCGATCTGGCCGACGATGTGAAACGACAGCACCCGTTTCAGATCGTCCTGCGCGAGTGCGCCCAGCACACCGACCAGCATCGTGAGCCCGCCGATCACGAGCAGCACGGTCCCCTGCTGCGACTCGGGTGGGAACATCAGCGTCTGGGTGCGGATGATCGCGTAGACGCCGACC
>NZ_BAOL01000010.1 GCF_000350145.1 Ilumatobacter nonamiensis YM16-303 | reverse complement strand
CCATCGGGTGTCTGACACGGAATGGTTCAACCGACAATGAAGGAGCTGACATGAGTCGTACGCCGCTGATCTCGGGCAACTGGAAGATGAACCTCAATCACTTCGAGGCGATCCAGACCGTGCAGAAGTTGCACTACCTGATCCCGAAAGGTGCGATGGACGACGTCGAGGTGTCGATCCATCCGCCGTTCACCGACATCCGGTCGGTGCAGACGTTGATCGAGAGCGAGGAACTCGATTTTGCGCTCGGGGCGCAGCACTGTCACTTCGAGGACAGCGGAGCGTTCACTGGCGAGGTGAGTCCCGCGTTCCTGGCGAAGCTCAACACGAAATACGTGATCTGTGGGCACAGCGAGCGTCGGGAAGTGTTCGGCGAGTCCGACGAGATGGTCAACGCCAAGGTGCTGGCGATCCTGAAGCACGGCATGACGCCGATCATGTGCTGCGGCGAGACGCTCGCCGAACGGGAAGCGGACGAGACCGAGTCGAAGGTGGTCGGACAGATCGTGGCCGGCCTCGCGGGTGTCTCCAACGAACAGATCGCGTCGCTCGTGATCGCGTACGAGCCGATCTGGGCGATCGGGACGGGCAAGACGGCGACCTCGGAGGATGCGCAGACGGTGTGCGCGGCGATCCGGTCGAAGGTCGCCGAGATCGCCGGCGACGACGCGGCGAACACCGTGCGGATCCAGTACGGAGGATCGGTCAAGGGCGGAAATTCACCCGAATTGATGAGTCAACCCGACATCGACGGTGCACTCGTCGGTGGAGCGAGCCTCGACCCCGACGAGTTCGCCCGCATCATCCAGTTCAACGGCTGACCTCGGGATTCCGCTCGACTCGGGACGGCTCCCACGCTGACTGCGTTCGGACCACCTCCTGCGTCGGCGTTCACCAAGCTGAAACACTGGTCGCTACCCGTCGGTAACGATCGCTGCTATGGTCGTCCATCTCTGGTTCACCGGGGAGGGTTCCAGAGTCCCGATCTCGGTCGGGGTGGCTGAGTTGAACGCCGGTATCGGGTGGTATCCGGGCGGTTCCTGAGCCGACCAGAACTCCCGTTCTGACGTCCAAGGAGGACAACTACGTGAACACGACACGACGCACCACCAAGGTGTTGTCTCTCGTCGCCGCCGCGTCCGTCGCCATTGCCGCTTGCGGCAGCGACGACGATTCCGGTGACACCGACGAGGACACCACCGAGGCAACGGATGCCGCCGAAGGCGACACCGAGACCACCGAAGCGATGGAAGAGGGTGACACCGAGACCACCGAAGCGATGGAGGAAGGTGACACCGAGACCACCGAGGCCATGGAGGAAGAGGGCGAGGAGGCCGAGGGTGGCGAGTCCGCCGGAGGCGCCAGTTTCGCCTACGGCAACGCCCAGGAATTCAGCAACTACAACAACAACCTCGGCACCTCGAACTCGGTGAAGAACTCGATCATCCTGAACGAGGTCCAGCCGAATCCGTTCAACTTCGCCGGCCCCGACGGTGGCCTGGTGCTCGATGAAGAACTGATGGACTCAGCGGACGTCACGAGCGAAGACCCGCTGACGATCGAGTACGTCGTCAACGCCGATGCGGCGTGGTCCGACGGGGAGCCGATCGACTGTGACGACTTCCAGTTGCAGTACTACGCCAACAACGGTACGTACCTCCAGCTCGACGATGCCGGTGAGCCGGTCGTCGACGAGGAGACCGAAGCAGAGGTGTTCCTCTTCGACCTCGTCGGGACCACGGGCTACGACCAGATCGACACGCTCGAGTGCTCCGAGGATGGCAAGACCATCACGGCGACCTACGCCACGCCGTTCGCCGACTGGCAGTCGCTCTTCGGTGGGCAGGTTCCGGCTCACGTGATCGCACGCGAGTCGGGGATCGACGACATCATCGGAGCGTTCGAAGCCGATGACCGCGAGTCGATCGAAGCCATCGCCGAGACCTACAACACCCTCTACACCGTCGATCCGGGCACGATCAACCCCGACACGATGCTGTCGGGCGGTGCGCTGGCCTTCGGATCGTGGGAAGCCGGACAGAGCTTCACGCTCGTCCCGAACGAGAACTACTGGGGCACGCCGGCCGCCAGCGAGGAGATCGTCGTTCGCTACATCGCCGAAGAGGCCCAGGCCCAGGCGCTCGCGAACGGTGAGATCAACGCGATGGACCCGCAGCCCACTCCTGACCTGCTGGGTCAGCTCGATTCGGCCGAGGGTGTCACCGTGGAGCCGGGTGGCCAGTACACCTGGGAGCACTTCGACTTCAACTTCAACAACGAGGCCTTCCAGGACTTCGCTGTTCGTGAAGCGTTCGCCAAGTGCCTGCCCCGCCAGCAGATGGTCGACAACCTGATCGTCCCGCTGCAGCCGGAAGCCGAGATCCTGAACAACCGCTGGATCCAGCCGTTCGAGCCGGGCTACGAGGACACCTCCGGTGGCCTGTACGACGAGGTCGACATCGAGGGCGCTCAGCAGATTCTGGCCGACGCCGGCCTCGAGGGCATGGAGGTCCGCATCGGTTGGTTCGACAACGGTGGCAACCAGCGTCGTACCGACCAGGTGGCACTCACCATCGAGAGCTGCAACCAGGCCGGTTTCAACATGGTCGACGCCGGCTCGGAGACGTTCTTCGACGTCGAGCTCGCCGCGGGTGACTGGGACATCGCGATGTTCGCGTGGGCGGGCAGCCCGCTGCGTTCGGGTGGCACGGCCACCTACCGCCCCGGAACCGGGAACAATGTCGGCGCCGTCGACATCCCGGAGATCCAGCCGCTGATGGACGAACTCGAGCAGTCGCCCGACCCCGAGCGTGTGGACGAGTTGGCGAACGAGATCGACACCATCCTGTGGGAAGAACTGGCGACCATCCCGGTCTTCAGCTTCCCGGGTGTCGTGGCCTACTCGGACAACGCCGATGGCATCGTGTACAACCCGTCGCAGAACGGTCTGACGTTCAACGCTGCGGAGTGGCAGCTCGCCTGATCCCGAGGTGATGGACGTCACACCGACGTCTCCTGTGAGAGAGTGAACGGGGTGGGGTATCGGGAAATCCCGATACCCCGCCCCGGCTCACGACACACCCATCATGTTCTTCTTCATCCTTCGCCGCCTTCTCATCTCGATCCCGATTCTCCTGGCATCGAGCGTCCTGATGTTCTTCCTGGTCATCAACTCGGGCGACCCACTGTTCGATCTCCGCGCGTCGACCAATCCGAACGTCGACCAACTGATCGCCGCCCGGCGCCAGCGCCTCCGCCTCGACGACTCCGCCTGGGAGCGTTACTGGGACTGGGTGACCGGCCTGTTCGCCGGCGACTTCGGCCAGAACCGCGAGGGCCAGAACGTGTCGACCCTGCTCTGGCAAGCGGTCCAGACCACGTTCCGGCTCGTCGTGCTCGCCACGATTCTGTCGATCGTCATCGGCATCGTGTTCGGGATCATCACCGCCGTTCGCCAGTACAGCGTGCTCGACTACTCGTCGACGTTCGCCGCTTTTCTCTTCTTCTCTCTCCCGGTCTTCTGGGTCGCCGTGCTCCTGAAGGAGTTCGGCGCGATCAAATTCAACGACTTCCTCGAGGCGCCCGGACTTTCGACCACGGGAATCGTGCTGCTCACCGCGACCGGGTCGTTCTTCGTGTACGGCCTCGTCGGCGGAGGTCGAAAACGCCGATTGACGGCCGCGGCCATCGCCGCGGCCGTCCAACTGGTCGCGCTCGTCGCGATCGATCGCACCGACTGGATGCTGAATCCAGGATTGTCGCCGCTCGTGATCGCCATACTCGGCGCGGTCGTCGGCGTCGGTGCCGCGGCGATCTTCGCTCCGCTATCGACGACCCGCGTGCTCCTGGCTGCGTTGGCCTCGGTGGGCGTCGGGCTGATCGGCGCGACGTTGTTCCAGGGCTGGATCGAGGACCCCAACTGGTCGAAGCTCCTCTTGCTGTTCCTGTTCACGCTCGGCACGGGCGTCGGCGTCGGCGCCCTCGTCGGCGGTGAAGTCGACCGTCGGCTCGCGATGCGCGCCGGCGCGGTCAGCGCCTTCGGTGTCGCGGCGATCATCCTGTTCGACCAGTTCATCTCTGCGTGGGGGCCTGGCCGAACGATCGGCACCGTCGGGCCCCAGACCCCGAACCTGACCGGGACGTTCTGGGAGCGGATGGTCGATTACGCCGGCCATCAGATCCTGCCGTCACTCGCACTCGCGCTGATCGGGTTCGCCACCTTCATGCGTTTCACGCGGTCCTCGATGCTCGACACGATGAAGTCCGACTATGTCCGCACCGCCAAGGCGAAGGGTCTCCCGGGGAACCAGGTCATCTTGCGCCACGCGTTCCGTACGGCGCTGATTCCCGTCATGACCGTCGTGACCATCAGCTTCGCCACCGTCATCGAGGGGGCCGTCATCACCGAGACCGTCTTCGGCTGGAAGGGCATGGGACAGCTCTTCGTGGAGGGCCTGCAGAACGTCGATCCGTATCCGGTCATGGGCTTCATGGTCGTCGTTTCGGTGTCGATCGTGCTCCTCAACGCGGTGGCCGACATCATGTACGCCTATCTCGATCCGAGGATCCGCCGATGACCGCTGACACCGATCACGCAGGACGCACCGGTCAAGGCGCGGACCGGATCGATGCCGACGGCATCCTCGAGGTCGGCGCCGACGACTCGGGCATGGCCGTCAAGGCTCGTTCACAGAAGCAGATGGTCACGCGTCGCTTCTTCCGGCACCGCCTCGCGATGGTGTCACTGGCCGTGCTGATCGGCGTGATCGTGCTCGCCTATGCCGGGCTGTGGTTCTGGGATCTGCCCTACGACCAGAGCGGCACCGTCGTCAACGGTGGGCAGGCGACGATCGACCTAATCCCGTGGATCGACGGCGACGGCCTGGCGTTGGGTCAGCACCCGTTCGGCCAGGACAACATCGGCCGCGACTACTTCGCGGTCACCCTGAAGGGCGCGCAGGGTTCGATCACGGTGGCGATACTCGCCGGGCTGATCGCCACGACGGTCGGCACCATCGTCGGAGCGCTCGCCGGTTTCTATCGGGGCAAGGTCGATTCGTTCCTGATGCGCATCGTCGACGTGCTGTTCACGATCCCACTGCTCCTGCTCGCCGCCGTGATCGGTCGCCGGTACGAGACCGAGGGGGTCATCGTCGGGGCGTTGATCATCGCCTGTCTCGCATGGTTGACGACGGCCCGCGTCATTCGCGCCGAGTTCCTGTCGCTGCGTGAGAAGGAGTTCGTCGAGGCAGCACGTGCGCTCGGGGCGTCGAACCGTCGGATCATCTGGAAGCACATGCTGCCCAACGTGATCGGTTCGGTGATCGTGTCGGCCACGCTGTTGATCTCGGCGGCGATCCTGATCGAGGCGGCGCTCGCGTTCCTCGGTTTCGGCGTCACGGATCAGTCGCTCGGCCAGCAGGTGCAGACCTATCGCACGGCGTTCAACGTCCGGCCGTGGCTGTTCTGGTGGCCGGGTATCTTCATCATCGTCATCGCCCTCACGATCAACTTCATCGGCGACGGCCTGCGCGATGCGTTCGATCCCAAGCAGACGCGAGTTCGTCAGTGAGCCAGCTGGCAGCCCATCTCGAAACTCCGCCGACCACGGAGGTGATGCTCAGCGTCAACGACCTCAAGGTGTCGTTCCCGACCGACGACGGACTCGTCGAGGCCGTGCGGGGCGTGTCCTACGAGGTGAACCGGGGAGAGGTCTTCGCGATCGTCGGGGAGTCCGGCTGCGGGAAATCGGTGTCGACCATGGCGCTGATGGGACTCCTCCCGAAGACCGCCCGCATCGAAGGTCACGCGACGTACCTCGACCAGGATTTGCTCGGCATTCCCGAGCGCGATGCGCGTTCGATCCGGGGGAGCCGGGTGTCGATGATCTTTCAGGATCCGATGACCTCGTTGAATCCCGTCTACACGATCGGTCGACAACTGGCCGAGGCCGTGCTGGCGCATCACCGCGTCGCGCCGAAGGTGGCGATGGAACGAGCGATCGAGATGCTCGACGTCGTCGGCATCCCGCAGGCGAAGACCCGCGCCAAGTCGTACCCGCACGAGTTCTCGGGCGGAATGCGTCAGCGGGTGATGATCGCGATGGCGATCATCAACGACCCCGACGTGATCATCGCCGACGAACCCACCACGGCGCTCGACGTGACCGTGCAG
This sequence comes from Ilumatobacter nonamiensis YM16-303, assembly GCF_000350145.1. GTDB lineage: Bacteria > Actinomycetota > Acidimicrobiia > Acidimicrobiales > Ilumatobacteraceae > Ilumatobacter_A > Ilumatobacter_A nonamiensis. The sequence continues at coordinate 20,825 of NZ_BAOL01000010.1, read as the reverse complement.
GCGCAGATCCTCGAGACGCTGCTCGAGGCGAAGGAGAAGGTGGGTGCCTCGATCGTGTTGATCACCCACGACCTCGGTGTCGTCGCTGGAGTGGCCGACCGCGTCGGTGTGATGTACGCAGGACGTTTCGTCGAGATGGGTGACGTCAACGAGATCTTCCACGCGACACGCATGCCGTACACAGCGGGTCTGCTCGGCTCGATCCCCGACCTCGACTCCGATGTCGAGGCGCTCACACCGATCGAGGGTTCCCCGCCCAGCCTCATCAACCCGGCCCCGGGCTGCAAGTTCCGCGCCCGTTGTCCGATGGCGCGTGCACGATGCGCCGAGGAGGAACCGGCGCTGGCGGCCACCGACCGTCCGGGGCACACGGCGGCCTGCTTCTTCTCCGATGAACTCATCGGCGACCCGAATGCCTCGGAGATCTTCAAGCCCGAGTGGACCGAACGGACCGTCCAGTGACCGAACCGCTGCTCGAAGTCCGCGATCTGGTGAAGCACTTCCCGATCATGGGTGACGGTCTGATCAAGCGCGAGGTCGACCAGGTCCAGGCCGTTTCCGGCGTCTCGTTCGACATCGCGGCCGGCGAGACCCTCGGGTTGGTCGGCGAGTCCGGTTCCGGCAAGAGCACGACCGGACGGGCGATCCTTCGGCTGCACGAGCCGACGTCGGGCACCGTGCGCTACGACGGCCACGAGGTCACCGAGATGAGCGACCGGGACCTGCAGGCGCTCCGCCAGAACGTGCAGATCGTGTTCCAGGATCCGTACGCCTCGCTGAACCCGAAGCTCCCGATCAACGAGATCGTCGGTGAGCCGTTCGTGATCCACACCAGTCTCAACCGGCGCGAACGCGGTGAACGAGTCGCCGAGCTGCTGGCCGACGTGGGCTTGCAGCCCGAGCACGGCAACCGCTACCCGCACGAGTTCTCCGGTGGTCAACGACAACGGATCGGCATCGCCCGCGCCATCGCGCTCGACCCGGACTTCGTCGTGCTCGACGAACCGGTTTCGGCGCTCGACGTCTCCGTCCAGGCCGGCGTGCTCAATCTGCTCCGCAAGTTGCAGGACGAGCGCAACATCGCGTACCTGTTCATCGCCCACGACTTGTCCGTGGTCCGCCACGTTTCGGACCGGGTGGCGGTGATGTATCTCGGAAAGATCGTGGAGATCGGCGACCGGAAGGCGCTCTTCCAGAACGCCGCTCACCCGTACACGCGAGCGCTGATGTCTGCCGTGCCCGTCGCCGACCCGCACCGCGAGCGGACCCGCGAGACGATCACGCTGGAAGGCGACGTGCCGTCGCCGATCGATCCGCCGTCGGGGTGTCGCTTCCGGACGCGGTGTTGGCGGGCCACGGAGATCTGCGCTGAGCAAGAACCGGAGCTGACCGAGTACACCGATGGGCTCCAGACAGCGTGTCACCATCCGGTCGGTCCGGATGAGGTCATCACGCGTGCCGAGGTCGCTGCGGCGATGGCGAAGCACGCTTGAGCGGCTCGGAACGACGCGAGGCGGGATCGGAGAGCAGCCGGTCGATCACGCTCCATTCGTCCTGGTTCGGCATCATCGCGGCCTCGCTCGGGGCGGTCGGTCTCTTCGCCGTGGCGATCGGCGTCCTCGCCATCGCCGGAGTCGGATGGGTCTCGGTCGTGGTGGCGCTCGTCGCCATCGCCTTGGGAGCAGTCGTTCTGTTCGACATGCCGATCGCGACGACCTTCGACGTCGATGGTGTCGAACGACGAACGCCATTGCGACGGCACCGCATCTCCTGGGACGACATCGCCGGACTTCAGCGGATGCCGCGCGGGGGGATCCGTCGAGCCACCTCACAGCGTGCCGGCGGAATCGTCGCTCGACGTGGTGGACGTCAGATCCTGCTGGTCGATCGGATGGAGGGACGGCGTGAGCACGCCGAGCTGCGCGAGATCGTCGATACGGACACGCTCGAGACGGTGTTCGGTGGTCTCGACTCGCCGCCGCCGAATCGCACTCCGACGTGGGTCCGACGCAGCAAACGGTGGAAGCCCGACGAAGGTGAGAGCGGCCGCTGACGGAACTGCCCGATGCCGAAGCCACGAGGCGGCTGGAGTCGCGGCCGCGGGCCTGACAACCTGGTGTCATGAGTTCCGCGAGTGTGCTGTCGACGTTGCTCGACCCGGGCCGGTTGGTGGTCGCAGGCAGGCTGGTCGAGTCGCCGCAGAACGTCGACGACCTGGTCGACGCCACTGGGCTCGATCGCCGGTCGGTGCTCGAGGCGCTGGCCTCGCTCCACGAAGCGGGGCTGGTCCGGCACGACACCGCCGGGTACCGGATCGAGGAGCGAACGCTCCGGGACCTTGCACGCGAGTGCTCCGACAATCCAGACGTCGACCCGTTCGTTCGTCGCGGAATGACCGACGACGAGGCCGACGTGCTCGCACGGTTCTTTCGCGGTCGGACACTCGTCGAGGTTCCCACCCAGCGGGCGAAACGGTTGGTGGTGCTCGAACGGCTGGCGCTCGAGTTCGAGATCGGGCGGCGATATCCGGAGTCCGAGGTGAATGAGGTCCTCGGCCGATTCCATGCCGACGTCGCTGCGCTGCGCCGCTACCTCGTCGACGACGAATTCCTGGATCGCTCGGACTCGCTCTACTGGCGGAGCGGCGGCCGCACCGATGCGTGAACCGGCTCCCGCGGTGGCCGGCGCGCCTCGAAGACGGCGTTGCGTCGATAGGCTCCCGACCCGTGCGTGATGTGATGCTCTACGTGACTCTGGTGATCAACGTCGTGTCGATGTTCGCGTTGATCGCCGGCATCCTGTTGCACAGTGGACGTGGCGGCGGCCTGTCGGACATGTTCGGCGGCGGCGGGGGAGCGGCGCTGGGCTCGACCGCAGCCGAGCGCAACCTGAATCGGATCACCTTCGTGTTGGCCCTGGTCTGGATCTTCTCCCTCCTGGGTGTCACGTTCCTGCTCGAGTGAGACACCCGCAGACGTAGGGTGAGCTGCCGGGGCGTCAGGAGGGTGTCACGATGAGAATCTCCGAGCGGGTCGACAATGCCGTTCGGGCGATGGCCGAACTCGCCGTGGTCGATGCGCCGTCACTCAAGGCCGAGGTGATCTCGCGGAACCAGGGCATTTCGCTCAAGTACCTGCTCGACATCATGCGCGACCTCAAGCGCGCCGAGCTCGTCCGTTCGAAGCGTGGGCCCGACGGCGGATACGCGTTGTCGCGTCCGGCCGACGAGATCTCGTTGGCCGACATCTTCCGCGCCATCGACGGCCCGCTTGCCGATGTCCACGACGAGAGTCTGCGTGGACTGGAGTACCCGGCGCCCGCTGAATCGTTGCCGCGCGTGTGGATGGCGATCCGTGGCAGTCTGCGCAGCGTGCTCGAAACGGTCACGGTCGCCGCCCTGGTCGAGGGCCGGTTGCCGCCGGAGGTGGCCGATCTCGCCGCGACGTACGAGGCCACGACCGACGAGCGCCACGGCGCCTGACGACGGCATCGCCGAATGTGGCACATGTCAGATCTCCGGGTGGCGCGACGGTTCCCGCTATTCTCTGTAGAGATAGTAGACAATCGTTCTGAACGAACGGTGGGGAGACATGACAATGACGGCGACGACAACGGATGAGCTCGCGGAGAACGTCTCCACGGCGCGTCTGACCCACTTGCAGCGCTTGGAGGCCGAGGCCATCCACATCATGCGCGAGGCGGTGTCGGAGAGTGACAATCCGGCGATGCTCTACAGCATCGGCAAGGACAGCTCGGTCATGCTGCACCTCGCGATGAAGGCCTTCCATCCCTCGAGGCCGCCGTTCCCGCTCGTGCATGTCGACACGACGTGGAAGTTCAGTGAGATGTACGCCTTCCGGGATCGGACGGCGAAAGAGCTCGGGATCGATCTGGTCGTGCATCAGAACCCCGATTGCATCGCGCAGGGGATCAACCCGTTCGACCACGGGTCGGCCACCCACACCGACATGTGGAAGACCGAGGGTCTGAAGCAGGCGATCGACATGAACAAGTTCGACCTCTGCTTCGGCGGCGCCCGCCGCGACGAGGAGAAGTCGCGAGCCAAGGAGCGGATCTTCTCGGTGCGCTCTCCTCAGCACCAGTGGGACCCGAAGCGTCAGCGCCCCGAGTTGTGGCAGATCTACAACGCTCGCCGCAGCCCCGGTGAAACGCTGCGCGTGTTCCCGATCTCGAACTGGACCGAACTCGACGTGTGGCAGTACGTCCACCTCGAGCAGATCCCGATCGTGCCGCTCTACCTCGCGGCGCCGAGGCCGGTCGTGCACCGTGACGGCACCCTGATCATGGTCGACGACGACCGGTTCCAACTCCGTGACGGAGAGGAGCCCGAGATCAAGAACGTGCGCTTCCGCACGCTCGGTTGCTACCCGCTGAGCGGCGCGATCGAGAGCGACGCCGACACGCTCACGGGCGTCGTTCAGGAGATGCTCCTCGCGACGACATCAGAACGCGAGGGCCGTCTGATCGACACCGACTCGGCCGGCTCGATGGAGAAGAAGAAGCAGGAAGGGTATTTCTGAGATGGCGCACGTTTCCGATCTCATCGCCACCGACATCGAGGGCTACCTCCGGTCGCACCAGTACAAGTCGCTGCTGCGGTTCATCACGTGCGGCAGTGTGGACGACGGCAAGAGCACGCTCATCGGTCGGCTCCTGTTCGAGTCGCACATGGTGTTCGAGGACCACCTCGCGCAACTCGAAGCCGATTCGGCCAAGGTGGGCACGCAGGGCACCGATCTCGACTTCGCCCTCCTTCTCGACGGGCTGACCGCCGAGCGCGAGCAGGGCATCACGATCGACGTCGCGTACCGGTTCTTCTCCACCGAGAAGCGCAAGTTCATCGTCGCCGACACGCCGGGTCACGAGCAGTACACCCGCAACATGGTCACCGGCGCATCGACCGCCGACGTCGCGGTGCTGATGGTCGATGCCCGCAAGGGCGTGCTCACCCAGACCCGGCGTCACAGCTATCTCGTGTCGTTGCTGGGAATCAAGAAGATCGTCGTCGCCGTCAACAAGATGGATCTGGTCGACTACTCCGCCGCCGTGTTCGACACGATCTGTGTGGAGTACCGCGAGTTCGCCGAGCAGATCGGGCTCGACGACGTGACCTTCATCCCGGTGTCGGCGCTGAAGGGCGACAACATCGTCGAGCCGAGTCCGGCGATGCCATGGTTCGACGGCTCCACGCTGATGGGCTTCCTCGAGGACGTTCCGGTCGACGATCCCGACGCCGACGATTCGGTTGCCGCCGGACCGTTCCGGATGCCGGTGCAATGGGTCAACCGGCCGAACCTCGACTTCCGTGGATTCTCGGGGCGCATCGTGGGCGGCACCGTCCGTCCGGGCGACGACATCCGCGTTCTCCCAGCCGGTACCACGAGCACCGTCGACCGGATCGTCACGAAGGACGGTGATCTCGATCAGGCCGTCGCCGGACAGTCGGTGACGATCACGCTCGCCGACGAGATCGACGCGAGCCGCGGCGACCTGATCTGTGCGGGTGGCGCTCCCGCAGAGGTCGCCGACCAGTTCGAGGCCCACGTCGTGTGGATGCACGAGGATGAGATGCTGCCGGGACGGCCGTATCTGATGAAGATCGGGACTCGCACGGTCGGCGTGTCGATCGCGCATCCGAAGTACCGGGTCGACGTGAACACGCTCGAGCGTCTCGCGGCGAACAATCTGGAACTCAACGAGATCGGGGTGTGCAACCTCAGCCTCGATCGTGCGGTCCCGTTCGACCCGTATGACCAGAACCGGGACACCGGCTCGTTCATCATCATCGACAAGCTGACGCAGAACACGGTCGGTGCCGGCATGTTGCACTTCGCTCTTCGGCGTTCGCACAACATCCACTGGCAGGACGTCCGCGTCGACAAGGCGGCCCGCGCTGCGCAGAACAGTCACCAGCCGGGTGTCGTCTGGTTCACCGGACTGTCGGGTTCGGGGAAGTCGACGATCGCGAACATCGTCGAGTCGAAGCTCCACACCCTCGGGGTGCGGACGTACCTGCTCGATGGCGACAATGTTCGTCACGGCCTGAATCGGGACCTCGGGTTCACCGACGTGGACCGGGTGGAGAACATCCGCCGGATCTCGGAGGTGTCGGGCCTAATGGTCGACGCCGGCATGATCGTCCTCGCGTCGTTCATCTCGCCGTTCGCGGCCGAGCGCCGACTCGCCCGAGATCGGGTCGAGGACGGGGAGTTCGTCGAGGTCCACGTCGACACGCCGTTGGCGCTCGCCGAGGAACGCGACCCGAAGGGCCTGTATGCGAAGGCGCGGGCGGGCGAGCTCGAGAACTTCACCGGGATCGACTCGCCGTACGAGGTTCCCGAGTCGCCCGAAGTGCGCATCGACACGTCGATGACGACCGCCGAGGAAGCCGCCGACGAGATCGTCGAGGCGCTGCGCCGGCGCGGCATCATCGGTTGACCGGAAGCCCGCTCCTGCAAGGTGGGAGCGGGCAGAGGTGGGGCTATCATCAGTGCCCCAACACCACGTCGAAGTGGCGGAATTGGCAGACGCGCTAGCTTGAGGTGCTAGTGCCCTATTAATGGGCGTGGGGGTTCAAGTCCCCCCTTCGACACCAAACGAAATGACGATGTTGACCAGGGTTCCGGCCCTGGTCAACGACGTTTTCGGGAGATGCCGCTTGCGCGGAGGTTTGACGACACGCGGGGGCGGCGCGGCTCGTTGCAGCTTTCGCGATGACGGCGGCTCGGTACGATGCGGTGCATGAGGATCGGGGAGCTGGCCGAGTCGGCAGGTGTCACCACCAAGTCGATCCGGTACTACGAGTCGATCGGACTGCTCGACGAACCGAGACGCACCTCGTCCGGATACCGCTCCTACGCGCTCGAGGCCGTCGAGCGACTGGAGTTCGTCAAGCAGGCGCAGTCGTCCGGATTGTCGCTCGCCGAGATCAAGTCGATCCTCGAGATCAAGGACCGCGGAGGTCAGTCGTGCGAGCACACACGGAGCTTGCTGCAGGCGCACCTCGCCGATCTCGATCGCAAGATCGCCGAACTCCAGGACGCCCGGGTCGAGCTCCGGAAGATGTACGACCGCGCCGAGTCACTCGACCCGGCGGCGTGCACCGACGAGAACCGCTGCCAGGTGATCACGGAAACCGTCGACGCACGCTGAGCGCCGCGCGAGTGACGTGACGCGCGTCACTTGACCTTCCAGTGGACTGGAAGCCGTACGGTGTGGGTATGAGTTCTCCAGTCGTGGAACAGAAGGCCGTTCTCGATGTCGACATCGAAGGGATGACGTGCGGGTCGTGCGCCGCTCGCGTCCAGAAGACGCTCGAGCACCAGCACGACGTCGACCACGCGGACGTCAACTTCGCGACCGGTCGTGCCACGGTCGTCGCGCGTTCTGGCATGTCGCTCGACCTCGACGAGCTGGGCCACGCCGTGCGCGCAGCCGGCTACGAACTCATCGACGACAGGGGATCGGGCCGAGACGCCGACTCCTCGTCCGCGATCGCGCGTGCGGAGCAGACCGACGCCGCCGAAGCAGAGGACCGCGCGCTGTGGTTCCGCCGGGCGGTGATCTCGGCGCCGATCGCACTGTTCATGTTGTCGACGATGCTGTACCACGAGACGGCGATGGAGACCGAGTGGCTCCGCTGGCTGCAGTTCGTGCTCGCCATCCCCGTGCAGTTCTATGTCGGCTGGCCGATCCTCGTCGGCGCGGCACAGCGGGCGCGACACCTCAGCGCGAACATGGACACGTTGATCGCCATGGGCACGCTGTCGGCCTTCACGTTCAGCACGTATCAGCTCGTCACCGGGGGAATGGAGCTCTACTTCGAGGCGTCCGTGGTGATCATGTTCTTCATCACGCTCGGGCGCTACCTCGAAGCCCGAGCCAAGGGGCGAGCGGGTCAGGCCCTCCGCTCGCTGGTCGAGCTCGGTGCCAAGGAGGCGCGACGCGTGCACGACGGCGTCGAGGAGATGGTGCCGGTGGAGGCGATCGAGGTCGGCGACCTGGTGAAGATCCGACCGGGGGAGAAGGTCCCTGTCGACGGTGAGGTCGTCGACGGATCCAGTGCGGTCGACGAATCGATGCTCACCGGCGAATCGCTCCCGGTCGACAAGGAGCCGGGCGACGACGTCGCTGGAGCCACGGTCAACAGCTCCGGCGTGCTGACGATCCGGGCGACTCGCGTCGGAGCGGAAACGGCGCTGGCCCAGATCGTCAAGCTCGTCGAGGACGCGCAGACCGGAAAGTCCGGCGCCCAGCGCCTCGCCGACCGCATCTCCGCGGTGTTCGTCCCTGTCGTCATCTCGATCGCGCTCCTCACGTTCGTCGGTTGGGCGGTCATCGGAGGGAGCGTCAGCGACGGTGTGTACGCCGCCGTTGCCGTGCTGATCATCGCCTGCCCCTGCGCGCTCGGACTCGCCACACCGATGGCGATCATGGTCGGAACAGGTCGTGGCGCTCAGCTCGGCATCCTGATCAAGTCGGTCGACGTGCTCGAACGGACGCGCCGGATCAGCACGGTGGTGTTCGACAAGACCGGCACGCTCACCGAAGGGGCGATGTCGGTCACCGACGTCATCGCGCTCGACGGTGTCGATGATTCCGAACTGCTCGCGAAGGCGGGCGCGGTCGAAGCCGACAGCGAGCATCCCATCGGCCAGGCGATCGCCGCGGCGGCCAGGGAGGCCCAGGGAGCCCTTGCGGAGGTCACGGACCTCGAGACCATCGTCGGACAGGGCATCCGCGCGGACGTGGACGGCACGACCGTGTGGGTCGGTCGCCGCACGTTGGCGAAACAGGCGGATCTCGCGCTCGCGGACGGACTCGAAGCGGCCGCAACCGAACTCGAACAACAGGGACGCACCGCGGTGTTCGCCGGTTGGGGCGGAAGCATCCGCGGAGTGATCGCCGTCGCCGACACGGTGAAGCCGTCGGCCGCCACGACGATCGAGCGTCTCCACGATCTCGGCCTGTCGTCTGCGATGATCACCGGTGACAACGCCCGGACCGCCGAGGCGATCGGGAACAGCGTCGGAATCGATCGCGTGATCGCTGAAGTGTTGCCCGAGGACAAGCAGGCCGAGGTCGAGCGGCTCCAGGCCGCCGGGGAGATCGTGGCGATGGTCGGAGATGGGGTGAACGACGCGCCGGCGCTCGTGCAGGCCGACTTGGGAATCGCCATCGGTACCGGGACCGATGTCGCGATCGAATCCAGCGACCTCACTCTGATCCGCGGCGATGTGGGCGGGGTCGTGTCGGCGATCGAACTCTCCCGTCGGACGTATCAGACGATCGTGCAGAACCTGTTCTGGGCCTTCGGCTACAACACCATCGCGATCCCACTCGCTGCAGCGGGTCTCCTCAATCCGTTGATCGCCGGGGCAGCGATGGCGTTCTCGTCGATCAGCGTCGTGTTGAACAGTCTCCGCCTGCGCCGCTTCTCGCCGGGAGGCTGAGTTTCGGCCGGACCGAGCCGTCCGTCGGAGTGGGTCAGGTGGCGGCGGTGACGAGCCAGACGGTGACGATCACGACGAACACCAGCAGGATCGCTTCGGACGTGAGGACGGATCGCAGTCGGCCGGACAGGAGTGGATCGTCCGGATCGGAGTTCAGGGCAGGCAGGAGTCGGAAATGGTTGTAGGCGCCGCAGAGCGCCGCGAGTCCGACCGCACCGGACTTCAGCAGCAGGAGCTGACCCCATTCCGTCCCCGTGAGGTCGCCGAACGAATCGAGAATGGACACCGCCATGATCAGGCCGGCGACAACCACTGCAGCCAGTGCCACAGCGGCGACGGTCGAGAACCTCACGACGAGGTCGAGTGCACGCGAGGGCCGGCCTCGTCGGCGGCGTGACCAGACGACAGCGACCATCGCGACCACGCCCCCCACCCAGATCGAACCGGCGGCGACGTGCACGGAGTTGGTGACGGCATGAAGCGGTCGCCACCCCTTCGACACCGTGTGACCGTCGAACCAGAACGAGATCACCATCAGCGCGCAGCCGACGAACGCGAGCGTCGATGCTCGGGTCGGCACCCACAGCTGCGGTGAGCCTCGGCGGAGATCCTCGCTCGCCGACTCGCCGACCGGCGGCACCACGGGGGAGGTCACGTTCGGGCTCGTCGAGGTGTCGGCAGCCGATGACAGCGACCGCGGCGTCGGCCCGGCGGCGACGATGACCGCCCGCAGACCGAGCGCGACGGCCAGACCGGCGACGATCCGCATGGCGGAGGCCGTTCCCGGCGAGGATGTCCAGGCATCGGTGAGCGACTCGTCTGCGATGCTCGCGACCCCGCCGTACTCGACGGCGGCGCCGATCGCGACGACGACCCCACTGATTCGCACGGCGTCGACCGACCGACGGATCTCCGCGCGTTCGCCGCGCAGGGTTGTCCACAGGAACGCGAGACCACCGATCGTCAACGCGATCGCCGGAAAGCTCAGCAGCCGGCCGATCGTGGCCTGTGTTTCTCCTGGTCCACCGGCATCGACCGCGAGGAATTCGTCCAACGACGTGTCCTCATCACCCGAGTCCGGCGGCGCGTCGTCGGTGGTGCCCGCGGAGATCGTCGTCGTGGTCGCAGCGCTGGTTGCCGTGTCGGCGACATCGGTCGTCGCTGGACTGGCGGCGGGGGTCGGAGCGGTCGTGGGCGGCGGAATCGTGGTCGACGGCGCTGTCGTCGTCGTGGTGGTCGTGGGGAGCGGCGCGGTGACGGTGAACGAGAACGCCCCGCTGATCGGATGCCCATCGGCGGAGAGCACGTTCCACCGGATGCCGATGTCGCCTCCGGCGAGCGCAGGGTCGAACGACAGTGTGAACACCTGGTTGTCCACCGTCGACACGTCATCCGGCTCGCGGATCTGGCCCGAGGCGTCGAGGGCGACGAATCCGTCTCCCGATTCCTCGGCTTCCCCCGTGAAGACGAGCGACACCGACTCCACCGGCGCGTCCACGACGTCGCCGTCGGACGGGGTCGAACCGGAGAATTCGGTGTGAGCGCTGACCGGTCCGCCATCCATCGCAAGACCGGCAGCCGCGGTCAGGGCGATGAACAGGACAGCGACGACGTGACGGACGAAGCGTCGAGTCGTCGATGTGACCGGGAACGACATGGTCAGAGCCTAAGGTCGGAATGTCTCTCGACGTTGGCGTGGAGCGGGTCCCGGAGGTGGAGTGATTCTGCTGCTCGCGTCGACCGAGCCCTGGTGCGTCCGTCATCGAAAGGTAGGGAGCCTTAACGGAAACTGTGAAATCGGGTTGCGAACGCTCTACGCTCCGCCCGGTGAACGCATCCAGCAGCTCCATTCGTCTTGCCGCCGTGGGAGTGGTCGTCGCTCTGGGCGTCGCCGCGTGCGGCGGGAGTGACGGCGACGAAGAGACTGAAGCGACGGTGACGGACACCGCTGCCGTCACGGAAGCGGAGGAGTCCTCGCGCGCCACCGACGCACCCGACACGGCCCCGGACACCAGCGCACCACCCGCGACCGAGTCGGTCGAAACCGCACCGAGCACCGAGGCCGTCACCGCGGAGAGCCCATCGACCTCGGAGGCGACGAGTGACGCCGTCGACGTCGGCCGAGTCGTCGTTCTCGGCGAAGAATCGGTCCTCGCCGACCTGCTCGCTCTCGACGTTCCGGTGGTCGCGTCGAGTGCCACGGTTCCCGATGCCGGCTTCCAGGGGATCGAGGACGACACGGAGGGCATCGAGATCTTCGACTACCTCAACACGAGCCTGGAGGAACTGGCGACGCTCCAACCCGACCAGGTCATCGTGTGGCAGTACATCGTCGATCAGGTCGGTCGCGAGCAGCTGGACGGGCTCGGTGCCGAAGTGCTCGTCATTCCGGACGGCACGACCTCGCGGGAACGCGTGGAACTCTTCGGGGAGCACTTCGGGCGCGAGGCCGAAGCGGAGGGGCTGATCGCCGATCTCGATGCCGCGTACGCGGTGGGGAGCGAGCAGGTGCCCGAGGATTGCGCGGCCTCCGTTGTCGCGATCTACCCCGGTCCGAGTCCCGCAGTCTTCGCTCGTCCGGTGTGGGCGGTGCCGCTGGCCGTGGACACCCTCGGGTGTGAACTCGTTCCGTCGGGTGACGAGATCGAGACCGACGGCAACGGACGGGCCTACCTGTCCCTGGAACAACTCGAAGTAATCGCCGGACCGGAGTTGATCCTGTTGCAGAACGACACCGTCACGGGCGACACCGAGGCCGTCGAAGAGATCGAACAGAATCCGATCTGGGGCCAGCTCCCTGCCGTGGCGTCCGGCGACGTGACCGTGATCGACCGCCTCGGCTATCCGGGCCTCGTCGGCGAGACGCGGGTCGTCGACGAGTTGGTCGCGATCTTCAACGGCTGACGCCGTCCGCCTCCGCTCGGTCAGCCGGGCTCGGACTCGTGACCGGCGCGTTGGGTCAACAGCCCGGCATATGCGTCCTCGCCGCGCGCCACGCCGGTCACGACCTTGTAGACGGACTCACAGATCGGGAGGTCGAGGTCGTAGCGCTCGGCGAACACGTGGGTGATCCGCGCGGTCTTGACCCCCTCGGCCACCATGTTCATCTCGTCGAGGATGTCGCCGATGGCTCGACCCGCTCCGAGTTGCTCGCCGACGTATCGGTTTCTGCTGTGCGTGCTGACGCAGGTGGCGACGAGGTCGCCCAAGCCGGCCAGGCCGGCGAATGTCGCGGGTTCACCGCCCATCGCCTCACCGAGGCGGGAGAGTTCGGACAACCCGCGGGAGATGACCGCCGAGCGTGTGTTGTCGCCGGTCGCCAGCCCCTGTGCCATGCCGGCAGCGATGGCGATCACGTTCTTGAGCGCCCCGCCCATCTCGCAACCGATGACGTCGTGATTGGTGTACACGCGGAACAGCCCGCACTGGAACACGTGCTGGAGCGCAGCGGCGACCTGGAGGTCTTCGGTCGCGATCACGCTGGCCGCCGCTTGGCCGGCCATGATCTCCTTCGCCAGGTTCGGGCCGCTGAGCGCGGCGGCCGGGTGGCCGGGCAGGACGTCGCGAATGACCTCGGTCATCCGCAGCAACGATTCTTCCTCGATCCCTTTCGTCAGGCTGACGACAGGGATCCAGGGGTGGATGAACGGCTTCGCGGCGTCGAGAGTCGACCGGAACGCGTGCGACGGAACGCCGACGACCACGAGGTGTGCGTCGCTGACAGCGGCCTCGAGGTCGTGCGTCGCGTCGAGTGACTCGGGCAGTTCGAAATCGGGGAGATACCGGCTGTTCCGGTGCTCGCTCCGGATCTCGTCGGCCACGTCCTCGTCGCGTGCCCAGAGACGTACGTCGTGACGCCCAGCACACAGTGTTGCAACCGTCGTTCCCCACGATCCGGCACCCAGAACCGACACCTTCATGATTTCCCCCTCGTGTGTTCGTGCAGGACCGTACCGCGCTCGGGGGCTGTGGGTCAGGTTGATCGTCGCGCCGTCTGTCGGACGAGCCCTCAGGCCTCCTCGACGTCGAACGTCGCGGCGAGGTCGTCGAGGATCGCGTGGGCGCCGTAGAGGCCGACACCGCTCATCCACAGGTCATCGAGCACCGGACGGGCACGATCCTCCTGGACGGCGGTCAGGCTGCTCCAGAGCGGACGCTGCTCGAGCTCGGAGAAGGCGTCGGTCGCGGCGGGATCGTCGTACACCGTGTAGAACAGCCAATCGGCATCGGCGAGCGGCAGCTCCTCCTCGCTGATGACCGCCACGAATTCCTCCTGATCCTGCTGGCTGTCGGGGCGCGCGAGACCTGCGTCCGCGAGCACCGTTCCACTGAAGCTCACCGGCTGGTACAACCGGATCTCACCGAGGAACCGGACGACGGAGATGGTGGGTGACGCGGCGACCTCGTTGATCTCGGCACCGACGGCGGCCGCTCGGGTCGTGTACTCGTCGACGAGCGAATCGGCCAACTCCTCGCGCCCCGTTGCCTCGGCGACGAGGGCGAGGTTGTCCTTCCAGCCGCCACCGCCCGACTCGGTCATTACCGTCGGGGCGATCTGGCTGAGCTCTTCGTAGAGCGCCTCGTGGCGCACCCTCGACGAGACGATGAGATCGGGTTCGGCCGCGAAGATCGCTTCCAGGTTCGGCTCGAGCAGGTCGCCGACCCACACGGCATCGTCGGCGTTCTCCAACGCCTCCCCGAAGTACTCCGGGAGTGCGCCGTCGGGGTCCTGATAGGTCGTGTATCCGGCCAGATCGAGCCCCAGGGCGAGCACGGGGTCGGTGAGCGACCGGTCGAGCGACACGATGCGCACCGGCTCCGCAGGGACGTCTGTCTCACCCTGAGCGTGGACGACGGTTCGGGGGAAGGCGGCAGGCGGCACCTCGGTGGTGGGCGGCGCCGGCTCGGTCGTGGTCGACGCGGCGGCGGTGGTCGTGGGCTCGGTCGTCGCCTCCGTTTCCGTCGCGTCGCTCACCGGCGGCGCGGAGGATTCGGGTTCGGTGTCGGCCGTCGATGCATCGTCGGACGCAGAATCGGAGTCGCTGCCGCAGGCCGACAGCCCGACCGAGGTCGCGACGGCCAGGCCGAGGATCAGCCGTCGGCAGGACCGCGAGGAACGCGATCGGCGGATCGGCGACGTGGAGGAGTTGCGGGGGATCATGGGGGAATCTGCCTTCGTCGGGATCGGTGGAACGGTAGGTGACCCTAACAATCCATGTACGCTGTTCCGGCATGCTCGACGACATCGACATCCTCCGACAGCACCTCAACGACGGCCACGCCGACACGATCGGTCTGATCGGTTCCTTCCTCGCGAGAGGCGGCGTCTCCGACCCGACGGCCGTGAGCTCGACTGCTTCGCTCGAGTGCGTCGAGGCGAGCGGACTCGACGTCGAGGTCGACGTGTCCGGCGCCCCCGTTCTCTTTCGTCACGACTTCGGAAAGGTGTGCACCGATTCCGAGGCGGTTCGCGTCGAGATGTTCGGTCTGCTCACGGCGGCGCGCGCGTGGGCAGGGAGCGACATCGCACTGACCAGCCTGGAGCGGGAACTGGCGGGCGACATCTACTCGACGTTCGTCACACAGGTCGTCGGGGTGGAGGACATCACGCCGACGTTGCGCCAGATCACGTTCGGCATCGGACTCGACGAGTTCGAGTCGACCGGAGGCGATCAGTTCCTGTACGTGTTGCTCCCACCATCCGGGCGTTCCGAACTGTCGGTCGACTCGACGTTCTCGTGGCAGGCGTACGAGTCGATGCCCGAGTCCGAGCGGCCGCTCGGTGCGTACTACACCGTCCGTCGATGGCGACCTGAGGCTCGTGAACTCGACATGTGGTTCGTGCTCCACGGCGACGCCGGAGCGGCATCGTCCTGGGCGTCGACCGTGGAGGTGGGTCAGCCGGCCGCGCTGTGGGGGCCGCGTCGAGTGTTCGACCCACCGGGTACCACCACGTCGTATCTGTTCGTGACCGATGAAACCGGATTCGGAGCCGTGGCGGCGGTGCTCGACGAACTGATCGCAGCCGACGCGGACGTCACCGCACAGGTCGTCGCCGAATCCGATGGCGTCGATGGACGGATCGAATTCCCGAGTGGTGCGGGTGTCGACGTGAGCTGGGTCGACCGCCGGGGACGGGCTCCTGGCACGACGTCGGTGTTGCTGGACGCCGTACGGGAACTCGAGATCGGGCCCGGCGTGTACGCGTTCGGAGCGGCTGAGTCCCGGCGGATCACCGCCGTCCGTACGTATCTCCGCGAGACCGTCGGACTCGACGCAACCCAGGTCTCGATGACCGGATACTGGAGGTCCGCATGAGCGAGCAGTTCGGGACCGTCGAGGGGGTCGACTGGCTCAGCCCGTCCATGGTGCGTGTGACATTCGGCGGGCCGGGGCTCGATTCGTTCGTACCGACCGAGTTCACCGACCAGTACGTGAACGCGCTGTTCGTCCCGGAGGGAGCGTCGTATGTCGCCCCGTTCGACCCGGACGCGGCGCGCGGCCTCGATCCCGAGCTCCGGCCGAGGGGGCGGCGCTACACGATTCGTGCGTGGGATCCCGAGCGCCGCCGCGTGACGATCGATTTCGTCGCGCATGGCGATGTCGGCTTCGCCGGTCGTTGGGCGCAGCGAGCGAAGGTCGGCGACACCCTCCAGCTCGCAGGTCCGAGCGGCGGGTACCGGCCCGACCCCGGCGCGGACGCCTACCTCTTCGTCGGCGACGAGAGCGCGCTGCCGGCGATCGCCGCCTCGCTCGAGGTCCTTCGTCCGGACATCCCGTGCACGGTCGTCGCGCTCGTCGATTCACCCGAGCACGAGATCGAGCTGCCGACGGGCGACTCGATGTCCGTGAGCTGGTGTCACCGTCGCGGCGCGGCCGATTCGGCGACGATGCTCGTCGACGTGGTCCGTGCGCTGGACTGGCCGGTTGGTGCGGTCGATGTGTTCGTACACGGCGAGGCGCACGAGGTGCGTGCGGTTCGGCGGTTCCTGCTGGCCGAGCGGGGCGTGTCGCGGGAGGAATCGTCCATCTCGCCGTACTGGCGGCGCGACCACGATGACGAGGCCTGGCGCGCGGTCAAACGCGACTGGATCGTCGCTCAGGCGGCCGACGTCTGACGACTGGCGCTACGCGGACCGGCGGAGTACGGCGACCAGGAAGTCGGAGTCGTCCGAGAACGGGCGCAGGTCCCAGGTGGACAGCGTGACCTCGACGACGAGTCCGGCCGCCTGCACGTCGTCGAAGAACTCGTCGAATTCGTATCCGCGTTCACCACCGAATCCCACGACCGCCCGCCCATCGGTCGCGAGGTGGGAACGGAATCCGCTCAGCACCGCGCGCCGGGTGCTCGCAGCGAGGAAGGCCATGACGTTTCCGGCGCACACGATGACATCGAAGGCCGGATCGACGCCCCGCGACGCCAGGTCCAGCTCCGCCAGATCGCCCACGAGCCATGTCGGGCCCGGATGGTCGTTCTCGGCCGCGGCGATCAGGATCGGATCGACGTCCACGCCGACCACCGTGTGGCCGGCCCGTGCGAGCGCGCCTCCGGTGCGGCCAGGACCGCAACCTGCATCGAGAATCCTGCTGCCGCGCGTCGACATCGCGTCGATGAGTCGAGCCTCGCCGTCGAGATCCATGCCGTTCGCGGCCAGGTCACGGAACCGTTCGATGTATCGGTTCGAATGCTCGGGATCTTCGTTGGTGATGTGCACCCATTTGCTCTGTTCGACCACGGGTCGACCGTATCGGAAGGCGTCCCCGTCCGACCGGTGCAACCATTGACCGCGTCAATGGCAAGGATAGAAGCCATCGGGTTGGACGATCGGACGTCCGTTCGTATGGTGGTCGTCGTTCCAACCACCCCCAAGCAATATCAGGAGCTTCCCCCATGAACACCTCATTGATCAACACCGAGATCGAGCCGTTCGCGGCCACCGCATTCCACAACGGTGCCTTCGTCGACGTCAGCGATGCCGACCTGCGTGGCAAGTGGTCCGTCGTGTTCTTCTACCCGGCCGACTTCACGTTCGTCTGCCCGACCGAGCTCGGTGACCTCGCCGACAACTACGCCGAGTTCCAGAGCCTCGGTGTCGAGGTCTACGCCGTGTCGACCGACAAGCACTTCACCCACAAGGCGTGGCACGACAGCAGCGAGACGATCAACAAGATCACCTACCCGATGATCGGCGACCCGACCGGTCAGATCACCCGCAACTTCGGTGTGATGATCGAAGACGCCGGCATCGCCGAGCGCGGCACCTTCGTGATCGACCCCGATGGCAAGATCCAGATCATCGAGATCAACGCCGGCAACATCGGCCGCTCGGCCAGCGAACTGCTCCGCAAGATCATGGCGGCCCAGTACGTGCGTGCGAACCCGAACGAGGTCTGCCCGGCCAAGTGGGAAGAGGGCAACGACACCCTCGCCCCGTCGCTCGATCTCGTGGGCAAGATCTGATCCGATGATCCTCGACGCTCAACTCACCGAGGCGCTCCGCGCCCATCTTCCCAAGATCGTCCAGCCGATCGAGCTGGTCGCGTCGCTCGACGACAGCGCCACCAGCACGAAGATCACCGAGCTCCTCGGTGAGTTGGACGTCCTGTCCCACAACATCAACGTCCGGCTCGACGGCGACGACGATCGTCGCCCGTCGTTCCGGATCTCGCGCATCGACGACCCCGGCGTGGCCGTTGCCTTCGGCGGACTTCCGCTCGGCCACGAGTTCACCTCGCTCGTCCTCGCGCTGTTGCAGGTCGGCGGCCACCCGGCCACGGCCGATCCGGATCTGCTCGACCAGATCCGCGGCATCCAAGGCACGCACCGCTTCGAGACCTTCTTCTCGCAGACGTGTCAGAACTGCCCGGACGTCGTGCAAGCGCTCAATCTGATGAGCATCCTCAACCCGAACATCGAGCACGTCGCGATCGACGGAGCGGCGTTCCAGGACGAGGTCGAACAGCGCGACGTCATGGCGGTTCCCACGGTGTTCCGCAACGGCGAGAACTTCGGCTCGGGTCGGATGACCCTCGACGAGCTCGTCGGAATGATCGACTCCGGCAGCGCCGAACGCGCCACCGAGAAGATCGATGCGATGGACCCGTTCGACGTGTTGATCGTCGGCGGCGGTCCCGCCGGCTCGTCGGCTGCCGTCTACGCGGCTCGGAAGGGTCTGCGGACCGCTGTGGTCGCGGACCGCTTCGGCGGCCAACTGCTCGACACGCTCGGCATCGAGAACCTCATCTCCACTCCGTACATCGAGGGTCCGACGCTCGCTGCCGAGTTGGAGGACAACGTGAAGAAGCACGATGTCGAGATCATCACCGGTCAGCGCGCCGACCGACTCGACGCCGCCACCGCCCTCGGCGGTCTGCACGGCATTGCGTTGGCCGACGGCGGGTCGCTGCAGGCCCGATCGGTGGTCATCTCGACCGGCGCCCGTTGGCGCAAGATGGGCGTGCCGGGTGAGGGCGAGTACGCCAACCGCGGCGTCGCCTACTGCCCCCACTGCGACGGCCCGCTCTACAAGGGCAAGCGCACGGCGGTGATCGGCGGCGGCAACTCCGGCGTCGAAGCGGCGATCGACCTCGCCGGGATCGTCGGTCACGTCACGCTCCTCGAATTCGCCGACGAACTGCGCGCCGACGAGGTCCTGCAGGCCAAGCTCCGCAGCCTCCCGAACGTCGACATCATCGTGAGCGCGATGACGACCGAGGTGATCGGCGACGGCAAGAAGGTCACCGGCCTCACGTACCGCGACCGCAACGACGAGTCCGAGCACACCGTCGAACTCGACGGGATCTTCGTCCAGATCGGTCTGCTGCCGAACACCGAGTGGCTCGAGGGCACCCTCGAGCTGTCGGAGCGGAACGAAATCGAGATCGACGGCCACGGCGCCACGTCGATCCCGGGAGTCTTCGCCGCCGGCGACTGCACGACCGTCCCGTTCAAGCAGATCGTCGTGTCGATGGGCGCCGGATCGACGGCGATGCTCGGCGCGTTCGATCACCTGATCCGGACGTCACAGGCCGATTCGGCCCCCGCCGCGTGAGCAGTCGCGTCCGGGGTGTCGCGCCCCGGACGCTACGTTCGCGCGGCATGAATCTCCGTGATCTGGAGTACGTGGCGGCGGTGGCCGACCATCGTCACTTCGGGCGCGCGGCCGAAGCGTGTGGGGTCAGCCAGCCGACGCTGTCGGCCCAGATCCGCAAGCTCGAGGACGACCTCGGCGTCGAGCTGTTCGAACGGACGCCCCGCAACATCACGCTGACCGCAGCGGGGGAGCGGGTGCTCGAGCGCATTCGCGTCGTCATCAACGAGGCGAACGGGATCGCCGACATCGCGGCGGAGATGGCCGACCCGGAGTCGGCCACCTTGAGGGTCGGGCTGTTCCCCACGTTGGCGCCGTACCTGTTGCCCCACGTGGTGCCCGAGGTCCGCTCGACCTTCCCGGATCTCGAGCTCCGCCTCGTCGAGGCCAAGACCGACGACATCGTCGACCAGCTCCGTTCCGGGCGACTCGATGTCGGTGTGCTCGCGCTCCCGATCACCGGTGAAGACTTCGCTTCGACGGAGCTGTTCACCGAGGAATTCGTCCTGGCGACCCCGGCGGGTCACCGGCTCGCGACGTCGGGAACGCCGGTCACGCCGCACGACCTCGCCGATGAGCAGGTGATGCTGCTGGAGGACGGACACTGTCTGCGCGACCAGTCGCTTGCCGTGTGCAGCCTGGCCGGGGCGGTGGAAGACACCGAGCTCCGGTCGACGAGCCTCGAGACGATGCGCCAGATGGTGGCCGCGGGGGTGGGGATCACGTTGCTGCCACGCCTCGCCGTGTCGCCGCCGATCGCACCGTCGCCCATGATCTCGATGGTCGAGTTCGCCGAGCCGCGCCCGTCACGGACGATCGCGATGTTCTGGCGCTCCACCAGCGCGCACCGGGCGTTTCTTCCTCGCTTGGCCGAAGTGTTCGCACGCATTCCGAGCGATCTGGGCCCTCCTCGCTGAACACGGTGGCGCGGTCGGTTGACCGAACTCCGCGCGTCCTCACCGGTTGCGGGTGAGGTCGTCGATGCGCTTGCGAGCGAGTGCGGTGAGCCGGGCGATGTGTTCGGGACTGTCCGTGTCGCCGTCGTCGTCGTCGTCGAAGTGGGGTGGTCCGGCGCCGATGGGCACGATGATGGTGCCGTCGGCGCGGATCGTGAAGCTGCATCCATTGCGGGCCCGTCGCGTACGCCATCGGTGACGGTGTTTGTGGGTGTTGTGGGTTCGGCACAACACCGCCGCATTGACTTGATCGGTGCCGCCTCCATCGCGATGCCATTCGTCGACGTGGTCGACGTCGCACCAGT
>NZ_BAOL01000011.1 GCF_000350145.1 Ilumatobacter nonamiensis YM16-303 | reverse complement strand
GCCATCCTGTGTCTGACACCCGATGGCGCGGTCGGTGCCGACGAGATCGAGCGTTGCGAGCTTCGCGGCGACGCGCCCGGTCAGATCGTCGATCCGCTCCACGCTGGCCTCCCATTGCGCGGGGCCTTCGCCGGTTGGATCGTGGAGTTCGCCGATTCGGGCATCCAGGTAGTCGAGGGCCGTGGGGCGTCCGACGTTGATGCGCTCCAGAAGGCCGGGCAACGTCAGGCCCTGGGGTGACTCGTCCGTGTTGGCGACGAACTCGGGGAGCGTGAACGCTCGCTCGAAGGTGTCGTGCCAGATGCCGGCGATTTCGGCCACGTGGAGAACCTCGGCGGTGAGGATGAGGTCGGTATCTTCGACGTCGTCGCGGTTGATCCGGTGCCCGACGTGCCACCGGACGTCGTAGCCGCGCAAGGCCATCTGACGAATTGCGCCGTCGGTGGCGGGGTTTGCGTCACGGTGAAGTCCCGCTGACGTCACCGAGGCGTTGATCCCCACCGCTTCGAGATGTCCCCCGAGGAGCGCGGCCATCATCACCGACCGAGTCCGGTTGTGGGTGCACACGCACAGGATCTGGATGTCGTGTGCGGGACCCGCCATGGGCGCACAGTCTTCCCCACCTGCGCTCGGCGTACAAACGCGTGTCCCGCATGTGTTCGCCGAGCTGTCAGAATGTCCGGGTGGCCGACGGATCCGACTGGAAACTCCTCCTCTCACCTCCCGAGGTCGGCCCCGACGAGCGTGAGCTGCTCATCGCCGCGTTCGACTCCAACTGGGTTGCCCCGGCAGGGCCGGACATCGACGCGTTCGAGGAGGAGCTCGCCGTGTTGACCGGAGCTCCCGCGGTCGCCGCGTTGTCGAGCGGCACGGCTGCGCTGGAGCTGGCGTTGATGGCCGTCGGTGTCGAGGCGGGCGACGACGTGCTCATGGGCACGCTGACGTTCGCGGCCAGCGCGTTTGCCGCGTCGCATCTCGGCGCACGTCCGTGTTTCGTCGACTGCGAACCCGACACGTGGCACATGGATCCGAACCTGCTCGCCGAGGAACTCGAGCGCCGTGCGGGCGCGGGGTCGCTTCCTGCAGCGGTGGTGTCCGTCGACCTCTACGGCTCCGTCGCGGACGGCGCCCGATACGCCGCGATCTGCGCCGACTACGACGTGCCGATGGTGTGCGACGCCGCCGAAGCGATCGGTGCCTTCCGGAACGGGATCCACGCGGGGCGTCACGGTCGTGTCGGGATCCTGTCGTTCAACGGCAACAAGATGGTCACGACGGGCGGTGGGGGAGCGATCTTCAGCGACGACGTCGAGATCGTGTCTCGTGCGCGCTATCTGAGCACGCAGGCACGTCAGCCCGTGCCGTGGTACGAGCACGAGGACATCGGGTTCAACTATCGGATGGGCAACCTCAACGCTGCGGTCGGGCGTGGCCAGTTGCGAACGTTGCCCGACCGGATCGCGGCGCGGCGCAGTGTTCGGGCCCGGTACGAAAGCGGGCTGTCAGTGGTCGACGGAACGACCTTCCAGGCGATTCCCGCGGACGTCGCACCGAACCATTGGCTGACGACGGTCGCGTTCGCTCCCGAGAGTGGACTCGTGCCGACGCCGGTCCTGGAACGTTTGCGTGACGCCGGTGTGGAGGCGCGTCACGCGTTCAAGCCGATGCACCTCCAGCCCGTGTATGCCGACCACCCGGTCGTCGGCGGAACGGTCGCTGAAGATCTGTTCGATCGCAGCCTGAGCCTTCCTTCGGGATCGCGGCTCACCGATGACGACGTGGATCGTGTCTGCGACGTCATCACGTCGGGCGGGGCGGCCTGAGATGGCCACTGAATTCGAGCGGTGGCGGTCCATGGACTTCATTGGGCCGAGCGGTGCGGTCGGCGCAGCGATCGCTGGAGGAATCGTCGCTCTCTTTCAACAATTCGGTGATTTCAGCGGCGGCGCAAACCGGTGGTTCGTCGTGTCAGCGATCGTGACCGGCGCGTTGGTGGGCGCGGCCATGCCTGCGTTCCGACGGTTGGTGCCGGTCGCCGGGGTGGGCGGCGGAGCGATCGCTCTCGCGTTGGCCGGTACGTATCTTTGCGTGCCAGAGACCAGCCAATTCCCGAACATGCTGTTTCTGCCGATTGGGGTGCTGCTACTCGAACTGGCGGTGCGTCAGCCGCTGCATCTGTCGTGGTATGCCGCCGCTGCGATCCCGATCTTCCTGGCCGGGATGTATGGCATGTCGGGTCGATTCAGCGCCATGGCGGGAATGCTGTTCGCCTGGTGGGGTTTCGTCAATCTGCCGCTTGTGAGTCTCATCCGCCCGATCGAGCCCGGCTCTCGGACCTCGCTGCTCGTCGCTGGCGTCGGCGCGTTCGCCGCACTCGTCGGGGTGCGCACGGGAGGAATCGCCAAGTCCACCGGCGAGTCGCTAGTCGAACTGGCGCTCGTGGCGTTGGCGTCGTTGGTGTGCTCGATCATCATCGTGACCATCACGAAAGCGGCGGGCGGTCGTTGATCGAGAGTCTTGCTCCGGCAGCCGTATCTACATCAGATCGCGTCACGCGTGCGTCGTACGCATCCAGTCGACGGTGGTCGTAAGACCATCGATGAATGACACCGCTTCGACGTTCGGAAGGAGTTCGAGCAGCCGCGAGTTGTCGGCCTGGCTGTGGCGCACGTCGCCCGCGCGAGGTTCGATGTGATTCCGTTCGACCGGATGCCCGAGCACTCCCTCGAGCTCTTCGAGCGCGTCGAGGAGGGTGATGCGTGACCCGAAGGCGAGGTTGACCGGCGCGTCGCTGACGGTGCGGTCGAGGATTGCTTGCGTGATCGCTGCGGTCACGGTGCCCACATAGGTGAAGTCGCGGCTCTGCATGCCGTCGCCGTGCACTGTGACCGGTTCGCTGCGCAGCGCTGAGTCGACGAACGCTGGAATCACCGCGGCGTAGACATGGCCGGCGGGCTGCTTGGGCCCGAACACGTTGAAGAAGCGGAAGGGCAGGACTGGTAGCCCGTAGCTGGCACCCCATGCCAAGGCGTATGCCTCGGTGGCAAGCTTGCTGCCGCCGTAGGGGGAGAGCGGACGCGTGGCGAGGTCCTCGTGCTTCGGCAGCGTCGGATTCGCCCCGTAGACGCTGGAACTTCCCGCAACGATCGTGTGGAGGTTGCCGTGGCGGCGCGCGGCCTCGAGAACCATGACGGTGCCGGTGGCGTTGACGGCATGGGAGGCGATCGGATTCGCCACGCTGCGCGGCACGGACCCGAGCGCGGCGAGGTGGACGACGGCGTCGGCACCGTCGAACGTCCGATCGAGCGCATCGTGATCGAGAATGGTTCCTTCGACGAACTCGACGTTCAGCCCGTCGAGGTTCTCGATCTGGCTGTTGGACAGGTCGTCGATGATCGCAATGGACTGAACGCCGTCTGTCGCGAGCAGGTGCTCACAGAGGTTCGAACCGATGAATCCGGCACCGCCGGTGACCGCCACACGCATAAGTGAGCAGGTTAGGGCAGCGTCTGAGGCTTCGCTCGGTCGTGGTCATACGGCAAGTGCGCATTGAGTGGACAAACAGGTGTCGTCTGAGCTTCTGCCAGTTTGTTGGAGGACTCCTCCAATTGGATGCCTTCCGCGCGATGGCGGCGTGCGGCGGTGCCAGCGGTTCGGTGATCATCGGATGATGGTCCGCTGCACTGCGGGCACCCCTCCGAGTCCCCCGACCCGCAAGTGCTGGTCATTCCGTTGCGGCGTGTCTGCCATGATCACGGGGTGTTGCTCATCTTCAAATCGATCGTCACCGGCTGAGAGGATCGTTTCATGCGACGACGCCGATCATCCACAGCGCTCGCGACCGACTCGATGACGCCTGGCGATGCCCTGCGTTTCTTCGACCCTGAGTTGGCGCTCCACGAACGCGGGGTGGACCTCGTCCGCGTCCTCCTCGATATGGAGTACGAGTGCGCACCCGTCGTCGTCGCTCCCGACGCTGAGGATGTGTTGTTCGCTCGTCTCAACTATCACCGCCTCGTGCCGCAGCTCCGCGCCGCTGTCGAGTCCGGACGGATTGTCGCGGAGACGGATCGTCTCCAGCGCAATCTGGAGAGCGCCTCTATGCGCCAGGTCGTGCACGGCCTCCAGCTCGAATCGATGCTCGTCGACGTAGGGGCGCGCTTCAACGACGCCGGCGTCGAGTTCCGTGTGCTGAAGGGGACGGCGACCGGCCATCTCGATCACGTCCAACCTGGGCTCCGCCAATCCGCCGACGTCGATCTCCTGGTCCGAGGCGACAGCGGTTTCCGTCAAGCCAGTCAAATTCTCGCTGATTCGGGTTTCGTCGGAGCAGATCTCGATATCCGGTTGATGGATAAAGGTGAGACTTGGCGGCTTAACGACCACTACTCGATCGATCTCCACCGACGACTCCACACGGTTGGCCGGCCGATCCCAGAGGACTATTGGGACAAGTGGGAGAGCTTCACGATCGGCGGTCACGAGTTCCGCGCGTTCGATCGCGGCGGACGGATGGCGCATGCGGCGAGTCACTTGGCTATCTCGTATCCCAATCATCGAATCATGTCATCGCTGCTTGACCTCCTGCTCATCGCTCGAGCGGCCGACAATTTGGAACGACGTACGGCCACCGAGCTCTTGCAGGCGACAAATGTCGCGGACGTGGTGCGACGTATCACGGAGCGCGCTGCGGTGTTGTGCGGCGCCGACCGGGTCGTGGTCGGCGTGCGGGGTAGGCATCCGCTGGACTTCGCGTTGCGGCGGGCATATGACCGCCCGGATCTCGACAAGTTCGACCTGAAGCTTGCCAAGACGCTCGGCATGCCTCCGCGCGACCGGCTACGGGTGCTCCGGAACTGGGCATCACCATCGGATGAGTTTCTCGCCCGGGGTGGCTACTCTTCTCGGTGGGACCGGTTGTGGCGAGTCACCCGCCGACGGTGGGGCGGCGAGAGCGCTACCCACAACGAGGCGGGCAACTCGTCGGAAGAGCAATGATCACGAAACCCGGGTACGGCCTCTCCTGAGGCCCGAGAGCACCGAACGGCGTAGCCTTTGGCGGACATGGCAGCGGACAACACGACCAACTCGATCGGCACGGTGAGGCTGGCGTTCACGTTGGTCTGGGCAGCAGGACGGGGAACGCTCCTACTCATCCTCGCGGCGACCGTGATCACCTCACTCGCCGTAGCAGGCCAACTCCTCGTCGGCCGTTCGCTCCTCGACCTTCTCGCAGGTACGACGGGAGTAGCGACGGGTGAACTCGTTCCGTACCTGATCCTCCTCGGCGGTTTGCTGATGGCCAGTGCGCTGAGCCAAGCGGCAACGACGGAACTGCGCATCCCGCTCGGTGAGAAGGTACAGCGGCGGACCATGGACGATGTTCTTGATGTTGCGACGGAAGTCGAACTCGAGTTCTACGAAGGCTCCGACTTTCACGATCGGCTCGAGCGGGCCCGCGCCGCGGCCGGAGGCCAGTCGTCGGCGGTGGTCTTCGGCCTCGTCACCATGATGTCGACGTTGGTTGTTGCGGTCGGAGTGATCGGGGTGCTCTTCACGGTGGCACCAGTTCTCGTCCCGATCGCAGTCATCAGCTACTTCCCCATCGCGTTCGTCAATGTCAGGAACAACCGGGCGCAGTACCAGATGGAGCGGGATCTCACCGAGTTGCAGCGAGAGCGCGTGTACCTCGAGGTGGTTCTCACGTCGCGGGAGATGGCAAAGGAAGTCCGTGCGTATGACATCGCCGGTACATTCCGCCGGTGGCACTCCGACCTGTGGGACATTCGACTCGGTCGTCTGCGTGATCTTGTACGAAAGCGGTTGGTGCTAACGACGTTTGGTGCCGTCGTGAATACGGCGGCGATGATCGCAACTCTCTCGTTCGCATTGATCTTGGCTGGGCGAAACGTCATCTCGATCGGTGACGCCGCGGTCGCGATCGTCGGGCTCCAGCAGCTCAGCAGCCGTCTCCGCTCGACGGGGACGGCCTTCACGAACGTTCACCAGGGAATCACATTCCTCCGAGACTTCGAGAGCTTTCGAGCGGAACTCCCGAACATCCGAAAGCGTCGACCGACGGCGATCCCTCCGACTCCACCGACGACGCTCACCGTTGAGGGCCTTGGATATCGGTACCCAGGCGCTCAAGAGGATGCCGTTCGTTCGGTGAGCTTCGAACTCCGGCGCGGTCAGGTGATGGCGATCGTGGGGGCAAACGGGTCAGGCAAGACAACATTGTCCAAGGTGATCGGAAATCTCCTCCCGCCTACTCGGGGAAAAGTCTGCTGGGACGGAGTTGACATCGCGGTCTGTGACCCGGCGTTGGTACGCGCCCAAATGGCTCCGGTTTTCCAGGACTTCGCAAAGTTCATGCTGACGATCCGAAGTTCGATTGCGCTCGGGGATATCAATCGAATCGACGACGAGGAAGGAATCGAGCGGGCCGCGATCGAGGCGGGCGTCGACGACCTCATCCGCTCGAATTCTGCGGGAATCGACACGCGTCTCGGCAAGGTCTTCGCCGGAGGGACCGACGCGTCGATCGGCCAATGGCAGCGTCTCGCGATCGCTCGGGCGCTCTTCCGTGACGCTCCGATCGTGATTCTTGACGAACCTTCGGCATCACTGGACCCGCAAGCCGAGGCGGATCTGTTCGATCTCCTCCACGAACTCTGTTTCGATCGGATCGTACTGTTCGTCTCACATCGCTTCGCGACAGTCCGGTCGGCCGATGCGGTCGTCGTCATGGACCACGGTGACGTGGTCGAGATGGGGAGTCACGTCGACCTGATGAGGTCGGGTGGTCTGTATCACGATCTCTTCAACCTCCAAGCAGACCGATACGGACTCAGGAGCTGAGACGGGATTCTCGAGCGGCTCGCTCGTGAGTAACCACCCTGGGCGAAAACGCAGACAAGGCATCTGGCCCGCATGTGCGCAGACCAGATGCCTTGTGAATTGCAGAACCTTCAGTGAAGTTCAGCTACCCCAGCTGAAGATCCACACGTTGTCTGCGTTGCCTTCGAGGCCCTCGCCCTGGGTCACGTCTGCGACCGAACCGAGCTCGATGATTTCCGGTGTCTCATACTTTTCCACGTTGTGGCTCCTTTGTTGTCCGCCCGACGACTTCAGGCAAATCGCCCCGCCGGGTCCTCA
Organism: Ilumatobacter nonamiensis YM16-303; assembly: GCF_000350145.1. Taxonomy (GTDB): domain Bacteria; phylum Actinomycetota; class Acidimicrobiia; order Acidimicrobiales; family Ilumatobacteraceae; genus Ilumatobacter_A; species Ilumatobacter_A nonamiensis. The sequence goes on along the minus strand of NZ_BAOL01000011.1, from coordinate 40,904 downwards.
CTGAGGGTAGTGGTTCATCCCCCACCGTGGCAAGGGTTTATTCTTTGACCCCGTTCGCCGGCTGAGATCCAAGCCACGCGGACTGTGCGAGAGCCGCCACCGCTGCGTTGGGTCGTTCGGACAAGAGTTCGTTTCGGAGTCCGTCGACGTCCACAAGGGAGCGATCGACTCCCGAACCGTCCCAATTCTCAGCGAACGCTCTGCTGTGCTGACCCATGATGGCCCGATTGAAGATTGCTTTGCTTCGGCGGCTGACCACTTCGTCGGGAAGGAGGTCGGGAGCAATCATCCGGAGAACGTCGCTGCGCTGGCCGGGGCCCAGAATCCCTCCCAATCGGGCCATCGATTCCACGAAGTCCGGGTGCAGGATCGGGCTCGCAAGGTGCACATCGAAACGATCGGCGAAATACGCGCGATTGGCTGAGCCGATCACGACGGAACGCCTGCGCCGTGCCTGTCGAACGCTCCGCGCAAACGACAGCGGACGCAGCTTTTCGGCATCTACCAGCGCCTGCTTCCGCGCCGCCGCTGCAGCAGGAGTGAGCCAGGGCGTTGGCTTCATCCCGGCAACTTGTCGCGGTGCTCGTATCCGATTGGGTAGGAGGCGTTCCGCGACACTCGGCAGCTTGCGCACCCGTCCATGCAGCGATCCGCGTCGCAGGCGCTCCAACGAGCCGATGCGGTGTGCTTCCGAGCCAAGAATGTCGTCTCCGCCCTCACCGTCCAAGATCAGGCCGCCCCGGGCAACCTCCAGCATCGGTACATCGCCCACAATAGTCGCCGGAAACAGTACCCCGAACTCGAGCAACCGCTGAGTAGCGAGAGGACCCACGATATCGAGCTCGTCGGCGAGCTCCAGTCGCTCCCAATCCGGGAGCCGGAGGTGTTTGAGGAATGCCGTCTGCCACTTCTCCTCGTTCGATTCGGTCACGTGTGGAAAGACCTTGGTGACCGGTGTCGGCAGGTCAAGTCCCTCTCGCCGCGCGATCGCCGTTGCGATCGCGAGAATCAGCGATGAATCGCGCCCTCCCGAGAAGGCCACGACATACGGCGGTCGGGACGACACCATGAGTTCGAACACGACTCGCTCGAGCGTGGCCCGTGGGTCAATGCCACCCGACTCATTCCGCTCGGATTCCTCGAGACCGAGCAGAACTCCGACTACAGTGTCGAACTCAGTCATGACGTACGGGTTCTCGGGCGCACGAACGAACATGCGTGGAGCCTAGGATGGTCGCGAAGCGGCCCCGTCAACGGTCACTGAAAAGAGTGGGTGGGTATGCAACTCAGGAAAGATGAGCTGACGTGGCACGCAGCGGGAGATGAGGTGGTCATCCTCGATCTCGATGGCTCCGTGTATCTCAAGCTGAACGGAAGCGGTCGAGCGCTCTGGGAGCTGCTCAGCCAGGGCGCGACCGAGACGGAGCTCGTGACTGCTCTCACGGACCGGTACGCGATCGCTCCAGAACTCGCGGCGACGGATGTGGGTCGATTCCTCGACAGTCTTCGGCAACGCAACCTCATCGAGGATGAGTGACTGCAAATCGTCGGCACCCGCCGCACAATGGCCTGACCGATTTGGCGCGCAAGGCACGCCGAGCCGTGGGGCAACCCCCACGCGACCTACTCACGACGGTCCATGTCTTTGGCATGATCGTGGTCGTTGAGGTGCTCATCCGTACGATGAAACTTCGGCGCTTGGCAGCGCTCCTCGGTGTTCACCTCGACCTGTCACCTGTCGATTCGACCGCATGTCCGCTGCCGCTCGACGATCTCCCTGCGACGACCAAACGGCAGATGCTCTGCACGCGCCGGGTCACCGACGCCTGGCCGTTCAGCAGGGGTCCGTGCTTGCGTCGTTCCCTCATCGCGGGGCATCTGCTGCGGCATTTCCATCCCGCACTCCGGCTCGGCGTGATCGGTGGGGAGACGCAGCAGTTCACCGCTCATGCCTGGCTCGAGATCGACGGACGGCCGCTCGAAGACATCACTTCGTACAGAACCTTCGGCCCGCCTCCGGTCGGCGCAGAACGATGACTACACCCTCCCGTTTCCACTATTTTCAATGCGGCCTGCACGTTCGTTCGGAGGTGGAGCTCGCCCTTCCCACGATTGCCGCCGGACGGACAGATGTCGACATCTGTCTTGGTTCGGATATGAGCAGCACCCAGGATCTTCCCCCTGGAGATGAACTTGTCAGGCTCGATGATCCGTCCGGCGCGCGCTGGTATACCGGTACCCGTACCGACGGGGGTTACATCCTTCGATTCCGGAACTGCGGCCAGTGTGAGATCTCTGGCGATCTGGCCCAGATCGTTGTCCGTCCTGACCGCTCCGGGCGCCATGAACTGCTCCCCGTGTTGTTGGCCGGAACCGTCAGCTCGTTTGTGCTCGCTCTCCGTGGCCTGACAGTCCTCCATGCGAGCGCCGTGTCAATTGGCGACACGGCGATCGCGTTCGTCGGCCAGTCGGGCCGTGGAAAGTCCACGATCGCAGCATTGATGTGTGCAAGCGGTGCCGAACTCGTGACGGACGACGTTCTCGTGGTCGAGTCCGGCAATCCCGTGATGTGCACCGGGGGTGCTCCCGAGCTGCGATTGCGTACGAAAGCGTTTGGGCTCGCCGATGCCATGAGCGGTGCGTCCAGTCGGCGAACTGCCGACGACCGACTCGCGGTAGCGCCGCGGACGGCGCCGCTGAGGAGTTTTCGACTCGGCGCGATCGTCATTCCATCGCCTGACCATGACTCGACGACGATCTCGGTTTCCACCATCGCTCCGGCGGACGCGGTCTTCGCCATGCTCCGCTTTCCGCGGGTGTACGGGTGGCGTGATCCACAGGTCCTCGGACGTGATTTCGAGACGCTCGGATCGATCGTGAATGGGGTCGCCGTCCACAACGTGACCGTGCCATGGGGTCCGCCGTTCAGTTCCGAGATCGCACCGGCAATTGCCGGGCTCATCGGCACCTGACGAGCTCGAGGATCATCGGCGCCGACCTGCTCCGGACTCGCCGCGCATCGCCGACGCCAGACGGGCTCAAATCGCTGCTCATCGGCGGACGATACGAGGTGGCAGGATTGACCGCTCCGTGCGAGCCACGCGCTGAAGCGCGGTTCAGTTGTCGGTGATCTCAATCGCGAGATTCCGGCTGTTCCAGAGCCGGTTTCTCACGTAGGGAATCTCGAAGCAGACGATGCGGGCCAGATTGCTTGTGGAGGGATACCGACGGAAGTTGCGATAGAACCATCGCCGGCTGTCCGCGAGTTGCCCACTCCGAGCGAAGTTGACCGCTGCGCCGACGAGGAAGCGCTCACGACGGGCGTGAAGAATCCCATCGGTCACGTATTTGTCATGGAGATGTAGGTAGGCGTTGGCCCGGTCGAGGTCCCGAGAACGCTGTTGTGTGCGATTCTTCGCCCTGTGCACGATGAGGTTGCACCTCGGAGTCGCTGCAATCTTCAGGCTCGCACGCTGACAGGAGTCGAGCGCTCGCAGAACCATCTCCCAGTTCTCGCTTTGTCTGAGTTGGGCGTCGTATCCTCCGATAATGTCGAACACCCGTTTACTCACGGCGAAGGTGCCCGACAGCGAGTTGTAGGGCGACGCGGAGAGCTCGTCCCGCCACCTCGGCGGACAGTCGCGGCCGGCGATTCGAAATCCGCAGCTCACGAAGCCGACTCGTTCACCGGTGAGGTCAACCTGCCGATGGAAGTCGGCGAGCCAACTCGCGGTCACTTCGTCGTCACTGTCGAGAAACGTCAGCATGGATCCTGTTGCGGTCGACGCTCCTGTGTTGCGAGCGGCCGCGACGCCAGCGTTCGATTGAGCGACGTACCGGATCCGGCGGTCGCTCAGGAGCGGTCTGACGACCGCAGCCGTGTCGTCGGTGGAACCGTCGTCGACGATGACTAACTCCCAGTTCTCGAAATCCTGTGAGAGAACGCTCTCGATCGCGCGACCAATCGTGGCAGCACGGTTGAAGGTCGGGACGATGACCGAGTACGAGACCGACTGCGGCGCCGGATCACCGGTCGTCGACGACGTGTCATAGCTCACTCGTAGCACCCTACTGAGCTCGCATGGAGCGCATCGCTGGTGGCGCCGTCGACGAGACCCGCGCGTCGCTTGGGAACCGCTACGGTCCATGCCGTGGCAACGCGGGTTCTGTGGGTGGTGAAGGGGCTCGGCCCGGGTGGAGCGGAGACCCTCCTCGAGGCTGCCGCCCGTGCGCACGACAGCGATTTCGAGATCGAGTGCGCGTTCGTGTTGCCGTGGAAGGATCACCTCGTCGGCCGTTTGGAGGAGGCAGGTGTGCGAACTCGTTGTGTCAGTAAGCGGCGTTCCGACCCGCAGTGGCCGCTCAATCTGGCCCGCCTGGTGCGCAACGGAAACTACGACGTCGTCCACGTTCACTCTCCACTTCCAGGCAGCGTTGCTCGTCTGGCAGTGAGATCCATGCCAGCGGAAATCCGGCCGGGACTCGTGAGCACGGAGCACAACCGGTGGGAGACCCATCGGTCGCCGACGAGGACGGCGAATCGCCTGACCAGTCGCCTCGACGACGCGGCATTCGCCGTCACCGACGAGGTTCGTGAGTCGATGAAGGGGCCCGATGCCGATCTGGCGGTCACGCTCCGGCATGGCATCGACGTCGACGCTGTCGCCGCTGAAACGGTGCATCGCGCCGAGGTTCGTGACGAGCTCGGCATCGGCGCTGACGAATTCGTGGTGGGGACGGTCGCCAACTTCCGCCCGCAGAAGGACTACCCGAACCTCCTCGCCGCGGCGCGCCTGCTGGCTGAGTGGGAGGTTCCCGTTCGTATCGTGGCGGTCGGACAGGGACCGCAGGAAGCGGAGGTGCGGGCGATCCACGAACGGTACGGGCTCGGAGATCGGGTGATCCTCACCGGGTTCCGGCCCGATGCCACACGGGTGATGGGCGCCTGTGACGCCTTCATGTTGGCCTCGCAGTGGGAAGGGCTGCCGGTCGCGGTCATGGAGGCTGTCGCCCTCGGATTGCCGCTGGTTGCCACCGAGGTCGGGGGACTGGCCGAGGAGTTCAGCGACGGTGTGGATGCGCTGCTCGTCCCACCGCGCGATTCGACCGCGTTGGCCGACGCGATCGGGAAGCTGGTGACCGATTCCGATCTTCGCGAGCGTCTGGCTCTGGCGTCTCGGCGCCGTTCCGCTGACTTCTCGATCGACCGCACGGTCGCGGAGCTCGAGGCGGCCTATCGTCGGATCGCCCGCCACGGAGCGGCCGACTCGGACGGCGACCAGCACGAGCCGCCGACAGCGACGGCGAGTCACGCTCCGAGGCGACGAGGTCCAGAACTCGACATTCGCACGGCCACGCCTGATGATCGCGGTGAGATCATCGCTCTGCTCCAGCGCTCGCTCGGCAGCGACGGCGACCCGCGCTATCCCGCGTTGTTCGCGTGGAAGCACGACGAGAATCGATTCGGTCCGTCGCCCATGTGGGTGGCAGTGGACGGCGAGCGGATCGTCGCCATCCGGGCCCTGATGCGCTGGGAGTTCGTGCGCGGTGGCACGGTGCTCCGAGCCGTTCGGGCGGTGGACACCGCGACGGACCCGGACTACCAGGGTCGAGGATTGTTCCGCGCGTTGACCATGCACGGCCTCGAAGCGGTTCGTGCCGAGGGCGTCGATTTCGTGTTCAACACTCCGAACGATCAGAGCCGACCGGGATACCTCAAGATGGGGTGGCGTGAGGTCGGTCGGTTGCCGGCCGCGGTGCGTTTCGTCGGACCAGGCGGAGCGATCGCCGCCCTGCGGTCACGGGTGCCGGCCGACCGATGGTCGCTCCCGCTCGGAATCGGTGAGTCACCGCTCGACTGGCTCGACCGCCGCGGCCCCGACGGTCGGTCGCCCGAGCCGGTCGACGTGCGCGAGTTTCGCACCAACGTCGACGATCGGTATCTGGCATGGAGGTTCGGAACCGAACTGCTCGGCTATCGCGTCGTCGACGATGGCGACGCCGCCGTCATCGTCCGTGCCCGCCGACGCGGCTCGGCGACCGAACTCGCGGTCGTCTCGACGTTCGGACCGGCCCGGGCGACCGACCGGCTCGCGGGCCGAGCGGCCAAGGAGGCCGGCGCCGACTATGCGATCCGCCTCGGTCAGCCCCAGATGTCCTCGGGCTTCAACTTCCTCCCGGGCGGGGGACCGGTACTCACGTGGCGGGCGGTCACCGACCGCGGCATGCCGCCCCTGTCGAACTGGGCCGTGTCGCTCGGCGACATCGAGCTGTTCTGATCGTCGGATTCGTTCGAGCCCGCGAAGATCGCCTCGTCAGCGCGAGCAGCCCACACATCACCCGAGCGGTGACGCTCGGGGAGGACAGGCTGGCGTCGCAAGGACCGGATCGGCGGGACGCACAGGATGAGGAGCATGAACGGGAACACCAGCGATCGTTGTCGCGCGAGCACTGCGTAATTGGCAAAGCTGGTGTATGCGAGGCCACCGAGAAAAAGGGTGGTCATCGCAAATGCGACGTACGGATATTGCAGGATCAGTTTGGGCACGTTGAGCAGTCGACGCCAGGAGTACGCGCACATCAACAAGAAGATCGCCATCTCGCCACCGGCCATCAGTTGCGCGGCGCCGCGCACTTCGAACGGGAGTGGACGCGTGAGCGTGCGAACCGATGCGTAGGGCCACATCGTGGGGTTGCTGATCGACGGTGGTTCGAACGCCGAGCCGGCCTGCTCCGTGCGACGTCCTGTTTCCTCGATGATGTCGGTGATTCCGGCGGTCTGTCCATCCTCCAAGAGATGGTCAGACGGTTGCAGGTATCTCACGGCGATCTGTGCCACGACGATGAGTCCGATCGCGGCGACGACGATGATCGGCACCATCACCAAACGGTCGACCTTTCTCGGCGGCCCTCCGTCCGCGTTCGGCCGGCCGCGTGCAAAGGCGACGAGCAGAGCGGGGAAGATTCCCGCCAGCCACATCCCGACGAAGTGTGGCCTGATCATGGCGGCCAGGATCAGCCCCCCGATCACGACCACGGCGGGTGCGACGGCCGCGGGCTTGGTGAAGAGGAGTGCGAGGCCGTAGGTCGCGGTGCCGAGCGCGAACATCATCAGCGCCTCTTTGCCGATGGACGACGGCCAGTACATCATGCTCGGCGCGAGCACACAGAGCCAGGCGTACTTGCGTTGTGCCAGGCCGGGAACGGCGGTGCAACCAGCTTTGATGAAGAAGCATGTTCCGATGAACGACAAGAAGGAAAACGCGACGAACCCGCTCATCAGGCTGGTGCCGATGAAGAGGTAGATGAACCCGGTCGCTCCCTCGGTGAACTGCGTGCCGATCGCAGTGAGCCCGGCCGGGAACACTTCGAGCGGATTGATCGTGCCCGCCCAGACGTCGGTCGACGCCTTCACGGCATAGTCGTGGTAGCGCAATGCGTCGAATCCGCCGTAGACGTCGAAGCCGATCCAATACCTGGCTGCAGACCCGAGGAGTTTCACCACCAAGCCGACATAGATGATCGTTCTGAGAAACGCGAGTTCGCCACGGAAGACGCGCCGGACGAACAGGATCCCCAGGAGCATGTACGGGGGGATTGCCACGAGGAGCCCCCACACGTCGTACGTGGCGTTGGTCATCGACCAGCCGAGAAAAAGCACGTACGCCACCCCGGCGGCGACGATCGCCCGCTGCTGCATCGCTAGTCCGTGCTCTGCAGTTCGACCTCGGACGTGTCGTCGTGGGCAGTCTCGGGCACCGATTCGACGTCCTTCGGTGACGACTCGCCCCGCCCGCGGAAACGGTCGAACCACGCCAACGACTTGGACGTCGAGTTGACCTCGCGTGAGGTGTAGCCGGAGTACGGATTGCGCTCCTGCCTGACGCCTCCGACGACGAGGATCAGCGGTGCCGTGGCGATGTCGCGCAGGATCGCGATCGTCCGCTCGATCGAGCGGATGTTGGTATGGCCCACCCTCGCGGTGATCACGATGACGTCGGCATAGGGGATGAGGTCAAGCACTTCGGCTGTTGCGCCGACCGGAGACGTGTCGACGACGATCTCGTCGGACACCTCGGCGAGGGCCTGCAGGTGTGGGATCGTCGCACGCACGAGTTCGCCGGGAGCGGCGTCGATCGATGCGAGGTCGAGGATCTTGAGGTTGTCGCGTCTTGTCGGATGGAGCAGTGTCGTCGTGTCGATCGCTCGGAGGTCGAGATAGTCGAACGGAAGCGGCGCGGGGTCCATCCCAGTGATCGCCTGTGACATCCGCGGGCGACGGAAATCGGTGTTGATCGCGACCGTTCGCTCCCCGGTCTCGATGAACGCTGCGGCAAGGTTCGCGGACAGCGATGTCTTGCCATCGCCAGGGCCGGGCGAGACGACGAGGGTGACCCGGGCCCGGTCGACGGGAGGGAGCGTGCTCTGGACGAAGCCGACGACGTTTCGGACCGTGCGGTAGGCGTCGGAGAGAGCGTCATGGCGTCCTTCGGTCACGACGACGCCGCCCTCGGTTTTGCGCACGAGGGGGATTGCGACGCGGGCGCGCATTCCCATCATCTCCTCGATCTGATCGCGGGAACGCGCTTTACGATCGAGCAGGCTCAGCAGAAACGCGATAGCGAGCCCCAGGACTCCGCCGACGATGAACCCCATGATTCCGCGCACCGTCCGTGAGGTCGGTGTTCCGAGACCGCTGTCCTCGACGGGTACGGCTTGCGCGGACTGGAGCGTCGTGAACGAGAGCGGGGTTGTCTGCTGGCCCTCGAGCTGACGGTTCTGCTCGAACGCCACGCCGTATTCACGAGAGATTGCGTCGCGCTCGGCCTGTGCCGTCACGTTGCCTGGGTCCGCCGCCGCCTCGGCACTTGCGACGTCGAGTTCCTCTTGCAACTCGTCGAGAAGCTGGCGCGAGGCGGCGAGCTGCTCCTGGTAGAGATTCGTCTGTCTCTCCACGAGGTATGAGTTGATCGTCTGGGCGTACGTGTCGGCGAGGAGTTCTGCTTGCCCGGCGGAACTCTGTTCGGTCGACACGGTCAACGCCCCGGTGGCGAAGTCGTAGTTCACCTGGACCTGTGCCGCAATCTCCGCCGGGTTCTCGGTGAGGCCGAGTTGGTCGCCGACTCGCTCGGGCACCTCGCCGACGGTCGACAGGAGATTGATCTGGTCGGGTGAGATCCCGGAGTTCTCCGAACCCTCGGTGGAGAGCGATGTATTGGTTGCGACGAAGCTCGTTGCGGTTTCCGCAACCTCGGCAGGTTGTGGGTATGCGCCGACGATTCCTCCCAGAACAGCGAAGAGCACGACGATCCACCAGCGGCGGAGAACCCCCGAAACCGCCGATGATTGGCCCGCGTCACTCATTGCATTTCCTCGCTCTTGGCACCCTGATTGGTCATCGTCTGTGGCTCGTGTCGGCTGTGGGGAGTACTTCCGGTCATTGTTTCGCCGTCGCGGCAACGCTACCGCGACAACCGCTGCTCAATCGGCCGGGTAGGTCCAACGCAGGTCGTCGTCGATCTGTCCGGTCGACAACAGGTGCTTGACCTGCAGCACCCGGGAGTAGCGAGGGGAACGGTAGTCGACTTCGCCGAATGAGATCGCCTCAAATGTCCGGACCAGCTCCTCGACGCCCCGCCTGACGTCCCATTGGCACGAGAAGTTCGGAAGGAGAGCACGGATCTTCTCGAAGCTGGCGCGGTAGTTGCGTCGATCCGGCGACGGTTCTCCGAATGTCAGTGAGCATCCGGGGATGACGTCGGCGACGGTTTCCGCGATGGTGCGTACCTGATAGTTCTGCTCGTCGGACCCCACATTGAAGATCTGGCCGTGTACTGCGTCACGAGAAGCGGTGAGAACGCCGGCGACTGCTCCGGCGATGTCGAGAATGTGGACGAACGGACGCCAAGGGGAGCCGTCGCTCGTCATCCGAATCTCCTTGTACAGGTATCCGGTCGCCGCGAGATCGTTGACGACGAGATCGAATCGCTGACGCGGTGACGCACCGAATGCCGTTGCATTGCGGAGGAACGTCGGCGAGAAGTCATCGTCCGCGAGTGAGCCGACATCCCGTTCGACCAGGACCTTCGACTCGGCGTACGCCGTGAGGGGGGCAGGGGTGTCGAGTTCGGAGCTCGGCCTGTCGCCGGAGGCGCCGTACACGCTGCAGCTGGACATGTGAACGAAGCGCTGGACTCCCGCGGCCTTGGCCAGCGTCGCCAGACGCACCGTCGCTCGGTGGTTGATCTGGTAGGTGAGATCGCGGTTGAGTTCGCCGACGGGGTCGTTGGAGAGCTCGCCGAGGTGCACGACGGCGTCGTAGCCATGCAGATCGTCGGGTGTGATGTCGCGCGTGTCGCCCGTCGTCACGGACGGTCTTGGTTCGGGGCTGTGGTACAGCCAACCGCTGCGATGGAAACCCGTGTCGAGCCCGGTCACGTCGTGACCGGCGTCGATCAGCACCCCACCCATTCGGGTCCCGATGTACCCGTCCGCTCCTGTCATCAACACTCGCATCTCGACACTCCTGATCGTTTCGACGCGCTCGTCCGCCGACCGCGTTCCTGCAACGTAGCGTGACGGCGGTGCAACGGACCTGTCTGGTCGGGGTCCCGAGAATCCGCAGTAGCACGCGTGGGGGCACTACGATCCCGGCCATGAAGGTGGTCATTCTGGCGGGCGGTGTGGGCACTCGACTGAGCGAGGAGACCGATGTCCGGCCGAAACCGATGGTTGAGATCGGACACCGCCCGATCCTCTGGCACATCATGAAGCACTACAGCTACTACGGCTTCGACGACTTCGTGATCTGCGTCGGCTACAAGGGCGAACAGATCAAGCGCTACTTCACCGAGGCTGCATCGACGGTCAACGACTTCACTGTCGACTTCGCGACCGGGGCCATCGAACATCACCGGTCGAACGTTCCGCCGTGGCGAGTCACGGTGGTCGACACCGGGTTGGACAGCCAGACCGCCGGTCGACTCATGAAGGTACGGGACCATCTCGGGGACGAGCCCTTCATGATGACGTACGGGGACGGTGTCGCCAATGTCGACCTCCGCTCGCTCGCCGATTTCCATCGCGACCACGGGAAGCTGGCGACGGTGACCGCGGTTCATCCTCGTGCGCGCTTCGGCCAGCTTCGATTGGACGGCAACGTGGTCGAACGCTTCGATGAGAAGCCGCAAATGGACGAAGGTTGGATCAACGGCGGATACTTCGTCCTCGAACCGAAGATTTTCGAGTACATCCCCGGTGACGTCGACTGGGCGCGCGAACCGCTGGAGAAGCTGGCGTCCGACGGCCAACTCGTGGCGAACCGGCACGAGGGTTTCTGGCAGTGCATGGACATGCTGCGGGACAAGCTGCTGCTCGAGTCGCTGTGGGATTCGGGCTCGCCTCCGTGGCGCGTCTGGGAATCATGAGCGGTTCTGTCGTCTCAGCCTGCCGATCGTGTGGCTCAGACCGGTTGGTCGAGGTGCTGGATCTCGGGTCGACGCCGATCGCCAATGCGCTGCTCGACGCGGACATACCCAGTGCGACCTATCCTCTCGGGATCTCGTTCTGCAAGGAGTGTGCGCTCGTGCAGCTCGGCTACGCGCTCCCCGCCGAAGTGATCTTCGACTCCGAGTACCCGTACTACTCGTCGTTCTCCGACGCTCTGTGTACGCATGCGGCCGCTCATGTCGCATCGCTGCTCGAGGAACGTTCCCTCGATTCATCGAGCCTTGCCGTCGAGGTGGCGAGCAACGATGGATATCTCCTGCGCAACTTCGTGGAGGCCGGTGTGCCGGTGCTGGGGATCGACCCATCGCCAGGGCCAGCGAGGTCTGCTGAGGAGATCGGTGTCCCCACGCTCGTCGACTTCTTCGGTCTGAACGTCGCTCGCCGCGTCCGCAGTGAGCACGGTCCGGCCGACGTGATCGTGGCCAACAACGTGATGGCTCACGTACCGGACCTGAACGACCTCGTCAGCGGGTTTGCAGCGCTCCTCGCAGACGACGGAGTGCTCACGGTGGAGAACCCGTGGGTCCGAGACCTCGTTGAACATGTGGAGTTCGACACGATCTACCACGAACACTTCTGCTACTTCTCCTGCAGTTCGGTGGAGACACTGATGCGCCGCCACGGGCTGCACCTCAATGACGTCGAATACTTCCCACAGTTGCACGGAGGGACGCTGCGCTGGTCGATCGGTCATCGAGAAGAGCGCACCGAGCGCTGTCGCGAGTTCCTTGCAGGTGAACTCAGCGATGGTCTTACCACTCATCAGTACTACGCGGAGTTCGCCGACCGGGTCGCCGCCTGCCAGCGCCAACTGCGAACTCTGATCGCCGATCTCCGCGACCAAGGTCGGACCGTGGCCGCGTACGGCGCGGCCGCAAAAGGAGCGACGCTGCTGAACAGCACCGGTCTCGGTGCCGACGACATCGCGTTCGTCGTCGATCGCAATGTTCACAAGCAGGGCAAGTTAATGCCAGGGTGCAATCTCCCAATTCGACCGGTCGAAGCTCTACTCGACGAGAAGCCCGATGACCTGCTATTGCTGGCGTGGAACTTTGCGTCCGAGATCGTGGCGCAACAGAGCGAGTTCGCTGCCCGCGGCGGGCGCTTCTACGTACCCGTGCCTGTACCTCGCGAGATCACGCCCGAGTGATCGGATTCGATCCGAGGCGTTCAGCGTTCGAACGCCGTGGCCAGATCGACTTCGGAGATGCGCGGCGCGGCTGCGTCACGCTCGGAGACGACCGGGTCGGCGAGCGGCCAATCGAGATCGAGGTCGGGATCATTCCACGCGAACGCGAGATCGTCGCCCGGCACGTACGCACGCGAATGCAGGTAGGCGATGTCAGCAGTGTCGGAGACGACCTGGAAGCCGTGTGCGACGTGGGGCGGGAGGACGAGCTGCTGCTGGGCCCGATCGTCGAGGTCGACACGCAGGCTGCGCATGAACGTCGGCGAATCGGGTCGGAGGTCGACCACCTGGTCGACGATCCTGCCGGAGGCGCACCGTACGATCTTCCATTCGCCAGCGCCGCCGCGGACGTGCATTCCACGCAAGACGCCTCGAGTCGAGCGCGATTGGTTCTGTTGCACGTAGCGCGTTTCGATTCCGGCCCCGGCACACGTCGCCTCGTCGAAGGTCCGTGCGAACCAGCCGCGTGCGTCGTCGTGGACAACCGGTGTGATCAGGTGCACGTTGACGATCGATGTCTCGGTGACCATCATCGTCGGAGGAAAAGATCATCAAAGACCATCGTGGAGCACCAGTGAGCGATCCTAGTTCCGCTCGTTCCGAGCGAATGATTTCGCTGATCGAGGACCTGTACCCGATCTGTCGCAGCATCATGGGCCCTGGCACACGATCGACGCTCGATCGGATCGCCTCCGAGATCCCGATCACGCGCGAGGGAGTCGCGTCGGGCACGCAGGTCCTGGACTGGATCGTGCCGGACGAATGGGAGGTTCGCGACGCCTACATTGCCCGGGAGGGTTCCGATGAGAGGCTGGTCGACTTCCGCGCGAGCAACCTGCACGTCGTGAGTCACAGCGTTGCGGTCGATGCCGTCGTCGATCGCGACGAGCTCGATGAGCATCTCCATTCCCTGCCCGATCGGCCCGACGCTGTGCCCTACCGCACTTCGTACTACTCGCCGACGTGGGGATTCTGCGTCAGCCACGACCAGCGCGCGGCGCTTCCGGCCGGGGACTACCACGTCGTGATCGACTCCACGCTTGCGCCGGGACGGCTCGAGTGGGGGGAGCTGCTCATCCCCGGCGAGATCGACCGCGAGATGTTGATCACGACACACATCTGCCATCCGTCCCTCGTCAACGACAATCTGTCCGGGATCGCCGCGCTGGTGGAGGTCGGGCGTTGGCTGGCCTCGGTCAATCGCCGGTACAGCTACCGCCTCCTGTTCCTGCCGGGCACGATCGGCTCGATCAGCTGGCTGGCCCAGGCCACGTCGATCCAACGGATCGATCACGGGCTCGTCATCACCGGTCTCGGTGACCCATCGGGCTTCACCTACAAGCGCAGCCGACGCGGCCACCGCGACATCGATCGGATCGCCGCTGAGGTGCTCCGTCACGTCGAAGGCTCGCGTGTGGTCGACTTCAGCCCGTACGGCTACGACGAGCGCCAGTTCTGCTCACCGGGCTTCGATCTGCCGGTCGGGCGCCTGACCCGAGGCGTGCACGGTGAGTATCCCGAGTACCACACCTCCGCCGATGACTTCGATTTCTTCTCGGGTCACCAACTCGACACGGCGGTCGACCTGCTGGTCGACGTGGTCGACGCCGTCGAAGCCAATCGCACCTATCGCAACACTTCGCCCTACGGCGAGGTCCAACTGGGTCGACGCGGGCTCTATCGTTCGACGGGCGGTGCGATCGACTCCCAGGCGGTGGAGATGGCGTACCTCTGGGTACTGAATGCGTCGGACGGAACGACCGATCTGTGCGACATCGCCCACCAGAGCGGATTGCGCCCGGCGGTCATTTCGGAAGCCGTGCGCCGTCTCGTGGAGGCCGACCTGCTGGAGATCGCGTGACGCCGCCCGTTGCCCTGGTCACCGGCGCCAACCGGGGGATCGGGTTCGAGGTGGCTCGGCAGTTGGCCGGACTCGATCACCATGTGCTGCTGGGCTGCCGTGGCGTCGATGCCGGTACCGAGGCCGAGCGACAGCTACGCGACCGCGGCTGGAAGGCGTCCTCGATCGAACTCGACGTGGCCGACGCATCGTCGGTTCAGCACGCCGCGGCCGAGATCGATCGAGTCCACGGCCGGCTCGACATCTTGGTGAACAACGCGGGCACCAATTTCGACAACGACCGCCGTGCGATGGACGTGGACCTCGCCGAGGTGCGCTCAACGCTCGAGATCAACCTGTTCGGGGCGTGGTGCGTCGTCCAGACGATGCTCCCACTGCTCCGGCGCAGCGATCACCCCCGAGTCGTCAATGTTTCGAGTCGCGCCGGCTCATTGTCCGGCATGGAAGGCGGCGCGCCCAGCTATCGAGTCAGCAAAACGGCCCTCAATGCCCTCACGCGGATGATGTCCGACGAGCTGCGCCTCGACGGCGTGCTCGTCAACAGTGTGTGTCCTGGCCGGAGCGCGACTGCGATGGTCGGCTTCGACGGTCGGTCGCCGGACATCGGCGCTTCCGGGATCGTGTGGGCGGCCACGTTGCCCGACGACGGGCCGACGGGCGGGTTCTTTCGCGATCGCGAGCGAGTGGATTGGTAGTCGGCTGATGTCGTCGGTCGATCAGCACGCGTTCGTCGATCACCCCTCCGAGACGGCGATCCCGCGGCCGGAGTTCCGCGAGGACGTCCAAGGCCTACGTGGCATCGCCGTCCTCCTGGTGGTGCTGTTCCACGCCGAGCTGGTCTTCCCCGGAGGGTTCGTCGGTGTCGACGTGTTCTTCGTCATCTCTGGCTTCGTGATCTCACGCCTACTGTTCGCCGAGCTCCGTGCGCGGGGCACGATCGAGCTGCGCTCGTTCTACGCTCGCCGGGTACGCCGGATCGTGCCCGTGGCCGCGGTCGTCACCGTGTGCACCCTCATCGGCTCCATGATCTTCCTGAGCCCGACCGGCGCGCAGCAACGTGCAGCTGAGACGGGGATCGCGGCGTCGCTGTTCGTCGCGAACTTCTTCCTCGCGTTCACGGGCGACGGCTACTTTGCGGCCAGCGACGAGCTGAACCCATTCACCCACTATTGGTCGCTCTCCGTCGAGGAGCAGTTCTACTTGGTGATGCCGGCGATGCTCATCGTGTTCTACGCGGTCGGCAGGGCCCGTGGGCAGCGCTCGCGCGAGCGAAGTCTCGTCGGCGGAGTTGTGCTCATCTCCAGCGTCTCGCTGCTCATGAGCTGGCAGTTCACGGGAGACGTCGGTCCGATTTCCGGCGAAGCCGCCCAGCGGATCTCGTTCTACGCTTCGCCGACGCGCGTGTGGGAGTTCTGTGCCGGGGTCCTCGTCGCACTCGCCGTCGAGCGACTCCCTCGCGACCGTCCGCGCACCGGGATTGGCTTCGGCGTCGGTGGGCTCGCCGCGGTGCTGTGGGCGGCGCTCGTTCTCACCGACACCACACCGTTCCCCGGGATCATCGCCGTCGTCCCGGTGGCGGGAACCGTGGCGCTCATCGTCGCCGGACATCTGTCGGGTGCGGCGCGACGTTCGCTGTCGGTCCGCCCACTGGTGTTCTTCGGTGAGATCTCCTACAGCTGGTACCTCTGGCACTGGCCGGCGATCGTCTTCATCCGGGCGATGTGGCCGGAGACGACCGAACTTCTGTGGATCGGAGCTGTCGCCACGATCCCGCTCTCGTGGTGGTCGTACTCGGCAATCGAGCAGCGGTATCGACGTCGGACCGACATCTCCGGTCGGCGCGCACTTGCGTTCGGCGCAGCATGTGTGGCCATCCCCGTCGCGGTCGGCTACGGCGTGCTCGCAGGGGCGGGCTCGGGTTGGTGGTTGACGATCCCTGAGCACGTCGGCAATGACGATTCGATCGCTCGTGCCAATGGATGCGATCAAGAGGGGAGCGGATACGCGGGACCGGAAGCCTGCACCTTCGAGGTCGATCGGTCACTGGGACGCATTCTGCTGGTTGGGGATTCGCATGGATCGGCGGTGAGTGACTCCGTCGTGGACGCGGGAAACGCGCTGGGTTATGACGTGGAGATCTGGACGGTCCCGGGATGTCCGATGACGTTAGGGTCCCTACCGCGGGCCGGGTGTGCGGACTGGCGGCTGGATGTTCAGAACCGCATCAACGCCCAGTTCTACGATGCGGTCGTCATCTCCCACCGGTCGGCGATCTATACGCGGGACGAACAGTACAGCCTCGACGAGATCTGGTACGAGGAACTCAGCGAGATGCAATCGATCGATCGCTGGGCAGACGAGATCGATGATCTCTTTGGATGGTTCGAGCAGCAGGGAATTCCCGTCGTATACCTGGAGAACGTTCCTGAGTACGTCGGTTTCGAGCCGCCGTCGATCGCCCGCCCGTTTGAGGTTCCCGATCGCTCGGTCGACGAGATCGACGAGCGAATCGGCGCGGTGACCGCTGCCGAGCGCGTGGTCGCGGCACAGTACGAACATGTCGCGATGGTCGGTCTCGGTGGAGTGTTCTGCAGTTCGGAACGCTGTCGTCCGGAAGTCGATGACACCTTCGTGTACTGGGACTGGAACCACCTCAGCCCCGCCGCAGTCCCGGCGGTCGGTCCCAGGCTGATGTCGGCAATCGACTCGGTGACCTGAGGCATTTGCCACGAAAGCCTCCACTGCGTTTTCGAATGGGGGCGGCCGAGCGACCTGGAAACAGAGCGCCGGGCGACGGCTCGCGCTCGTCGTCCCAGCCGCACTGCTGCGTGTTCTCGCGAACGCGAGAGGCGCACGCTACGTTCTGGCGGTGGGGAAAGCGCGCTTCGGTGACCTCCGTTCAGGTCGTCCGGTCTCGTCCGACTTCGGTTCGACCGGGGTCTCCGATCGATCGATGGTGTCTCTCGAGTGATTTCTCGAGGAGAATGCTTGTCGTATTCGAGGCTCGGTGCTCGAGGTTGGCGACCGTGCCTACACGGCCAGATTCGGAGGCTCCTGGGTCACTGGGTGGTACATCGTCGACATCGATGCGGGCAATGCGGACGTGGATTTCTTGGGGATCTCCAACGCGGCCCTACTTCCCGAGGTGAATTCCGATTGCATCATCTTGACTGAGACGATGCAGTTCCTCGGTGACGCCCAAGCAGCTCTGAGGTCCGTCGAGCGAGCACTTAAATCGGGCGGCACGCTCCTCCTGACTGCGCCGGATCTCGAAGGTCGAGTTCGAGGATGACGGCAGTGACTGGAACTCGCTGTACACAGGTCTGGGCCTCGAGCGCGCTGTGCCTCACGAGTTCGCCGACGCCTACATCCAACGTGTCGCGTGTGGCAACGCGTTGTCCGCGACTGCTTCCTCCACGGACTGGCGCCGAGAACCTGACACGGAGGAGCTCGCGCATGTCGATACCAGGTTCTCGATGGTGCATTGCGTGCGCGCGACCAAAGCCGGAGATCCGGCCGGCCCCGTGTGATCAGCGACGGGTCGCCAGTTCGCTGATCCGTGATCGGATACGGCCGATGACAGTGCCGATGCCCGTACCGATCTCGGTGAAAAGGTCGCGTCGCTTCCGCACGACCCAACGGAGCACCATCGCGGTGGCAGCGGCGCGTCGGCGTACCGGTAGAGGATTGAGCCAGGCCGACGCAGCGTTCTCCCGGAGGAGACGCCACGTCGGGAACACGATCTTGCCTTCGAGGTCATGGTCGAAGAACACGGCGAAGGCGTGTCGATCGAGTCCGCCGGCGGCGTTCTCGAACTGCGCCATCGATTGGCCGGGATGCCGTCGATAGGAGAAGAGCGTCTCGGATGACTCGTGAAACGTGCCGAGCAGCGCAAGTCGTTCGAGCAGCACTCCGTCGGCATGCGAGTATCCGCCCATCGGGTCATTCGGCAGCGATCGGAGCGCATCCAATCGAATCACGCCGAACTGCCACATGCACGTGTGTGGTTCGATCATCACGTCCCGGAATCGGCGGACCGGATCTGGACCCGCGACGGTGATCTTCGTCCGGTCGTGGCGGAGGTGTTCGCCGTCAGGGCCGATCACGCGAGTCGCCGAGTGGCTGAGCACAGCTTCCGGATGGTCTTCGAGTCCATCGACTCCTCGTTCCACGAACTCTGCCTCGATGAGGTCGTCGCACGCCATCCACTTGAAGTACGGCCCGTTTGCCAGCTCGACCACGCGATTGAAATTCCATGCGACCCCGCCGTTCGTCGGCGCCCGGTAATAGCTGACCCGAGCATCCCTCGCCGCATACCGCTGACAGATCTCTGCGGTCGAGTCCGTCGATGCGTTGTCGGAAATGATCAACTCCAGATTCTGGTAGGTCTGATCCAGAACGCAGTCGATGGCCTGAGCGAGGTAGCGCTCACCGTTGTACACAGGAAGCCCTACGCTGACCAGCGGCCGACCCTGTTGGGCTTTCGCGTCGTCCCTCGCTCGCTGCTCCGGCGTCATGGCATGAGCATGATGCGCGGGCGCGGTGAGCTGACGATCGCTCCCTCAGGAACGCTGGTGGTGACGACGGCATTGGGACCGATCCGCGCTCGATCGCCGATGACGACATCGCCGACGATCATGGCCCCTGCGCCGACCTCCACGTCGGCGCCGATGGTTGGCGCACGTCGAAATGACTCGTCGTTGAGGCCGCCGATCGTGACGCCCTGTCGGATCAGGCAACGGTCTCCGAGTACCGCTCGCGGGTGGATGACGATGGTGCCGTGGTGCGCGATCCGCACGTTTCGGCCAACGGTGGTCGTGGCGAAGATCTCGATTCCGAAACGCAAGCGCGTGCGCCGACGAAGAAATCGGTACACACCGGCTGCGAACTTGCGTGGCACCGGCTTCAGGCCGAGAGCGTAGTTGCCGACGCGGACCGCGACGAGGGCCTGGAAGCCGGGCGCAGACCAACGATTGTCGTGCGCCCGCCGATCATCTCGGATCGCCGCTGTCAGTGCGCGCAGACTGTTCACGGGCACGGTCGAGGGCGGCGTTGCACCGATCGACTCGCTCATGCGACAGTGAGCACCGTGTTGATCTGCTGCTCGGATCGCGGGTCGAAGCGGGGGAGACGAAGTGGTTTGTCGAAGACTGAGATCCAGCCGGGCTCGACTGAGAAGCCGAATCGAAAACCCGAACGCTTTGCAACGAGTGCAGTCTGCGCATTTTGTGAGCCATACGGGTACGCGAGCAAGCGGTCCGATGCGCCGATCCGACCATTCAGGTCGTCGAGACACCCGGCCATCTCGGATTGCTGGTCGGCTTCGGGCAGCTCAACCAGGCGTCGGTGGTGGCTCGTGTGCACACCGATGCTGATGAGCGGGTGTTCCGCGAGCTCGAGGAGTTCCCGGCTCGACAATGGGCGCTCCTCTCGATCGAGAGGAAATCGTCCGATTCGCTCCTCGAGGCGAGTCAGCAACGGTTCGATCTCTTCGTGTTCCAAGACGGACATGTGGTCCCAGGCTCGAGCGAGCACGGCGGAGCGGGCTGACGATGACTCGGGCTGGCCGCCGATGATTTCGTCGACGGCGGCGCTGGTCTGGACATCCGAATCTGAGGATCCGAGGACGTCGGCCGCGAGCCGATCCCACCAGAAGCTCGGTTGATCGAGATACCCGCTCGCAACAAAGATCGTTGCGGGAGCTCCGTGACGCTCGAGGATCGGGAGCGCCTGATGAAGATTGTCGGAGTAGCCGTCGTCAAAGGTGATTCCGAAGCGTCGGGATCGATCAGCGAGTCGCGCGACGCTGGTCCTGTCCAGCTCGTCGGAGACTCGTACGAACCGGCCTACATGTGCGAGCGCAGCGAGCTGGCCATCGAACTCGCCCTCGGTGAGAGCGATGCGCCACGGATCGAAGCGGGGCGCGCCCACTCGGTGATATGCAAGCACTCCGAATCCTGCGTCGATTCGTGATTCCGCAGCCCGGAGTCGGCGGCGCGCTGCTCTCTTGCACGCCAACGCCGTACGCGCGACGCCTCGTCGCGTCGATGCACGGGTACGAGTCGGTGAAGGAGTCATGTCAGGTTGTTCGTTCTCTTCGTTTGGCCCGTCG
This sequence comes from Ilumatobacter nonamiensis YM16-303, assembly GCF_000350145.1. Lineage (GTDB taxonomy): Bacteria > Actinomycetota > Acidimicrobiia > Acidimicrobiales > Ilumatobacteraceae > Ilumatobacter_A > Ilumatobacter_A nonamiensis. Next base: position 20,234 of record NZ_BAOL01000011.1, on the reverse strand, counting down.
GCACCGGTGCGGTCGTCATCAATCATACGACTGGAACGTGGGTCTCCGTGGAGCGTGTGGTCACGGTGAAGGCGAGGCCGACGAGCAACGAGTGTGCGCCCTCGTGACGATCGATGTCGGCCCCACTCAAGTCGCGGACCTGCGACCCCGCTTGGATCGCCCTCGACGTCTTTGCACTTCCGAAATCCTCGACGCCGTGCCACCCTGCTGTGCTGACGTGTTGGTCGTCGTGGTCGTCGTGGACCGCGAGGGGTGAACCCGGCGCTGCGAACAGCGCAATGCATGTTCCGGCATCGGTCACGTTGTCGGTTGCGTCACTCAGAAAGACCGCGGCCGCACCGACACACGTCGAGGGAGCAATGATGACGACGTGATCGTGCGGTCCGGTCGGAGGTGTGTCGAGGGCGGTGACGGTGACAAGTGAGTGTCCCAAGATGTCGACGACATCCTCTCGTATTCGATCGGTCGGGAGGGAATCGGTGCGGACGAGCACTGAGCCTCCGAGGTCATGACGCCACCAACCGAGGAACTGTCGAAGCCAGACAGCGACGATGTCGTCCTCGGCGCGCACCTTCACAGCTCCCAAGTGCTGCAACACCCTCGTGTTGACTGCGACGTGCCTGCGCTCACGTATTGCGCGACGGAGCCTCGTAGGTGCGAGGGTCCTCCAGGCCCGTATGGCTGTCGAGCGCGCGAGATCTCGTGTCGTCGCGGGGCTGGGTCGTGGTCGCGGCTCCGCTTCTGCGATCGCACGTGCGCTGGTTCCGTTCTCGGATTCGAACGCCGCTTCGATGTATCGATTCAGCCATGCCAGAAACTCCGACTGGACGCCCGGCGGGTCGACAACCGATACCGAGTCTGGGCGCTTTCGGTACAAGGCCACAACGCGGTCGTCGATGAGCACCCTTAGGTGCAGGCCGATCTTGGCATACAACACATGGTCTTCGTACATGCCCCTGAACGTGTCGACGGACCCGCCGATCTGCTCGAGGCCGGCACGCCGAAGGAAGACGGCACAGATCGCCGGCATTCCCCACGGCCACGCGCGGTACGTCGCGTTGTAGACCGTCGGAGGCGCGAGAACTACGCCACGTTCGAGTGTTGGCGTACATCGTTGCACGTAGTCGGAATGATACGACTCCTGGTCGGCCCGCCAGCTGTTCCAGAACCAAGTCTGGCAGTACAGGGCGTCCGCTTCGGGATGGCGTTCGAAGCGACGCACCACATGGGAGAGAGCGCCGGCCAGCCAGACGTCGTCTCCGTCGAGGAAACCGATGATCGCACCTCGGGAGTGTCGCACGCCGAGGTTGCGCGACGCGGACATTCCTCGGTTTGCGTGACCGGGATGCTCGAGGTAGCGAATCCGCGTATCGAGGGCGCTCCAGCGACGCGCGATCTGGGTCGATCGATCGGTCGACCCGTCGTCGACGAGAAGCAGTTCCCAGTCCTCGAAGTGCTGCTCGACCACGCTACGAATCGCTTCGTCCAGGTATCGATCCTCGTCGAGGAAGATCATGATGCACGAGACGGTGACAAGCCGCCCATGGTCATCACCGTCATCGACTTGCTCCACTCTGCCGCTCCGCCGCTCGTTCACTCGCTGCCGCACCCCGCTGTCAGTCCGCACGAACCGCTCGACGCGCGAGTCCAAACAGTACCCCGGATGGACGGTAGCGTGAAGCGATGGCGGGTCACGGGGAATCGGCAACGGCGCCAGCCACGTTGATGGATCGTGCGCGGCGCGCCGAAGGCGTCGGTGACGACCGAGCAGCGCTCATGGAGTTGCGCGAAATCGCTCTCACGGATCCGTCGTTTCGCTCGTGGACGGCGGCAAGTCGACTGCTCGAACGGATCCGCACGGCCGGGAGTGTTCAGCGACCGCCGACTCGTGTGGCGGTGATCGGAACGTCCACGCTGGACCCTCTGGCCGCGCTGCTGCCGCTGGCGGGTCACGGCGCCGACCTGGATCTCCGGGTCGTTCACGTCGGGGGCATCGGCCAGTACGAGACCGAAGCGCTTGACCCCGGGTCAAAGCTGTACACGTCGGATCCGGAGGTCATCGTCCTTGCGCCCGACCTTCGTGCCACCTCGCTGAGCATGCTTCCCGAAGACGGAACGGACGAGGTTCATTCTGAGATCAGCCGGTGGACGTCTCTGCTCTCGGCCGTCCGTCGGCACACGGACGCAACAGTGTTGCATCTGAACTTCGTGCCGCCCGTCGGTCGCGTGCTGGGTGCTCTCGACAGCGCCCATCCGTCGGGTCGGCGTCGGTTGATTCGCGACCTCAACCTCGGTCTCGCGGATGCGCTGGGGCACGACGAGCACCTTGTCGATGTCGACACGCTCGCGTGCGAGTTCGGCCTTCGCCAGTGGCACGACGACCGGTACTGGTTCCACGGGAAGCAAGCGATGTCGCCTTCGGCGATTCCGAGACTTGCGCAGGAGATTGCGTCGACGATCCGGTCGGCTCGGGGGCGCGCTCGGAAGTGTCTCGTCGTCGACCTCGACAATACGCTCTGGGGCGGTGTGGTCGGCGATGACGGGGTCGAGGGCCTGAAGTTGGCCGGCACAGCGGTCGGGGAGGCGCACTTGGCGCTTCAGGATCATCTCGTGGATCTACGTCGACGAGGGATTCTCCTCGCCGTGTGTTCGAAGAACGATGATGCGACGGCTCGGGCTCCGTTCGAGCAGCGCGACGACATGCGCCTGCGTCTCTCGGACTTCGTGGCGTTCTCGGCGAGTTGGAAGCCGAAGCCAGAGGGAATTCGAGCGATCGCCGACGAGCTGTCGATTGGACTGGACTCGATCGTCTTCGTCGACGACAACGTGGCGGAACGAGCCTTCGTCCGTTCCGAGCTCCCGCAGGTCGACGTGATCCACATGCCTGCCGACCCATCCGGGTTCGCTCGCACGGTCGCGTCATACAGCGGATTCGATGCCGTGACTCTCTCCGCGGAGGATTTGGTCAGAACCGATCAATACCGTGCCAGGGCGGCGGCGGCGTCAGCGCGCGATGACGCCGCGAGTCTCGATGAGTTCCTGCTCGGACTCGAGATGAGATGTGAGGTGCGGCCGATCGATTCGTTGACGGTCGAACGTGCGGCTCAACTTGTGGGCAAGACGAATCAATGGAATCTGACCACCCGGCGGCGCACGGCCGGCGACTTGGCCGCCGTCGCTGCGGAACCGTCCACGATTGCGCTGACGGTCCGACTGGTGGACCGGTTCGTTGATCACGGAATCGTGGGTGTGCTGATTGCCACGGTGGAGAACGGAGCTGTGGACATCGATACGTTCTTGATGAGTTGTCGTGTGATCGGGCGGTCGTTGGAGAGATCGATGTTGGACGATTTGGTTGAGCGGGCTGAGCGGCGCGGAGTGACGCTCATTCGTGGCCAGTACGTGCCTTCTGGTCGAAACGATGTCGTTTCCGATGTCTTCTCGAACCTCGGCTTCGCGCCGGCCGGCGAGTCAGACGACGGATCCACCACGTGGGTTCTCGATACCGGGCAGGGTCGCCCACGACCCAACACGTTCATCGCAAAGCAGGAGGCTTCGAGTGTCAGGTGACGAAATCCGCGACGAGTTGCAGGCGATCTTCCGGGATGTGATCGACGACGAGGTCGTGATCACGGACGAACTCACGGCGAACGATGTCGAGCGATGGGATTCGCTCGCTCACATCAACCTGATCTATGCAATCGAGGACCAGTTCGGCATCGAGTTCACGCAGGCCGAGATGGCAGACATGGCGAACGTCGGCGAGCTCCAGCGTCACGTCGTGCGGAAACTCGCAGGGTAGGAATCGGACGCTGGTTTCCACAGCGTGCGCCTGAGCGACCAGCCGAGAGTCAGGGAGCGGAGTCGAAATCGTTGTCCCGCAGCGACCGTCCGGCTCGCTCTCCACGCACTTCGAGCGTGCGGCTGTGTCTCCGGGTATCCGGAGAGGGTGAGCGACGTCCGAGTGTCGGCCATGGGGTAGGTTCCGGAGGTGCCAACGGTGAGTGTCGTGATGCCGGTCTACAACGCAGGTGGGGCACTCCGCCAGGCGGTTGCCAGTGTTCTGGCTCAGACGTTCGAGGACTTCGAGCTGATCGTTGTCGACGACGGCTCGACCGACGGGGCCATCGACGACCTGAGGCGGTTCGACGACGAACGGATTCGTTTGGTGCGCAACGACGCCAACATCGGAGCGGCGGCCAGCCGGAACCGTGCGCTGGGGCTCGCCGGCGGGCAATACATCGCGATTGCCGATTCCGACGACCTCATGCAGCCCCGACGGCTCGAGGTTCAACTCGGCCGTTTCGATGAGGAACCGGACCTCGACCTCGTCGCTGGCGCGTCGCAGGTCTTCGGTGATGCCGATCCCGTTTCGCCGGTGTCCGTTCCCGCCACCACCCACGCCGCCCTGACGCTCGGACTGAGGTATGGACCGTCGTTCTTCCACGGATCGACCATGGTGCGACGCCGCGCCATGCAATCGGTCGAGGGCTATCGAGACCTGCCACTGACGGAGGACTACGACCTGTACTCTCGCCTCCTCCTGAGCGGGCATCGTTTCGGCGCGGTGACCGATGTCGTGCTCCTCTACCGCAACCATCCCGGCGGCATCTCCAAGACTCGAGCTGCCGAAGCGCGGCGGGTCCATTCGGAAACCAGCGAGCGGTTGCGGGCCGACGTCGAGATACCGGCGTTGGAAGACCTGATCGCCTCGGCGCGACGCGAGCCGGTGGGGTGGCGTGCCGAACCACGGCTCCGTTACTTGAAGTTGCTCGGGCGCACCGCACGCGAACATCTCGGTGGACCACGTCGGGTCGCATTGCGATGTGGGGTGGCGGCTGCGTGCTGCGGGCTCACCACGTGGGGTTCCCTGCTGATGCACCTCCTGCGCCGGGTCGCGCGCTGAGCGCGAAGCGCCAGGTCGGAGACATCGTTCCCTCTAGTGTTCAGCAGGTGGCGGTCGAAGCGCGTGCGGAACAAGGGAGTCCAGGCCTCGGCCAGGCCGCCGAGATCGTCAAGGCCGTTCAGCAGATTCCTGCCCTCCGGGACGTTCGCTGCCGAGTCGTGTCCTCGACGGCGCGTCGCAATTGCTCCATCGTTCGGTGCTCCACCGACCGTTCGTCGCACGGCGATCTGATCATCAAGGTCGTCGCCGAGTCGATCGGTCCGACAATTCTCGCTGCCTACGAGGGCCTCGAGCGGTACCAGCGAGTCTTCGCGGCAGCTGGGATGGAGACGATTCGGGCAGCCCGACCGGTCGGCTGCCTCACCACACCACCGGCGCTGGTGATGGAGTACGAGTCTGGCTCTGACCTCCACGATCTGCTTCGGTCGTGCGCTACGCAGAACGTGTCCTCGCTCCGTACTCCGATGGAGTTGTGCGGTACCGCACTTGGCCTGATTCACCGGTCCTCGCCCGCGGACCCGGATCAAGCTTCGGCCGCGTTGGCGCCGCTCGCCCGCCGACTCGTGCTCTCCAAGCGATGGATCAGGCGCTCTCTCGGGCTCGTCGAGCCCGTCATGTCGGCCGAAGACTTCGCGCCCAACAACATTCGCACGGCGGCAGACGGCATCGTTGTTCTCGATCCCCCGCTCCGTGCGCAGGACACCAGTGCACACAGCGACATCGCTCATTTCCTCGGCCAGGTGGGACATCACTTCGGCCGGAGTGGCGGTCGCGCTACGTGGCGGAATCGGGAGAGCGCGCTCCGGGAGTTGACCGATGAGTTTCTCCGAGGGTATGCCGAGGCTGGCCCCTTCGACCCGCGAGGAACCGAGCACCGTCGTCTCATCGCTGTGTTCGCCGCGGATCGGGCGTTGGTGTGGTCGATCAAGTACGCGCGTCGCGGTGAGCTCGCGGAGAGCTGGAAATTTGCACGGCGGGCGTGCCGGGGCAGGGTCAGAATCGCGCGGAATCGGTCCGGTCAGCTGGAACGGATCGTCTGACGTTGCGGGAGATATGACTGAACCAGCCGCGCCCGGTAGCGCCAGTTGCGTGGTGCGAGTTGCACGGCACGCCGCAGATGAACCCGCGCCCGACGTCGTTCGCCGAGCGCGATGTTCTGGACCCCGGCAACTGCCGAGAATCGCGCCGTGGCATTGTCGGTGATGTGGCCCGCGTGCTTGTCCAAAACTCGTTCGGCGGCGTCACGAATGACGGAATTGCCGTACCGGATCTCGCGTGGCCCGTCATCCCGACGAACGTCGACGAAGAAGCCATCCACGATGTAGGGGGCCAGTCCCTTCTCGGAGAGCGCCCGTTCGAGCCGAAATCCGAGATCGGTGTTCTCGGAGTACGCCAGCCGTTCGTCGTATCCGCCCACCTCCTCGAACAAGGATCGATCGACAGCGAAGAGGCCCGCGAGAAACGGTCCGCCCATGGCATTGAGCGGCTCTCGGCGTCCATCGGTAAAGACTGATGTCGCACCGCAGCGGACGAGGCCGAGCCCTGGACACGGGACGAGCATCGTGGCCCATCCCGGGCAGGGAACGTCGTCGCTGTCGAGGAAGATCAACGTGTCACCCGTGCCGAGTTGCGCTCCTCGGTTGCGAGCCGCCGACACGCCTTTCCGTTCCTGATGTTCCAACTGGACTCGGGGATCGTCGATGGCAGCTACCAGGTCGCTGCTGTCGTCCGTCGAGCCGTCATCGACGACGATCACACGGAGACCATCGACGCCTTGTTCGAGCACTGCCGAAAGCGTGCGCTCGATCGTCGCTGCGCCGTTGTGCATCGGGATGACGACGTCGATCGTCGGACCGGCGCTGTCGGGACTCATCGTGGATCCCTGTCGTCAGTCTTCCAGCCGACCGACGGCCATAGCGTGGCGGAGGAACTCACTCGAGCGCTCGAGCTCGGCGAAGGTTCCGGTGTCGCTGACGCGTCCGTCCTCCACGACGATGATGCGGTCACAGTTGCGCAGGGTGCTGAGACGATGGGCGATCACCCCGACACCGTACTCGTCACGCAGACCGTCGATCGTCTCGGTGATGACCTGTTCGGACACTGCGTCGAGAGCACTCGTCGGCTCGTCCAAGACGACGATCGCCGGGCGGCTGGCCAACGCCCTGGCGATACCGAGGCGTTGCGCCTGACCTCCCGACAGCGCCCGAGCACCCGGGCCGACGAGGGTGTCGAGCCCGTGGTCGAGATCATCGACGAGGTCGACGAGACCGGCGTCGGCGAGCGCTCCGAGGACGGTTTCGTCGTCGACGTCTCGGAAGAAGCGAACGTTCTCGCGGAGCGAACCGTGGATGAGCGGCGTTGATTGGGAGACGAGGCAGACGCAGCGCGGCAGGGCCGCTGGGTCGATCTCACGCAGCGGCAGTTCGCCGACGAGGACCGTCCCGGCCGTCGGTTGGCGGAGGCCGACCAAGATGTCGGCCAGCGTGGACTTTCCTGCTCCGGACGGGCCCACGATCCCGACGACCTCGCCACGACGGATCTCGAACGTGACGTTGGAGAGCGCGGATTCCGATTGACCGGGATAGGTGAACGTCACGTCTTGCGCCATCACGCGTTCGACGCGCCCGGGGTCGAGGGTGCCCGGCGTGCGCGAGCCGGCACGCAGCTTCTCGAGTCCCTCCTGGAGCTGGTCGAGGGATGGCACGACCTGCACCAACTTCTGATGAACGCCGACGAGGACCGTTCCATAGTTGGAACTGCGATAGAGGAGCACCGCGATGAGCCCGATCGCGGCGACCTCGGTTCCGCCGCGCAGTGCCGCGTATGCGATCAGCCCGACGATCAGGAGTGCCGCGGCGGTCCGGAAGATCGGCGCTCCGAGGCTGCCGACGAGGTTGGCGCGGAGGAGGGCGCTGCGCTGGAGGCGCGCAGTGCGCCGGTAGCTGGCGCCGGCTTCGGAAACCACGCCGTACATCTTGAGCTCACGCGCCGCCATCGTCAGGGTCGCGAGTTCCTCACCGACCTGGATGTTGTAGTCCGCGACCTCCCGGGCGAGGCGACGGCCCAGCTTGTTGAGCGGTCGGATCAGCAGCATCACCAGACCGAGCACGCCGACGATCGCCAGCACGGCGAACGGATTGATCAGGATCGCCCCGATGAGGAAGATTCCCGCGCCGATCGAACCCTTCAGCCAGTCGGACAGGTACCGGAGCCCCGAGGCGGACTGTTCGACGTTCTCCGTGGTCAAGGTGCGGAGCCATCCTTCCCGCTCTCCGGCTTGTGCGCTCCAGTCGGCCGCCTGGAACGCGGCGACGACGGCCAGTCGCGTCCGGAGCCGGTATCCCGTGACGAGCCGCGAGGAGAGGTAGGCGGTGACCACCTGGGTGACGAGGGCAAGGATGAGCAGGACTCCGGCAATCGCGGCGAGCTCGCCGAGGGAGATGTCGACGTCGAGTGCGCCGATGTCACCGGTGTAGCTCGACTGTCCCTCGGCGGCAGCCTGGACGAGAGCGGCGATCGACGCCAATGCGAGCGCCTCGGTCACGGCGGAGCACAGGCTGGCGGCTGCGATGATCGAGAGCAGTCGACGCTCGCCACGATAGATCTGTACGAGCCGCCGCATCATCGGGCCGCAGCTTACGGTGAGCTTGCTCGAGCGCCAGCACGAGGTTCGATCAGTCGGTCGGCGACCTCTCGGCGATGCGCTCGATCAGGCCGAGCCAAACCGGCGCGACGACGTCCCACGTGAAGTTGGCCATCACATGCGCTCGGGCGACGTCGCCTAACCGATCCCGCTCGGCCGACACATCAGCAATAGCGTGTGCGTATTCCTGTGCGACAGCGTCCTGGGCAACGACGCGTCCACCCTCGGACACCACCTCACGAACGGCTCCGACGTCGGGTGCCACCGAGGGGACGCCCATCAGTGCTGCCTCGATGGCCGATCCGGGCATGCCTTCGGTCGAACTCGTGATGAGGAGCACATCGGCCGCGGCGAGAACCGGACGGACATCCGGGATCGCGCCGAGGAGACGCACTCGACTCGCTCGACCCCGACGGGCCACGCCGGCCTCGAGCGCGGTCCGTTGAGGTCCGTCGCCGGCGACGACGAGCGTGGCGCCCTCGACATGGTCGAACACGTCGAGCGCCACCTGCGGACGCTTCTCGTCGGCAAGTGCTCCGATGAACGCGATGACCGGGCCGTCAGAGCTCACACCGAGGGCCCGCCGAGCTGCGCCGCGCTCCTCCGCGCTGGGCGGGACGAAGTGTCGCGAACTGCGTGCGTTCGGAATCACGGAACGTCGTTCTGGAGCCACACCGTAGAGCGAGCCGAGTGAAGCGGAAGCCCGGTCGAAGAGGGCCGCGACATGGACGGGGCGGGTGAAGAGTGCACGGGTTCTGGCGCGATGCAGAGAGCCGCGGGCCCAGTCCGCCGGATTCCCGATGCTGCGATAGATGAACGGTCGGCGTGTCGCCGCGCTGACCAGTGAAAGCGCCGGCAGCGTTGTTGATCCGTAGCCGATCGCCAGATCGGTGGACCGGGTCTCCTGAGCGAGGCGGCGGAGCGTGAGGGGCGCGAGCGCGCGTCGACCGAGCACCCGTACGTCGAGCGCCGCGTCGGCCGATGCGGACGCAGTCAACGCCACGACGCGGATCGAGACACCGAGCGCGCGCAGTTCCCTGCTGAGCGCCTCGCCCTGCATCTCCGCTCCCCGGCGGTTGGCGGACGCGAGCACCAACGTCACCCGGATCGCACGCGAGGATGTGGTGGATTCCGGTCGGGTCGGAGTCACGGAACGTCCACGCGGCCCAACCGACCCCGGACTCCGTCGGCAGTACCACGAAGGGCAGCAGCGGCCAACCGCGTGTCCCGGAAGCGCAGCAAGCCGCGGACTGCCGCCATGGGCCCGGCGTGCAGGACGGACAATACGACGGCCCCGCGCAACCCATAGCGTCGGCTGATCTCCACGATGTTCCGCGAGCTGTAGTAGCGACGCCACGGCGGCCGTGGTGTGGCCTGTGCCCGGGCGCCGATGCCGGTTCTACCGTGTGCTCGACGAAGCGCCAGCATCGCGTCACCATCGACCAGCAGTCGATAGCCGGCCGATCGGAGCCGCAGTCCGAATTCGAGTTCCTCGAAGCCGAAGAAGAGCTGGGCATCGAAGACTCCGACGTCGCGGATCGCCCCGACGCGGTACATCGGGAACTGGCCGCCGGCGATGTAGTCCACGTCGACGCGTCCGACGAGTTCTCGGTCGGGAACCCGTCGAGTCAGCGCTCGTCGTCGATCGAACCGGGCTCCGACGAGGCCGGCGGCGGCGACATCGGGGCCCGCGTCGGCCATGATCGCCAGAACCCTTGCGATGGAGTCGGATGACGGCGGTGGGTCGTCGTCGTCGATGAGCAAGACGAGGTCCTCGTCATCCGCATTCTCCAGGACGCGGTGCATGCCCACGGCGATGCCGCCGGCCGGTCCGAGATTCTCTGCCGCGCGCAGATACGTCACGTTCTCGGGTTCGTCGAGGTCACTCGTCGCCTCGCCGGCCGAGTCGTTGTCCACGACGACAATGTGGTCGGGTCGGACCTGCTGAGCGTCGATCGCGGCGAGCGTGGCTCGCAGCACGGTGGGACGACGATATGTGACGACGATCGAGTGGATCCGAGGTGTCATGAGCGATGGCCCGTTCGGAGTGTCGCCGGCTGTGTCACCTCGACGAACAAGCGGGTGGTCACGATCCGGCCCATCGTTCGAATACTTCCAGATCCCCGCTTCCTGGCGCGCATCACCGTTCAGTGCTCCGGTGGCCGGCGTGCATCGCTGCGCGACCGGAGGTCTCACCGGCGCGACTGGGTCCCGGTCGGCGGCGGTCGTGGGATACGGTGCCGACCATGCGCGCCGACGGGAAGCTCCAGCCGGGCGTACGCGGCGGGGAGCGGGAGTTGCGCGTGCTCGCGGTCATCGACGCGCTGGTCGAAGGTGGGACCGAGCGATCTCTGGCCGATCTCGTACTCGCGCTCCGGGGGAATGGCGTCGACTTCACCATCGCGATCCTCCGCTCGCGTGGTGATGAAGGCCTCGCACCAATGCTTCGAGACCGAGGGGTCGATGTCAGGCTGCTCCCCTCGAGCGGGCGAGTCCGCGCTTTGCGACGCCTCGTCGACGAGGTCCGTCCCGACGTCGTTCATTCCATGTTGTACGAGTCCAACCTGCTCGCGCGTCGCGCTCTCGTCGGAAAGCATGTGCCGCTCATGACGAGCCTCGTGAGCACGTCCTACTCCGCCGAGCGTCGAGCGACGAGCGGCGTCACACCGGCGAAACTGAGGGTGGTGCAGTTGATCGATGCGATCTCCGGCAAGTTGGGGGTCGACGCGTACCACGCCGTGTCCGAGGCGGCGCGTGACGATGCGATCGAGCATCTGCGCGTCCGGCGGGATGCGATCTCGGTGGTCAAGCGCGGACGACCGGACCCTCTCCCGTTGCTCGATCCGAACGTGGGAGCAAACGTTCGCGCGTCGCTCGGAATCCCGGCCGACGACATCGTCGTTGCCAATGTCGGGCGACAGGAGCGGTCGAAGGACCAGGTCACCCTGATCCGCGCACTCGAGCCGTTGCTCCGGGCGCGCGACGACATCTGGCTGATCGTCGCCGGCCGAGCCGGCACGGCCACGAGTGCGATCGAAGAGGCGATCGAGTCGCTCGATCGTCCCGATCACGTCAAGTTGCTCGGTCATCGCGGGGACATCGCAGACGTCCTCGATGCGTCAGACGTCTTCGTGCTCTCATCGCGCTACGAAGGCCTGCCGGGCTCGGTGATCGAAGCGATGGCGATCGGGGTCCCGGTCGTCGCCAGTGACATCGGACCCGTTCGAGAAGTGGTCGAAGAGGACGTCAGCGCTGTGTTGTGCAGCCCGGGTGAGCCCGATTCGTTCACGGTGGCTATCAGGAGGCTGATCGACGATGAACCGTTGCGTCAGCGCCTCGGCCGCTGCGGGCGGCGGCGATTCGAGCGTGAGTTCAGGATCGAGTCGTCGGCGGGCGGGATGAAGACGCTCTACGAGGCCGTCGCCGCCGCCGGACCCCGAAGCTTCCGGTCGATCTGAACCGCGGCTACGGGCAGGCCCGAACCGAGCCCTCTTCCGCCGAGAACGTGGTGGTCGTTCCATCGACGTGTTCGACGGTGACATCGATGTCGCCACGGAACCCCCCGAGACCGAGATGAATCACCCGGCCAGGCCCCGCTGCGTATCCGCTCGTGCTCGCCACCCAAGCCCGGCCGATCGGACTCGAGGAACCTGGTGCACCGACGGAGATCGCAGCACCGACTTCGAGACCGTCGATCGCTGACACGTCCAGCTCAAGCGACGCCCCGGACGGTCCGGTGCTTCGAGAGGCAACGGTCGGGCTGGTCGGCTCCCACGCGACGTTGACTACGTCAACTCGTCCGTCTCCGTCGAAGTCCGCCGTGACCCCGGTGACCCAGTAGCGGTCGCTGACCTCGGATGACGCTTCGAAGACGGGGATGCCGTCGTCGAAGCCGACGTTGCGCAACACGACCGGTGTTGCCTCGGGCGAGGCTGCCGAGGTGGCGATGTCCTGGTTGCCGTCATTGTCGAGGTCCACGATCGTGACATGCGGCGACTTGGTGGGAAGCGGAAGCGAGCCCGCTTCGTCGGTCACGTCGATCAGCTCGAGTTCGCCGGGCTCCGAGCGGTTGAGGAAAATCCGGACCGGAACCCGCTCGCCGAACTCGAGGGTCGAGTTGAAGTGCTGGCCGACCACGAGGTCCGGCCGACCATCGTTGTCGAGGTCGCCGACCGCGATCCCGGCGGGGTCGTCCTCCTCGCCGTAGATCTCCCACTCGAGGGCCGGCGCGTCGACGATCTCGAACTCTCCTGGTCCCCGGCCCATCAGCACCCGGGGATCGCCGCTGAACACGACGTCGAGCCAGCCATCGCCGTCGAGATCGATCGTCGACAACGCGAGAGTTTCGACGTCGCTCGGAATGCCCCACGTCGCCGTGGTGTCCTCGAACTTCATCTCTCCGAGGTTGCGGTAGAAACGCGTCGGTCCAGCGCCGAAGCGGTCGCCGGCAATCGCGAGGTCGGGAAGCCCATCGCGGTCGAAGTCGACGGCCGCAATGGAGCGTCCGCCCACATCGTGGGCCAATTCGGTCGAGATGGACCAACCGTCGCGATCGCGCTCAAAGATGGTGGTGGGTCGGCTTCCGACCTCGCTGTCGCCGCGGGGGTTGCGTGAGACGATCAGGTCGAGGTCGCCGTCGCGGTCGAGGTCGGCGAAGGTCGCGCCGCTCGATCGAGCGAGTTGGCCAGGGAATGACTCATCGACGCGGAAGCCGTCGGGGCCACCGAGGAGGAGCTTGTCGGGGGAGGGGCCCTCGGCACCGCGAACCTGATAGTCCTCGACGGGTCGGTCGGCGAAGGTGCCGACGAAGAGGTCGGTCCAGCCGTCCCCATTGGGATCACCTGCCGCGATGGCATGTCCGTACATCCCGGTGAGCGGTTCGACGAGCCCATAGTCCTCGGTGGCATTGACGAAGGAGATCTCGTCGGTCCCGTTCATCGGCGGAGTGGACCAGCAAACACTGGTGTTGCCGAGGGCGGCGGACGCAGAGTCGGGTTCGTTGCTCCACGGAAGGGAAGGTGTGCCCGGGCGCGGTGACGTCGACTGTGGTACGAGCACCTTCGATGGCGTCGAGCCACTCAACGTGGGGTCGTCCGGGCGATTCGCGTCGGATTGCCCTGCGTCGACCGACGACTGGCCCGATTCGCTGCCGCCGCACGCGGTGATCGTCAACGTCGCAGCCGAGATCGACGCGACCCACAACTGTGTCGCGCGGGGTCGGCGGGTCGACCTCATCACGACAGGTCGATCGCCGCGAGTACGACCGTGCCGAACTCCTCGTCGGATCCTGACCGTCCGCCATTGAGGCCGACGTAGATGCGGTCGCCGCTCGGAGCGGCGACCACGCTGAACGATCCACCCGCCACGACCCCGAGTGCGGGTTCGATGACGTCGTTCAGACGGGCGAGGACCGTGCGTTCTCCCGACGCCGTGTCGACGGCGATCAGCGGGGTCCCGCCGAGTTCCGGGCCGTTGCCGTGGGCTCCCGGAACGTAGAAGACCGTTTCGCCGTCGGGTGAGAGCGCGATGGATGCGACGTATCCCTCGAGTTCACCCATGTCGATCGACTCCCCCGAGGTCGAATATTCGAACAGGGCATCTGGATCGCGAGTGACGCCGTAGACAGCGCCCTGACCGCGGGTCGGCGTGGCGCTGCGCAGCCAGCCCCCGCCCGGTAGTACCGCGTCGATGACGCGTTCGGCGCCGTCGGGTCGGACCGCGCCGAGAGATCCGTCGTTCATCGCGTACAGGGCTTCTCCGTCGGAGGTCACGAGCACGTCGCGGAAACCGACGTGCTCGTCACGGTCGTCCAGGTGTGTCACCTCGCCCGTTGCGGCATCTGCGATGAAGAACACGCCCGTGTCGGCTTCGGTCGCGGCGTCGGTCGAGGGGTCGACGGCCTCACCGTAGATGTATCGACGGTCGGGGCTGATCGAGAGCGACGGGATACCGAACCCTTCGACCGGGATCCCGAGATCGTGGACTTCCCGCGTGATGGGGTCGTAACGGACGAGGTGGTCGCCCTCGTACGACGAGTCTTCGATGCCGCGCCGGGATCCCCAGTACGTCGCGGTCACGATCGAGCAGTCCGCGTCCAGGACCATCGGGGCGTGGATCTTGCCAAACCCCCAGTCCCCGTCTTCGTGATCCAGGAACTCCGACACCTCCACCGTGCGCGTGAGTTCATCGGTGGCGGGGTCGTATTCGTAGAACCACGTGGTGCCGTCCTGCCCCAGGTGGTCTCCGACGGCGGAGACGTAGCGACCATCGGGGAGTGCGACGCCCTCTCCCCACTGTGACCACGGGTTGCCCTCGTAATCGGGCAGCGGATACTCCGCCGCGTGGACTCTGACGCCGTCGGTCTCGCCGAGATCCTCGAGCGTCACCGACTCGAAGTCGCTCGACGGTGCCGGCGATCCACCCGGCTCACACGACGCCGCGGAACTGATCGGCGACGGCGGCGGATCGGCGGGCGTCGAACCATTCTGGTACCTATCCCACAGTGAAGTGGTCTCCGTCGTTTGGCCGTCGTCCGCCTCGGTGGTCCCTTCCGAGTCGACGGTCTCTGCGGTGTCGACGGGTGCAGTTTGGTCTGATGTCGGCACTTCCGGCGCGCGAGCGCTGTCAATGTCGGGGTCGCTGCCGGCGCAGGCCGCGACCGTGAGCCCGAGCATCGCGACGGCTGTACCGTGTCGTCGAGATGGGGTCCATCGGGATGACCGGATGAGAAAGCCTCGTGCTGATCGTCCGCCCGGCGCCATGATCAAATGGTACGCGAACGACGGCCGGAGGTGACGTCGGTTCGGTTCGGTCGAGTCGACCTTCCGGACGCCGTCAGGTCTCGAGCGCCTGAGAGATCACGGCCATCGTGTCGCTCGCCGTGAGTTGCAGCGGGAGCGGCATCACGACCGTTCGCAGGTGAGCGACCGCTTCGAGGGCATCGTGTGGATGAGCGCCCGAACCGGGATCGATCCGGGTACACGCTGCGGCGACCAAACCGCTGGCGCTCCCGATGTCGTGAGCGTCAAAGCCGACGGGGTCGAGAAGCCAACGGCGAATCGGTAGGCGCTGTTGGTCGACGTCGACCGCTCCCGGTGGCGTTCCTCCGCCTGGCCACGCGCGGGGGATCCACGCGAATCCTTTGCCGCGCTCGACGGCGTCGATCTCGATGACGGGTGAGTCCACGGGGGCGATGCCCGCACGGGCGAGGCGCGACTCGAGGCCCGCCTGCCACAGCACCTCTGCGGGGACGAGGACGACGGAATCGTCGCGCACGACGGCGGCCGACCGAAGCCGAACCCGCTGGTCGGTGGCTGCGGGGTGCGAGCGAAGGTGGAGCGCCAGCGACCGTGCGAGCCGCACCGGGTCGCGGCTTCGCAGGAGCGTCGTGGAACCGCGGCGGAGCGAGGCGAGCTCACGCGGCGATCCTGGCCCGCCGGCCGGCGGCAGGAGGCCGGGATGGGCGATCAACGAGTAGCCCGGAGGCGGGTCCTCGGTTTCCGTCACCGAGCCGGGAACCGAGCGGACGATGGCGTCGATCAGCTCTTGGTCGTCGGCGCACAGTCCGATCCGCCACCTGCCATCGCTGTAGACGTACGAACCGGCCCACACGGGGCTGGCGGGAGCGCCGCCTCAAGGATTCGGTGGCTCGTCGAGAAACCGAACGGCCTCTCCGGCGCCGTCGGGCTTCCGGCTCATGCCCCGCTGTCCGCCACGAGGAAGCCGCGCTCGCGGAACGATCGGACCGCGTCATCCACTTCGTCGGCGATGACGCGGGGATCCTCGCCGACGATCTCCGCCACCCGAGCGGTGACATCGCGCGGTCCGGTTTCGTTCTCCAGGGCCAACCACACTGCGACCGCCCCACCGGAGAGTACGTGTGCGGTCTCGGCCGTAGCGTCGTAGACGACGATGTCGCCGTCGACCGCAACGGCGCCGAGATCGTCCCGGAGCCGTGGAAACGAGTCGGATCGTCGGCGAGATGTCATGATGGATCGGTGATGGTCGGAGCACGTGGTTGGGCGATCGGAATGCGTGCCCGATTCGTGCACGAGCATAAGGCGGGGAGCGTCACATGGTCCGCCCCGTGACCCCGTCGCGAGATCTCGACGACTGGATCGTGTTGTTCGACGGCTCGACGGCTCGCGAGGTCGAGCTGCTCGGTGCGGCGGGCATCGTCTATCGGCTGATCGGAAGCGGACGTCCCGAGTCGGACGTCCTCGCCGACGTGGCAAAAATGTTCACCGACGAGCCCGACGCGGTGGAGGATGCTCGCGGGGTGATCGATCAGTTGGTCGCCGAGGGTCTGCTGGTTCGTGAGTACTGAGGTGCTCGCGCACCGGGTTCTGCTCGGACGTCTGATCGCTGCCGATGCACTCGGCCTCCCGACGACGACCGTCGACACATCGGCGTGGACGGATTCGCAGTGGCTCGCGCTGGTCGACACGGCGGCGAGAGGACGGGTGATCCCCGCGCTCGCGTGGGCGGCGCGTGACGGTGTGCTCGTGGTCGACGAGTCGCGGGTGGCGCCATTGGTGGATCGTTGGCGTGGCGCCATGGCGCGTTGCGTCCACCTGGAATCGCGGTTGATCTGGCTCCACGACGAATTGGCGACCGCTGGGATCGAACTTCGCAGTCTGAAGGGGCCGGCGTCTGCCCACCTCGATCATCTGCGACCGGAATTGCGCGAGTTCGGTGACATCGACGTGCTCGTCCGGTCGAGCGATCTCCCCAAAGTGTTCGACATCCTCCGGGCTGACGGTTTTCGGCGTCGTTATCCCGAGCCGCGGGCGGGCTTCGACCGTCGGTACGGGAAGAGCATCACGTGGGTCGGCGACATCGAGTTCGATGTCCACCGCACGATCGCCGAAGGCCCGGTCGGCCATCGCATCCCGGTCGACGAACTCTGGGCGGTGCGGAGTCCGTTTCTCGTCGGGTCCACCGAGATCGATGCACTCGACCGGGAACACCGTTTCCTGCACGCCTGCCTGCATGCCGAACTCGCTCCGCCGCCTGCCCGATTGGCCACGGTCGGAGACCTCGTCCGGCTGCTCCCGACGATCGACATCGGCGAGGTTCGTGAACGAGCAGCCGGCTGGGGGGTGGAAGCGCTGCTCGACAGCGCTGTCGACACCGTGTTGCGCGCCACGGTCTGGCCCGAGACACTCGATCCAGCGTGGAGCACACAAGTTGCACCGAGCATCGTCGACGCGGGCCTGATCGCCGCTCACCGCGACCCCGACTCATCATGGGCGGTACGGGCAGCGCTCAGCGTGACCACGCTCGCTGGATGGCGAGAACGGACCGAGTACCTGCGCGACCTGTCGCTGCCGACCAAGAGATACGTGTCGGCACGTCATTCGAGCCGTCGCGACCGCGTCCGGCACTTTCTCCACACGGTGAGGCGAGAGGTCGGAATGCGGCGATCGGCGAAGCCGTGACGTCGTTGTCGCGTCCGAAGCCGATCGCCGGCAGATTGCTCGACCTGGAGTACGAGATCCATGCGTCCGATCCCGGCCTCCGCAGACACCTTGCGGAGGTGTTCGTCGACTCGCGCGCGCCGGTCACCTCCCCGGTGCGATTCGACGTCACGCTCGATGACCCGAGCGTCGCGACACTCAGCCAGGACGGCGACGAGCTTGCATCGGGACTGCCCGGATGGGTTCTGTCGATGTTGTTCTGGCACGTGAACCGAGCGGTCGTCGAGCGCTCGACAGGCCCCCTCCTGCACGCGGGGGCGGTCGCCGACCGTGCTGGGCGGTCGATCTGGGTCGTCGGAGAGTCGGGTGCCGGAAAGTCGACCACGACGCTTGCTCTTGCTCGGGCAGGGTGGCGCTTGCTCACCGACGACGTCGTAGCGGTCTCGGCGGATCGGACCTGCACCGGCTCGCTGAAGCCCATCGGAGTGCGCTCGGGAAGCTGGTCGCTTCTCGGCATCGCTTCCGAGGAGGCGCCGATCCCGCCCGCTCCGTTCGCTCTCCCGGATACGAGGCAGTGCGCCGCGTCGGCGCTGGGCGTGAACACCGTGTCGGCAGCTGGACCACCTGAACTGGTGATATTTCTCGGCGCCGGTGGTGCGGTTCCCGGCGAGATTCGACCGCTTCCCCGTTCCCATGGTGTGGTGCGGCTCATCGAAGCGTGTTTCGACCCTGACCGGTACGGGACGGAGTTGCTGGAGCTGATGGCCTCGGCCGTGCGCGGGGCTCAGACCCTGGAATGGCATCGCGGACCACTCGATCGTTTCGACGACCAGGTCAGAGACCTTCTGGCCGGGCGTGTTGGAATGTCACCGCCCGGCAAACCGGACGTCGGACGGGAAGCACGATCAGTTTCGGGCGTCGAAAGTGGTCGCCCGTCACGATGAGTGGCGAAATCATGGACATCGAGGGGGTCGAACCTGTAGAGTACTGCCAAGACGTGGGCGGGTCTCCCGTTGCCCGGACGTAGAGGGAGTAGGACGTGAACAACGAACAGAATGAAGATCGCCGCTTTTCGCGGCGGGCAGCGGTGCAGAAGGCAGCCGTTGCCGGTGCAGTCGTCTGGACGACCCCGATGATCCTGTCATCGACGGCGCGGGCAGCCTCGGGAACCGAGGTCGAGCAGGAGTGCAAGAGCTACTGGATCTTCAAGCTCGAGGCCCAGGGCGGCCAAGTGTGCGCCGTGGCCTCGGGACGGAGCGGTGGATCCACCTGCGCCGACGTTGCCAAGGCGAACGTTCCGGCCGGCTTCCGCGTCGGTGAGCGCGTCCCGGGCGGCGGCACGGTGTTCTCCGGATTCGAAGTCGACGGGACCGACATCACGAACGGTTCGGTGTCGATCGACCCGGCCGTTGGCAAGATCCTCGCTGTCGTGGGCAAGAAGCGGAGGAACGACTGCACTTCTTTCTCGGGCGGAAGTCTGGCCAACACCGAAGGTCAGTCCCACGTCATGATCGTGTGGTGCTCGCCGCTGGACAACCCGCCGGCCGGCGGAGGATGTTTCGCAACGGCGGTCAAGACGAGCGACCTCGTGCTCGACGAGGACGAAGAGAAGAAGGACGAAGAGAAGAAGGACAAGGAAGACGAGAAGACCGGTGCGTCGAGCCGCTCGTCCGACCAGTCGACGGAGACGACGCCGGCCACCGAGCCGACGGAGGTCACGACGACGTCCAGTTCGGTGCCCGAAGTTGTCGATACGACGACCACCACCACGGCGCCGACGACGACCACCACCACCACGACGACGACGGCTCCCACGACCACGACGTCTCCGCCCGCCGACTGAGGCCGGTCACTTCGTCTGGTGCCGAGTGGCGCTCGGCGGAGCCGTTGGTCCGGAGCCGAAAGAGTTTCGGAATGATCCCGATTGCGCGACTCTGACGAGCGCGAGCAGACGTACGAATGCGCCGAGGGCGCGCACCCGGTGCGATGTGCGCCCAGCGCCGATCTGGCCGGGTCTGCGCGATCGCTCACGTTGACCTCGAGGCAGCAGGCGTCGCCCGAACTGTGGGCGTCGACCTCGACACCATGGCGGCCTGCTGGTGCGAAGCGCTTGACCTCGAACATGTGATGGTGCCAACTCGCGTAACGGGGCCGGGTCGAAATCGGTGATCACCGAGGTCGGCCCGGTCGATATCGACCGGGCCGGGTGATCGTGACAGCAGCTTTGAACCCGCGACGGTGAAGAAGCGCCAGCGCCCCCCCCCCC
>NZ_BAOL01000012.1 GCF_000350145.1 Ilumatobacter nonamiensis YM16-303 | reverse complement strand
GGAGCGCCAGAACTGTTCACGAGAACGGGTTGGGGGTTGGGGTACCGCGAGGGTCAGTCGAGGCGTTCGATGATGGTGGCGTTGGCCATGCCGCCGCCTTCACACATCACCTGGAGGCCGTACTTGCCGCCGGTGCGCTCGAGCTCGTTGAGCAGCGTGCCCATGAGCTTGGTGCCGGACGCACCGAGCGGGTGACCGAGGGCGATCGCGCCGCCGTTCACGTTGACCTTGCTCATGTCGGCGCCGGTCTCCTTCTGCCATGCGAGCACGACGGAAGCGAATGCTTCGTTGACCTCGAACAGGTCGATGTCGTCGATCGACAGGCCCGTCTTCTCGAGGATCTTCTTGGTGGCCGGGATCGGGCCCTTGAGCATCGTGACCGGGTCGGTGCCGGCGAGGGCGAAGCTGTGGAACTTGGCGCGGGGCTTCATTCCGAGCTCGGCGGCCTTCTCGGCGCTCATGATCAGGACGGCGGATGCACCGTCGGAGATCTGCGAGGAGTTGCCGGCGGTGATCTTGCCGTCCTCCTTGAACGCGGGCTTCAGCTTGGCGAGCGACTCGGCAGTGGTGC
The DNA here is from genome assembly GCF_000350145.1 of Ilumatobacter nonamiensis YM16-303. GTDB lineage: Bacteria > Actinomycetota > Acidimicrobiia > Acidimicrobiales > Ilumatobacteraceae > Ilumatobacter_A > Ilumatobacter_A nonamiensis. The sequence continues at coordinate 52,977 of NZ_BAOL01000012.1, read as the reverse complement.
CGTCGCGGATTCCTTCGTCGTCCTTGACGATGACGGTTTCGCCGTCGATCTCGACCTCGACGGGGATGATCTCGTTCTCGAAACGACCCTCGTCGCGGGCGACCGCGGCACGCTGCTGGCTCTCGGCACCGAAGGCGTCGAGGTCCTCGCGGGTGATGTCGTACTCGTCGGCGATCATGTCGGCGCCGATGCCCTGCGGCGGGAGGCCGGTCTCGGCGTAGCGGTCCTGCTGGTCCTGGCTGAAGGGGAAGCCCATGCCCTGGACGATCGAGGCGCCCATCGGAGTGCGGGTCATCACTTCGACACCGGCGGCGACGACGACGTCGTAGGCACCGGCGATGACGCCCTGTGCCGCGAAGTGCATCGACTGCTGGCTCGAACCGCACTGGCGGTCGACCGTGGTGGAGGGAACTTCCTCGGGCCAGCCAGCCGACAGCACGGCGTTGCGGCCGATGTTGAGCGACTGCTCACCGACCTGCATGACGCAGCCCATGATGACGTCGTCGACCATCGCCGGGTCGAGGTTGTTGCGCTCTTCGAGCGCCTTGAGGACGAGCGCCGCCATGTCGACGGGGTGCTGGTCCTTGAACTGTCCGTTGCGCTTGCCGCCCGGCGTGCGCACGGCGTCGATGATCACTGCTTCGGTCATTGCTGATCTCCTGTGTGTTGGTTGAGAATTACGGATTGCAGGTTCTGCTGGAGGCGGGTGAGCACCCAGCTGAGGGCTTGGCGTTCCTCGCGGCCGATCCCCCGACGGAGTTCCGCTCGGAGCACTTCGTCGATGTCGCGGACCCGACCGGCCAACTCGCGGCCGGACTCGGTCACCTCGACGCGCCAGACGCGCCGATCGTTGGGATCGGGATGACGCTCGACGAATCCACGTTCCTGGAGTCGGTCGATCACCGAGCCGATCGATGCGCGTCCGATGCCGAGGCGATCGGCGAGCTGGGTCTGCGTCGTGGCACCGAACTCGACGATGTAGCCGATCAGGCTCGCCTGCGTCAGATTCAGATCGAGGGGCACCAGACGGGCATCGAACGCATCACGAACGAGCCGCGCCGTCGCCATCAGCGTCGACTCGACACGCAGCCAGGGCGGCGAGTCCAGTTCGTTGTTGGTGAGGCTGCTCATGAAAGATCGTGTGGGTGTCGACTGGGGTCTCCCCAGTTGATCCGCGTCGTTGGATTCTGATTGTATGGAGACATACAGTATGTTCCAAGTCGATCAACCACTCGATCACCCGTAGACGGAGGACCCCCACATGAGCGACACCCTGACCGAGCAAGAAGCCGCCGAGTTCCGGCAGAAGTGCGTCGACTTCATGGAAGAGCACGCCGTCAAGACCGGCAACGCGATTCCCAATCTCGCCGAGCAGAAGGCGTTCCTCGCGGCCGCCGCCGAGGAAGGGCTGGCCGGCGTGCCGTACTCGGAGGAGTTCGGTGGGGCCGGTCTCACCCTCGCCCACGACAAGATCTGGCGTGAGGTGCAGGGCAACTACCGGATGATGGCGAGCGAGTTCATCATCAGCCACGGCATGTGCCTGCCGATGCTCGACGAGTACGGCACCGACGAGCAGAAGCGGGCCTACCTCGCCGACAACATCTCGGGCAGGACGATGTGGTGCCAGATGTTCTCCGAGCCCGGCGCCGGCTCCGACGTGGCGAGCCTCCAGTCGAAGGCCGAGCTCGACGGCGACGAGTGGATCCTCAACGGCCAGAAGGTGTGGACCACCCTCGCCCACAAGTCCGACTACGGCATCGTCGTGGCGCGTACCGACCCCGAGCAGGTCAAGCATGCCGGCCTGTCGATGTTCATCCTCGACATGAAGGCACCCGGCGTCGAGATCCGCCCGATCCACCAGATCGACGGCGGCTCGCACTTCAACGAGGTGTTCTTCAGCGACGTCCGCATCCCCAAGGACAACCTGCTCGGCGAGTACAACGCCGGTTGGAAGCTCGCCACCGCGATGCTCATGTACGAGCGCGTCGCGATCGGCTCCGCTGGTGCGGGCAAGATCAACCAGCCGACCTTCAAGCTGCTCAAGAGCGCCGCGCAGGAGACCGGCAAGATCGACGACCCGGTCGTGCGCGATCAGCTGATGCGGATCTACTCGATGGAGACCACCAAGGCGATGGTGGCGATGCGCAACCGCGCGGAGCAGAAGGCGGGCAAGACCCCGGGGCCCGGTGGATCACTCGGCAAGCTCTTCGGCTCGAACATCGCGTGGAAGATGCGCGAGATCGCGCTCGAGATCGCCGGCCCGTCGTCGATCGCGTGGGACCCGAGTGTCCCCGACGCCGACGAGCGTCAGCGGATCGTGTTGAACTCGTTCCAGTCGTCGATCGCCGGCGGCACCGACGAGATCCAGCGCAACATCATCGGCGACCGTGTGCTCGGTCTGCCCCGCGAACCCGCCGTCGACAAGGGTGTGCCGTTCAAGGACCTGAAGGTCGGAACGCAGACGAGCTGACCTCCGCGGCGCCACGCGGCGCCGCTTCGACGCTCGATCGTCGAGACACAATCCATCCCCGCTGCTCCGAGTTGCAATCTGACTCGGCCGCTCCCCTACTGTGTCGCTCGTCACCGTCCTTGGGGGAATGGTTTGAGCGAGTCAGTCGAACATCGCGTGCCCGAACACCTGTTGTCGACGCGCCAGATGGCCGAGTTCGTGGCCAACGGATTCCTCCGCTTCGACGCGATCGTTCCGGATGACGTCAACGAGCGCGCGGTCGACGAGATCGCCCGCTTGAACGACGAACGGTTGCTCCCGGACGGGATGAAACCGCCGCACACGCTGACCCCGCTCGACGAGTGCTACCCCCTGCCGTCGGCGATCGGCGAGTACCTCCGACTCCCGCAGATCCGCGGGATCATCACGTCGCTGGTCGGTTCGGACCCCACGTTCGATCACGACTGGGTCCATCACATCCCGGCGGGCGGCAGCTACGTCCAGCCGCTGCACGTCGACGCGACCACCGACTCGCCCGACCCGACGTTCGACATCCAACTGTTCTGGTATCCCCGCTCGGTCGAACCCGGCGCCGGTGGAACCCGGTTCGTTCCCGGCAGCCATCTCACCCGCGTGCGCTCGTCGGGACTGGCTCGCTATCAACACATCGTCGGTGAGCAGCAGGTCAGCTGTCCGGCGGGCTCGGTGTTCGTGTTCCACCACGGGCTGTGGCACGCCGGTCAACCGAACCCCGGCGGCGCGGAACGCTGGCTCTACAAGATCCGGTTCAACCCGACCGAAGCACAGGTCCGACGGTGGGACACCTCCGACCTCGACGACGTGCAGAACCCGCCCTCGGACCACATCTTCGCCCGGATGCAACCCGGCAGCGTCGCCGAGGTCTTCCGCACCTGGCACCCGTGGATGGGTGTCACCGACTACCGCAACGACCAGATGCAACGTGCGCTCCTGTGGCGCTACCTGACCGGCGACGACGAGTTCGACGTCGACTACTACCTCACGCGGCTCGAGGGCCGCGCCGGCCTCGTCGCGGGCCGTGCCTGACGTGACGCTCCGTCAACAGGTGCTCTACCTCTGGTTGGAGGGCGCGTCGATCGACGAGAAGGTCGTCGGTTGGGCGTTCCACGACGGAACCGACGGAGCAGGACCCGACCTCCCCGCACCGGACGAACCGGGCGCGCCGCCCTACCGCAGCGGACTCCGTGCGCTGCGCGACGGTTGGATGCTGCTCCAGTCCGCTCAGCTCGTTCCGCCTGCACCCGGCCAGGAACACGTGAACTCCTACCTCGAGTACGAGTTCGTGCTCGAACGACGGGTCGAGCTGCCGTGAAACTTCCCGACGGTCTCGAACGCGTGTCGTGGCTCACGTGGCCGATCGTGCTGGTGATCGTCCAGCAACTGTTCTTCCCCGCCCCGGCGGGGGCGCTGCTGGCCGGCGTCATCCTCGGTCTGATCACCAGCCTCGTCTCGCTCGGGATGTACCTGGTGTTCCGTGCCAACCGGGTGTTGAACTTCACGGCCGGCGAACTGGGACTGCTCCCCGCGGTCCTCACCGTGATGTTGGTCATCGAATCCGGAATGAGCTGGTACCTCGGTTTCGGCATCGGTTTCCTCGCGGCAGCCGTCCTGGGTGTTGCCGTCGAGTTCCTGATCATCCGTCGGTTCTTCGACGCACCGCGGCTCGTGGTCACGGTCGCCACGATCGGTGTCGCCCAACTGATCGGTGTCTGCGCGCTGTTCCTTCCCGGCTGGTGGGGTGCACGCGTCCAGTCCCAGCGGATCGACGCACCGTTCGCCATCGACTTCGAGATCGGATCGCGCGTCTTCAACGCGAACCACGTGATCGCGCTCGTCCTCGCACCGCTGGCGATGATCGGCGTCGGAATCCTCCTGCGCTCGACGCGGATCGGCGTCGCGATCCGAGCATCGGCCGAACTTCCGAGCCGCGCCGCGATGCTCGGCATCCCGGTCAAGGGTCTCCAGAGCGTCGTGTGGTCGGTCGCCACCGTGCTCGGGTTCATCGCCCTGTTCCTCCGCGCCGGCGTGTACGGACTTCCCGTCGGAGGAGCGCTCGGACTGCTCCTCCTCCTCCGTTCGTTGGCGGCGCTCACGCTCGGCCGCCTCATCCACCTGCCGACGATCATCGCCGCGTCGATCGCCCTCGGCATCCTTCAGGAAGCCGTCGTCTGGAACTCCGGCGCGATCGAGGCCGAAGCGAAGATGGGCGCGATCACCGGCGTCGTGATCGTCGTCGCACTGCTCCTCCGACGCACCCGCGGTGTGCGCTCGGAGATGGACACGTCGTCGTGGCAGAACGCCGGCGACGTCCGCCCGATTGCCGACGTGTACCGATCGCTCCCGCTGGTGCGCATCGGCCGGATCGTCGGAATCCTCGCGTTCGCCGTCGCCTTCCTGGTGTTTCCCACCCTGTTCGGAACGACCGTCGTGGTGCGGATGGCCCTGATCTTCCTGTTCGCGATCACCTTCATGTCGCTCGGCGTGTTGACGGGGTGGGCGGGCCAGCTGTCGCTGGGACAGATGGCCTTCGCCGGCGTCGGTGCGGCGACGAGCGCCTGGCTCACCCAGCGCTGGCACTGGGACATCACGCTCGCGACGCTCAGCGCGGGAGCGATCGGTGCGCTCGTCTCGCTCGTCGTCGGCGTCCCCGCACTCCGCCTTCGCGGCGTGTACCTCGCAGTGACCACGCTCGCGTTCGCCATCACGGTCAGCGGGTACTTCCTCAACCCGCGCTTCTTCGACTGGCTCCCCAGCGGTCGGATCGAACGCAACCCGATCTTCGGTGTCGTCGACTGGTCGTCCTCGACCGCGATCTACTACGTGTCACTGATCGGCATGCTGCTCGCGTTCGGGGCGGTGCGCGGGATCCGCAAGAGTCGCACCGGGCGGGTGCTGATCGCGCTCCGCGACAACGAGGCCGCCGTCGAGTCGTACGGTGTCAGCCCCGTTCGCGCCAAGCTGACCGCCTTCGCGATCTCCGGATTCCTCGCTGCGTTCGCCGGTTCACTCGTCGTCCACCATCAGCAGGCATTCGTGGTCGACGACGCCCAGTTCAACCTGCTCGTCTTCTCCGGGGCCGTGATCGGCGGACTCGGCAGCCCGCTCGGCGCGTTCTTCGGGTCGCTCTACTTCAACGGCACGTTCTTCTGGTTGAAGGGTTCGTGGAGGCTTCTGGCAAGCGGGATCGGACTCCTCGGCATCCTGCTCGTCGCTCCGGGTGGGCTCACCGGACTCTGGTACGACCTGCGCGACCTCACCCTCCGGTGGGTCGGCGCGAGGCAGGGAATCGTCGAGGGCGACCGAGCCGAGGACCTGTTGGGTCACTCCGGCGACGGAGCCGACGACGTCGACAACGACGACTGGCCCGATCCGGACCCTGACGATGTCGACAGCGACGTCGAGGCGGCCTCGGGAATCGGAGGGACATGACCGACACGATCGCCCCCGACACCCCACCCGCGGACCCGTCGCCCACCAGACAAGGGTGGCTGCGCGGCTGGTTCCAGTCGATCACCGGCGACGGTCCGCTCTACGCGCTGCTGATCCTGTTCGGGCTGAACGCGGTCGACGAACTCGACCGCACCGCGTTCGCGATCCTCTCGCCCGAGATTCGTGAGGAATTCGGACTCGGCTTCACCGGTCTGCTCACGCTGATCGCTGCGGTGCTCGCGATCGCACTCGCACTGCAGGTCCCGATCGCCGGTCTCGCCGACCGCTATCCGCGTGTTCGGATCGCGCTGATCGGGGCGACCGTCTGGGCCTGTTTCTCGTTCATGACGGGGCTCGCTGCCGGCATCGTGATGCTCGGTTTCGCGCGGTCCGGATCGGGCCTCGGCAAGGCCGTGAACGACCCGACCCACAACTCGTTGATCGCGGACTGGTTCGACCCCGACCACCGACCGAAGGTGTACAGCTTCCACCGGGCGGCCAACGCCGTCGGCGCGATCGTCGGGCCGATCGCGGCGGGATTGCTCGCCTACCAGTTCGGATGGCGGACACCGTTCTTCGTGTTCGCGATCCCGACGCTGATCCTCGTGTTCTTCGGGCTCCGGCTCCGCGAGCCGGTTCGCGGCGGACACGAGCGACGCCTCGCCGGCGGTGACGCGGAGGCGATCGCGACCGAGGAAGCGCCACCGTCGTATGCCGAAGCCTGGCGGATGTGCTGGAAGATCGAGACGCTCCGACGGATCTTCGTCGCCATGCCGTTCCTCGCCGTGTCGCTGATCGGGTTCGGAGTCCTGGCCGCCCTCCTGTACGAGGAGGCATACGGACTCGACGAACGAGCGCGCGGCATCGTGGCCGCCACATCCGAGCCCGGCCAACTGATCGGTCTGACGATCGGTGCTCGCATCGCGACGAAGTTGGTGATGCGTGACCCCGGGTTGATCCTCAAGTTCCTCGCCGTCGTCTCGGTCGCCACGGCGGCGTTGTCGCTGATCTTCGCCGTCGTCCCCAACCTCGGCGTGGCGATCGTGGCGAACTTCTTGATCGCGCTGTGTCTCGCGATCGTCGGTCCGGGAATCCTGGCGTCGCTCTCGCTGGCGATCCCGCCGCGCGCCCGCTCGATGGGGTTCTCGATGGCATCGCTGTGGGTCCTCCCGGGACTCCTGATGTTGCCGTTCATCGGATGGATCGCCGACTCGTGGGGCATCCGCACCGGCATGGCGATGATGGTGCCGGTGTTCGTGATCGGCGGGCTGATCATCGCCAGCGGCGGCAAACTCGTCAACCACGACATCATCCAGGTGCGGACCACCGCACTCGCACGTGCCGAGGTGATGAACCAGCGCAAACGCGGCGAGGTCAAGCTGCTGCTGGCACGCGGCGTCAACGTCGGCTACTCCGGAGTGCGCGTGCTCCACGACATCGACATCGAGATCGATGAGGGTTCGGTCGTCGCGCTCCTCGGCACGAACGGCGCCGGCAAGTCCACGCTGTTGAAGGCGATCTCCGGCGTCGTCGAAGCCGACCAGGGTGCGATCATCTTCGACGGGCGCGACATCACCCATGCCCCGCCGAACGAGATCGCCGGGCACGGCATCGTCCAGATTCCCGGCGGACACGGCGTGTTCCCCGGCCTCACGGTCGGCGAGAACCTCGACGCTGCCGGATGGCTCAACCGTGGTGACCAGGCCGCACTCGACCGGGGAATGGCGACCGTGCTCGACACCTTCCCGGCACTCGCCAAGCGTCTCGACGAACCGGCTGCCAATCTGTCGGGCGGCCAGCAACAGATGCTGGCGCTCGGCATGAGCTTCCTCGTCACACCGCGGCTGCTGATGATCGACGAGTTGTCGCTCGGACTCGCCCCGGTGATCGTCGAGCAGTTGATGAAGATGGTCCGCAAGATCGCGGCGACCGGGGTGACGATCATCCTCGTCGAGCAGTCGGTGAACGTGGCGCTCGAACTCGCGGACACGGCGTACTTCATGGAACGCGGTCGCATCCGCTTCCACGGTCCGACCGCCGAGCTCATCGAGCGCGACGACCTGCTCCGATCGGTGTTCCTGGGCGACCAGCATCAGCCGGCCACTCCGCCCACGCCGGGCGAGCCGTCCACCAACGGCCACGCCACCGACCCCGACTCCGACGCCCCGACAGCGCTCACCGTGCGCGGTCTGTCGCGCCGCTTCGGTGGAGTGAGCGCGGTGCGGGACGTCGACGTCGACGTGGCCGAACGCGAGATCGTCGGATTCATCGGACCGAACGGCGCGGGAAAGACCACCCTGTTCGACCTCATCGGCGGGACGACGCCTTCCGACTCCGGCCGTGTCGAACTCGGCGGCCAGGACCTCACCTCCGCCACCGCGAGCGAACGGGCGCGCAGCGGACTCGGCCGCTCCTTCCAGGACGCCCGGCTGTTCCCGTCGCTGACCGTCCAGGAGACCATCTCGGTCGCACTCGAGCGCTGGGTCCGTTCTCGCGATCCGATCTCCGCGGCTCTGCATCTCCCGACGACGTTCGACAGCGAAGCCGACGTCGTCCGTCGAGTCGACGAGTTGATCGAGTTGATGAACCTCGGCGCGTACCGCCACAAGCGCATCAAGGAGTTGTCGACCGGAAGCCGTCGCATCGTCGACCTCGCGTGCGTCGTCGCTCACCGACCGACCGTCGTCCTCCTCGACGAGCCGTCGAGCGGCATCGCGCAGCGCGAGGTCGAGGCGTTGGCTCCCGTGATCGAGCGGATGCGGAGCGAGATGGGCTCCGCGTTGCTCGTGATCGAGCACGACATGAACCTCCTCTCCGCGATCGCCGACCGCGTGGTCGCGCTCGATCAAGGAGCGGTCATCGCCGTCGGGCGTCCCGCCGAGGTCCTCGCCGACCCGCGCGTGGTCGCGTCCTATCTCGGAACCGATCCCACGGCGATCGAACGCTCGAACGCCCCCACGAACTGACACCGAATCAGCCCGCCGAGAGTCCATCACCACCGATCAGCCACACCTCTGAACAACCAACAAGGAGCCACACATGCAACCCGCATCCGCAGAAGGTTCGAATCGCGACACCAGTCGCGCATTGAGGCGATACGGCCCCATCGCGGCGATCGCGGCCGTGGCCCTGGTCGTCGTCGGGGTGGTCATCTTCGCGGGAGGTGATGACGCCGCGGCACCGGTGACGACGGACGACGAGACCGCGGAGACCGAGACCGCCGAGACCGATGCGGCGGAGGAGACCGAAGCCACCGAAGCAGCCGAGGAGGAGACGGCCGAGACCGACGAGGAGAGCGCGCCGGAATCTGCACCGGACAGCGAGCCGGCGACGTCCGACGACTCCGGCGAGACGGAGACTCCGGAGAGTCCGCTCCCCGAGGGTGTGATGAGCTTCAGCGTCGCCGAAGAACTCGGCCTCGACGTCGACTTCGGTGAGCGTTGCGACCCCGAGCTCGGCACGGTCAAGATCCAGTGGTACTTCGCGAACGAGTGCTACGCACCGTTCGAAGGCGACAACGGCGGTGCGACCGCCCGCGGCGTCACGGAGGACACGATCACCATCGTCCAGTGGGTCAGCCAGGACGTCGACCCGATCCTGAACTACATCACCGATGCGATCGCGAACGATGACACCAATGCCCAGGAAGAGGAGACGCTGCGCAACCTGCTCCCGTACTACGAGACCTACTACGAGACCTACGGTCGCTCCGTCGAGCTGATCGTCGTCGAGGGGTCGGGAACGATCAACGACGAAGCGGCGGCACGGGCCGACGCCGTCCGGATCGACGAGGAGTACGACCCGTTCATGGTGTGGGGCGGACCCACATTGACGAACGCCTTCGCCGAGGAGCTCGCGGCGCGCGGGATTCCGTGCATCAGCTGCGGACCCTCGCAGACCTCGGACTGGTACACCGACAACGCCGGCCTGGCGTACGGCATCGCCAAGGGACCTGATCAGCTGGATGCACTCGTCGCCGAGTACATCGGCAAGCGACTCGCAGGCGATCCGGCGATCCATGCCGGCGACGAGACGATGCACGACACCGAGCGCGTGTTCGGACGCATCTGGATCGAGTCGAGTCCCGATTCGATCACCGCCAACGAAGGCTTCGAAGCGGCGGCCGCCGACAACGGATTCGAGATCGCCGAGTCACAGAGCTACACCCTCGATCCGGCCACCCTCCAGGAATCCGCAGCGACGGTGATCGCACGGATGAAGGAGGCGGGCGTCACGTCGGTCATCTTCAACGGTGACCCGATCGCTCCACGCGAGTTCACCAACGAGGCGACCGCGCAGAACTACTTCCCGGAGTGGGTGGTCACCGGATCGGCCCTCGTCGACACCACCGCGTTCTCGCGCACCTACGACCAGCAGCAGTGGGCCAACGCGTTCGGCGTCTCGAACCTCGCAGCTCGCGTCGACCGGTCGATCGGCGGCTCGTACGCGATCTACGAGTGGTACGTCGGTGAACCTCCGCCCGCCCCGGACAGCATCGACGTGATCACGCCGATTCCGAACGTGTTCTACGCGTTCCTCCAGGGCGCCGGCCCGAACCTCACCATCGAGTCGTTCAACGACGCCGCGTTCATCCGCCCCCCGACACCGCGCGGAGTGACCGCACCGACGCTCTCGTGGGGTGCGCAGGAAATCTGGCCGGACGAGTTCGAACCGGACTATCGGGGCGTCGACGACGTCACCGAGATCTGGTGGGATCCCGAGGCGCCCGGCCTCGACGAGATCGATCGCGACGGCAACGGCCTGTGGCGCTACGTCGACGGAGGCACGCGGTACAACCCCGGTGAGATCCCCGAAGGGCCACCGAGTGCGTTCGTCGAAGAAGGCACCGTGACGATCTACACCGAGCCGCCGCCGGAGGAGGCACGCCCCGCCTACGAACCGATCCGGTGACATTTCGGCCGGGACCGGGTACAACGACATCATGAGCGATCCAGAGAGCACCGGGCCCTTCGACCCGCCCGACCCGACACTGCGGGTCGGGCTGAGCGATGACGACCGGGTCGTGTCCGATCCCGACGCGCCGGTGATCATCGGCGTGTCGTTCGACAGCGGGTTGAAGGCGCAGGAGTATCTGCTCGCGATGGCGCGGCTGCGCCAAGACGGCGCGTTGGACCTGAAGGACGCCGTCACGGTCACGAAGCATCCCGGCGGGAAGGTCAACGTCACCGAGACGATCGACCCGACGCCCGGCAAGGCTGCCCTCAGCGGCGGCATGTGGATCGGGCTGCTCGGCCTGGTCGTCGGTGGTCCGGTGGGTTGGATCGCCGGGATCGGAATCGGTGCCGGAGCGGGTGCGGTCGCGGCGAAGGTCGTCGACCTCGGGATCCCCGACGAATGGGTCGACTGGTTCAAGGATGCGGTCGACCCGGGGACCTCGACCGTCGTGGTCCTCGCCGACCACGTCCACGTCCACGCGCTCGCCGCCGAAGCCCGCCGCTTCCAAGGCGCGGAGTTGGTCTACACGTCGATGACCGAATCGGCCATGGACCAACTCGAGACCGCGTTCGAATCCGACTGAGACTGTGCGTTGGTGACCGTCACCGACGCACAGTGTCAGTCGGGGCGCGGCATCTCGTAGAGCTGGTTGGCGCGGGAGTACATGTTCCCCGCGTGACGACCGATCGGATCGAGCGCGACCTGGTCCACGCGGGTTCCGTCGAGGAGTGTCTCATCGACGTGGAACGCGACGATCTCGCCGAACACGACGCTGCTGCCCATCGGGGCACCCCCGATGTCGACGATCTGCATGAGTCGGCACTCGAAGTTCGCCGGAGCGTCGGCGACCATCGGCGCATCGATCAACTCGGCTTCGCGCACCGCGAGTCCGGCGACCTCGAACTCGTCGACGTCGGCCGGGTACGTACCGGACGACGCGTTCATGGCGGGGCCGAGTGAGTGGGTCACGATGTTCACCGAGAACATCTCGGTCTCCCGGACGTTCGCCAGCGTGTCCTTGCGCGCCGCGGGCTGACCGGTCGGGGCGAAGATGACCGTCGGTGGAGATGCGGCAACCGCGTTGAAGAACGAGAACGGTGCGAGGTTGTTCACGCCACCGTTCGAGCGAGTGCCGATCCACCCGATCGGTCGCGGCACGACCAACCCGGACAAGAGTTTGTAGGCGTCGGTGGTGTCCATCTCCTCGGTCACGAAGCGCTGCATCCCCGCACGATACGGGCAGACGCGAAACGGCGAGGAGGCCGAAGCCTCCTCGCCGTTTCCTCAGCTTTGATCCCGGGTCCGGGGGAGAGGGGGAGACCCGGGATCAGAACATGATCAGGCCGGCATCAGGACGCCGTCGATGATGTGCACGGTGGCGTTGGCGGTCTGCACGTCTGCGCAGCCGACCGTCGCCTGGCCGTTCACCGAGATGGTGCCGTCGTCGGCAGCCTCGATGGTGATCTCCTCACCGTTGACCGTGGGCACCGAGTCGAGCCCGGCGAGGTCCTCGCTGGAGAGCTGCTCTCCGGCGACGACGTGCAGGGTCAGGATCGACGTGAGCAGGTCGGTGTCGGCCAGCACGGCGTCGAGGTCCTCGGCCGGAATGGCATCGAAGGCCGGGTTGGCCGGGGCGAAGATCGTGAACGGACCATCGCTGTTCAAGGTGTCGACGAGTCCGGCCTCGGTCACCGCGGTGACCAGGGTGGACAGTGCCGGGTTGTTCGAGGCGGCGGTTGCGGCGGGGTCGTCGGTCATGCCGTCGAACGAGCCTTCACCGTCGGCCGGGACCGCGGCGCAGAGCTCGCCACTCGGTGCGAGAGCAGCGCCCTCTTCCATGGCGTCTTCCTCCATGGCGTCGTCTTCCATCGCATCCTCTTCCATGGCGTCGTCTTCCATGGCGTCGTCGGCCGGCGGCATCAGCACTTCGCCGATGATGTGCACGGTGGCGTTGGAGGTCATGACGTTCGAGCAGAGGACGTCGACGTCGTTGACGGTGGTGCCGTCGGATCCGAACTCGATGGTTCCACCGTTGACCGTGTCGGCCGTTCCCGCCTCACCGAGTGCGGCAGCGTCGAGGCTGTCACCGGCGATGACGTGGTAGGTGAGGATCGAGGTCAGCAGTTCCTGATCGGCGAGGACCGCATTCAAGTCCTCCTCCGGGATGGCTGCGAACGCATCGTTGGACGGAGCGAAGATCGTGAACGGACCGTCGCTGTTGAGCGTGTCGACCAGGTCGGCCTCGGTCACGGCCGTCACGAGCGTCGACAGCAACGGGTTGTTGCTGGCGGCGGTGGCGGCGGTGTCGTCGGTCATCCCGGCGAACGAACCCTCGCCCTCGGTCGGCACGGCGTCGCAGGCCGGCCCGAACGGACCGTCCTCGTCCATCGCGCCCTCTTCCATCGCCTCGGTGTCGGCCGGAGCCTCTTCCATGGCTTCGGTGTCAGCGGGAGTTTCCTCCATCGCCTCGCTGTCGGCGGGAGCCTCGGAGGCATCGTTGTCGTCGCTGCCACAGGCGGCGGCGGTGAGTGACAGCGCTGCACACGCTGCCAGGATCTTGGTGGTTCTCTGACGGTTGATCATCGGTATTCGGGTCCTTTGGTTCGGGGGTCTGGTTCACGCTGCTTGTCAGCGGTTTCGAGGGCTTCGTGTCGTGAGCCGGAGCTCATTCGACGAAGACCACGATCTGGTGATGCCCGGAGGCACCGTCGGGAAGTGGTTCGGATCGTTCGTCGGTCTGGATCACGCCATCTGCATCGACGGCCCGACAGCGGATCGAGGTCCGCGTCCGATCGGTGCCCGACGGCTCGAAGCGGAACGCCCACTGGCGCCACGTGTCCTTGTTCAGTGCCTCGCCGAGCTCGGCCGACATCCACTCGCCGTCGTCGATCTGCACCTGCACGTCACTGATCCCGACGGTCTGCGCCCACGCGACGCCTCCGATCGCGGCCATGCCGTCCGGTCCGACGTTGAGCGTTCCGAGCCCGTCGATCGAGTCGATGCGGCTCATCAGTTTGATCGGTGCCCGATCGGCGTAGCCGCGCGGGACCCAGTAGGACTCGAAGTCCTCGAAGGTCGTCAGCTCGATCTCGGTCAACCACTTGGTCGCCGAGATGTAGCCGTAGAGACCGGGGACGACGAGGCGCACCGGGAAGCCGTGTTCGAGCGGCAACGGTTCGCCGTTCATGCCGAACGCGACCATCGCGTTGCGGCCGTCGGTCGCAGCTTCCAGCGGGAAACCACACGTGTAGCCGTCGACGGAGCGGCCGACCACCTGGTCGGCGCCCGACTGAACGCCGGCTTCCTCCAGGAGTTCGTCCAGGCGGAATCCGAGCCAGCGGGCATTGCCGACGAGCTCACCGCCGATCGTGTTCGACACGCACGTCAGCGTGATGTCGTGCTCGACGATCTTGCGCTGGAGCAGGTCGTCGAAGCTGAAGCTCAGCTCGTTGTCGACCATGCCGGTGACCCGGAGTTCGTAGTTGTCGGTCGGCACCTGCGGGACGGTGAGGGCGGTGTCGATCCGGTAGAAATCGGCGTTCGGTGTGGAGAACGGGCTGACGCCGTCGACCCCGACGCTGACCCCGTCCGGGATCGGGGCAAGCGGATCGGCCGCGTCGGGGAGCACGACATTGGCGCGGGATTCGGTCGCGCTGAAGCGTGAACGAATCGCACGTCCGACGGCACCGGTACCGGCCCCGACGAGCGCGAACACACCGATCAGGCCGCCACCCGTGATCAGCAGGTCACGTCGGGTCGCGCGGGCCGGGTCGGTCGGCGACTCGACCGGCAGCGTCTCGTCCTCATCCCGACCCTCGACGTCGACGGGCTCGTCGGTGGCGTCCCCGCTGGTGAGAAGTGGTGTCAGCAGGTGATGCGCGAGCACGATCGCACCGATGCCCGCCCCGGTCCCGATGACGACCGGGATCGCATCGTCGAACGAGCCGCCGACGCGGCGGGAGATCGCGGTGTACGCACCGATCAGGCCGAACAGCGCGAATCCGACGACTCCGATGGCGAGACGCCGGGTGAACGCGAGCGTCACGACGACCATGGCGTACACCGCGAGAATCACCCCGATGCTGGCCAGGAGGACCGGCTTGTCGTTCGTCCCGAACTGATCGATCGCGAACTCCTTCAGCCAGACCGGGACGTTGTCGACCACGCGGTCGCCGACGTCGATCACCGGTGAACGCCAGTTGCGGTTCAGGCCGGCGATGAGTTCGGTGACCCCGAGCGCAACGGCCGCGGCGGTCAATCCCGTCAGCGCGCCGACCAGTCGGCGCGTCCATGGGGAGTCGGGTGCGAGGGCGAACATGCCCCTGGTTCGTCCGCCGGCACGGCTTCAGATCAAGTCGGCCGAAGTCCTGGCCCGAGAGTGCGCATCGGTGACCGACACCGACGCTCAGTTTCTAGTCGTGGCGGATCAGTTGGTCGCTGGGCGTGAAGAGCTCGCGCGAGATGCCGAGGCTCATCACGGTCGTGGTCGTGGCCACGCTGCCCAGCACCAGATACATCACCGAGATCTGCACCTTCACCGCCTCGGCAGGATCGACCCCGGCGAGGATCAGTCCGACCATCGCCCCCGGCAGGAAGATGATGCCGACCGCCTTCGTCGTTTCGATCTGCGGGATCAACGCGGTGCGCAGTGAATCGCGGAGGACGGGTTGGAACGCGTCCGATGCCGAGAGCCCGAGCGCGAGGCGACCCTCGATCTCGGCGCTCCGTTCACGGCTGGCGTCGAACAGGCGCCGGGACACGAGCACGGTCGCCGACAACGAGTTGCCGACGACCATCCCCGCCAACGGAACGATCGTCCGGCCCTCGAGTTCGTAGACGTGAAACCCGAACAGGACGCCCAGCGTGACCAGGGACGACGCGGCGTACGCGAGCAGCGACAGCCCGAACACCGAGGGGATGTCGCGCGCTCGTTTCCACGTCGTGTAGGCGGCGAAGAACTGCATGGCGACCAGCCAGATCGCCGAGAAGACGAGCGGATCGTCATCACCGACGACGAGCTGCAACGCGAAGCCGACGATCAGCAGTTGGACCAGGGCCCGCAGGGCGGCCCACAGCAATCGTCGCTCGAGTCCGAGATGTCGCCACAGCGAGATCGCGACGGCAACCGCGACCAGGATGCCGGACGCCGCCAACCCGACCAGACCGACGTCGGTCGGATTCATCGGCCCGTCCTCACGACGCGTTCTCGTCCGACGCGGGCGTTCCCACGAGTTCACGCACCCGTGAGTCGTCGTGACGGTCGAGTTCGCGGAGGTCGCCGGATGCGACGACCGTGCCATCGACCAGCACGACCGCCTGGTCGGCGATGCGTCGGAGCTGCGCCGTGTCATGGGTGATCCACACCAGCGGGACGCCACCATCGGCGAGCTCACGCGCGAGGTCCTCGATGGTCTGGCGTGACGCCGTGTCGAGCGATGCGGTCGGCTCGTCGGCCAACAGGACCGCCGGTTCGGTGAGCAGCGCTCGCGCGATCGTCATCCGTTGTGCTTCACCGCCGCTCAACTTGTCCGCTGACCGATCGAGGAGTTCTCCTGGCATCCCGACGTGGTCGACTGCCTGCTCGGCCCGGTCACGAGTCAGGTCCGGTCGAGCCACACACAGGTTGTCGAACACCGTTCCCGGGAAGATCGGTGCGGTCTGGAAGATCATCGCGACCCGGCGGCGGAGGTCGCCCGGCTCCCACTCGGTGACGCTGCGACCGTCGAGCGTGATCGTTCCCGACAGCGGATCGTCGAGCCGATTCAACAGCCGGAGAAGGGTGGACTTGCCGGCGCCGGAGGGACCGGCGATGGCGAGGATGCCCTCGCACGGAACCGACAGACTGATCCCTTTCAGGATCGGGTCGTCCTCCGGACCGGCGACCACGTCGGTGAGCTCGAACGTCGCGGGAGCGGTCACGAGCGCAACGTACCGCAACCCCGAACTCGTGATCTGTTCCGGCGCTCCATGCGCGAACTGTTCACGAGAACAGGTCGCGGTACGGTGGCCGGAGGGTCTGATGTCACGTCGTTCGCGTTCGTTGGTGATCGTGTCGGTGATCGCCGCGCTCTTCCTCCCGGTGCTCGCCAACCGGGACAGCTTTCCGATCTCGACCTATCCGATGTACGCCGGGACGCGAGGAACCGAGGTCTCGTTCGTGACGGCCCAGGGCATCGACGCCGACGGATCGGTCGTCCCTCTCTCCCTCGCCACGATCGGAGCGAGCGATGACCCCCTCGTCGTCGCCGGCGAGCTGCGCGACGTGGTGCGCCTCGACCAAGCCGACTCCCGGTGCCGCGTGATCGCCGGTCGGCTCGGGGCCCGAGGGGGCGACGACTTCGCCGACGTCGAGGCCGTCGAACTGGTCACCGAGCGCCACGACACGGTCGCCTCACTCCGGGGCGAGGACAGTCTGCGAGATCGCACCGTCCACGCGCGCTGCGGGGTCGGGGGATGATCGGGGTGGCGAACTGACGATGTGGTCGCGGTTGGTCGATTCCACGGCACCGGCCGAACGCGTCGCCGCGTTCCGGATGTGCGTGGGCGTGTTCGTCCTGCTGTACCTGGCCATCCGGGTCCCGGTGTTCTGGGACCTCGCCACCAGGTCCGGCACGACCTTCGACGGTGTCGGTCTGTTCGGCTGGCGCGACACACCGCTCCCGGTGTCGATGATCCGCACCACCGTCGTCGTCGCGTTCGTCAGCGGAGTCGGGATGACGATCGGCTACCGGTTTCGGGCGACCGCGCCCGTGTTCGCCCTCGCGATGCTGCTCCTCACGACGTACCGGTCGTCGTGGGGTCAGCTCCTCCACTTCGAGAACCTTTTCACGCTCCACCTCGTCCTGCTGGCCGTGTCGCCGGCTGCGGACGCCTGGTCCCTCGATGCGCGGCGCGGAACGATCGCGAGACGGGAAGCCACGACCTATGGCCTGGTGATGCAGGTCGCGTGCGTGATGGTCGTCGTGACCTACGTGATCGCCGGGATCGCGAAACTCCGCATCGGTGGAGCGGAGTGGATGTTCGGCGACACGTTGCGCAACCACATCTCCTACTCGGCGGTACGGCTCGAGCTGCTCGGCGGCGATGGGTCCCCACTCGCGGGGGTCGTCGTCCGCAACGCGTGGATCCTGCCGCCGATGGCGATCGGATCGGTCATCGTGGAGCTCTCCGCACCCATCGCGCTGCTCGGTGGACGGTGGCGAAACGGTTGGGTCGCGGCCGCCTGGTTCATGCACCTCGCGATCTACGCGCTGATGCTCGTCGGGTTCCCGTATCCGCTCTTCCTGATCGCGTTCACACCGTTCTTCCCACTCGAACGAGTGCGTGACATCGATCTCCGCCGTTGGCTGCCGGTTCAGCGACAGTCGGCACACAGCCCGTAGACGTCGATGAAGTGGCCGGAGCTACGGTGCGGCGATGGGTTCGAAGCACCTCGTCAAGCAGCTGCGCGTCCACGGTGATCCGCGGATCGAAGAGCGCGACGCACGCGCGAAGTTCGGATGGAAGCGGGAGGAGGCGGAACGACTCCTCGACGATGAGATGGTCGCCCTGGTCGATCTCCAGAAACGCCTGTTCGCCGACAAGTCCGCATCGCTCCTGATCGTGCTGCAGGCAATGGACGCCGCCGGCAAGGACTCGACGATCCGTGCGGTGTTGAGCGGACTCAACCCGGCGGGCGTCGATGTGCAGCCGTTCGGTGTCCCGACCGACGAAGAACTCGGCCATGACTACCTGTGGCGGATTCATCGACACACGCCGGAGGACGGCTACATCGCCGTGTTCAACCGCTCGCACTACGAGGACGTGCTGATCGCGCGGGTGAAGAAACTCGTGCCGAAGTCGGTGTGGAAGAAGCGCTACCGGCACATCCGCGAGTTCGAGCGGATGCTGGCCGAGGAGGGCACGCACATCGTCAAGATCTTCCTCAACGTGTCGAAGGACAAGCAGAAGGAGCGCTTCGAGGAGCGCCTCCATCGACCCGACAAGAACTGGAAGTTCCGCGCTGGTGACCTCGACGACCGGGCGCTCTGGGGCGACTACATGCAGGCCTACTCGGAGGCGATCGAGGAGACGTCGACGAAGCACGCGCCGTGGTACGTCGTGCCGGCCGACCGCAAGTGGGCGCGCAACGTGTGCATCGCCCGGATCCTCCGGCACCACCTCGAACAAATCGACCCGCAGTATCCGGAACCGGACCCCGACATCGACTTCGACAACATCGTCGTGACGTAACGACGTCTCCGATGTCCCGGGCGTCAGGTGTGCTCGGAGACCGCGTAGACCTCGTCGGCGACGAGTCCGTGCGCTTCGCGGTGGACGTCGCACGCCGCGTCAGCACTCGGCGCTTCGACCAGGCAGAAGATCTTCCCCTCCGCTTCGTCGACCCAGTAGCGCAGGTAGTTGACGCCGTGCTTCGACTGGGTTTCGAGATCCTTCGCGTGAGCAGCGGCGACGTCGTCGACCGACACTCCGCCGTCGATGTGGTGTATGTCCATGTACAGGGGCATTGGTGTTCCTCCGTTTCGAGACCGTCCGGTCGATCCGGATCGGTCTCGTCACGATGCGCCGTCGAGCGACCGCGACGCATCGGGAACGATCCCTATTCGTCGGCGTTCGCGCTCCCTATCCCGCGGGGGCTCCTACCCAGCCCTGCTCCTCGGCGATCGCGGCGGCTGCCCAGCGGGTCGGGACGTCGAGGCGGGTGAGGATGGCGGAAACGTGGTGTCCGGCGGTCTTGGTGGAGATGAACAGCTTCTCGGCGATCTCTGCGTTCGTGCACTTGGCGGCGACCAGGGCCAGCACCTCGAGCTGGCGGTCCGTGAGCCCGGACGGATGAGCGTTCTCGTCCGGAACGACCACGCCGCGCTCGGCCCAGCGGCGTCGCACCGCTCGCAAGGAGCCCATCGCGCCCAGGGCGGTGAGCGCTGACTCCACGTCGACGACCGGCGGGTCGGCGAGATCGGCGCGGACGAGCGCCGCGTGGAACGGCATCCCGCGGCGATCCCAGTCGTCGGCCGCACCCGGGAGATCACCACCGATCTCGCGCCCGACCGGACCGGGAGCGTCGGCGACCCCGGGCTCGCCGAAGCAACGCATCGACCAGAAACCCAGGTGTGCGCGGGCCCAGTCGTCGTTCTGGACGGCAAGCCCATCGAGGAGCGCATCGCGGGAGCTGCGCGCCTCGTCCAGATCGAACTGGTCACACCAGGCGGCCTCCATCGCCAACTCTGCTGCGGCCACCGCTGCGAAGTACATCGTGCCGTCGGCGAATCCTCCCGAGAGGATCGCTCGGACGTCCTCGGTGACCGGCTCGTCGCGCCGGAGACCGATCGCCGCGTGGACGTAGGCGACTTCCTCGTCCGCACACGTGACGGGATCCGGGCCGATCGACAGCGCGGTGTGCTCGAGCGCGGAGTCCCATTCACCGGCGTGCAACGCGGTCACGGCGGCCGAACTGTGCATCACGTTCGTGAAGGAGTCGAGTTGGCGGGCGTGGGTGAAGTCGAGAGCAGCGGCACAACGCTCACGCGCCGAGCGCAGGTCGTAGCGCCACACGTCGTGGGCGAGCAGGTTGTTGAAGGCGAAGGCCGCATGACCGTCGGCACCGACCTCGAGCGCGAGGTCACGTCCTGCTTCGAGCATCGTCGTTCCCGCCTGTTCTGCGTCGACATCCGACTGCAGCGCGCTGCCGAGGGACGCGCGGATCCGGGCCTCGCTCGCTCGATCCCCGATCGCGACCACTTCGTCCAACAGCCCTTCGAGCAGCTCGACCGCATCGTCGTGTCGACCCTCGCCCCAGGCAACCCCCGCCAGCAGTCGGATCGCCGGGACCCGCGCGGACGAGCCCGTGGCGGGGTGACGGTCGAGGACCTCGCGGGCGAGTGGCGCCGCCTCGGGACAGCGATCGCGCAGGGCCGCAACCTCGAACCGCTGCACGACGATGTCTCCGTGCACCTCCTCCGTTGCGGTCGCGCTTCGTTCGTCGATGAGACGCTCGGCGTCGTCGAGGCGACCGAGCAACAACAACTCATCGAACGCGCGGCGACGGGTCCGGTCGAGGACCGCCGGTGGCATCACCTCGCTGAACCCCAGCGCCCGCAGATAGTGCTCAGCCGCTTCCCGATGGCCTCCGGCGGCGGTCGCCGTCGTCGCAGCCGCGAGCGAGTACTCGACCGCCGGTTCATCGAGGCGCGCCTCCGCAGCGTGGTACGCGAGGTGGGCGACATCGCGGTGGTCGGCCGCGATCGGCTCCAGGACTTCGAAGAGTCGCCGATGCAGCTGACGACGCTTCACCGGTGGGATCGAGTCCTCGATCGCCGAGCGCAGCAGGTCGTGGCGACACGACACTCGATCCCGGCCGACGGTCAGCAGTTCCCGTTCGCATGCACGGTCGATGTGATCACCCGAATCGACGGAGAGCGCGAGCGCGGCGTCCAGCGTCACGCCGTCCGGACACAACGCGACGCTCTCGACGAGCTGCTGCACCGCCGTCGGAAGGCGTCGAACCCGAGCAACCGCAAGGTCCCCGACCGTCCGCGGCAGTACATCGACCGAGGTGCGCAGCGCTTCGACCACGAACAGCGGGTTCCCTCCCGTCGTGCGGTGAATCTCGTCGACCTCGCCGACTCGGTCGGGCGCCAGTCGGCCGGCCAGGATGCCGACCGACCGTCGGGTCAGCGGAGGAAGGTCGATGCGGATGCTCGTGCGTCCGAGCTCCGCGAGAACGTCGGCGAAGTCGCCGTCGGCATCGAGTTCCTCGCGACGGAATGCACACACCATCGTGCTCGGTGTTCCGTCGATCCGGCGACCGATGTACCTGGCGAGGCCCGCCGTGGCGGCATCCGCCCACTGCAGGTCGTCGAGCACGAGCACGGTCGGTCGGCGCCGCATCTCCGCGAGCATCGACGAGTAGACACCGATGACATCGACGCCCGACCGCACCGCATCCGCGAGCGACTCGGGGAGCACCGGGAGCATCTCGAACAGCGCCGTGAACGGGGCGGGAACGGCCAGGGGTTCGCACTGTCCGCGCCACACACGGATCCCGGTCGGGAGGTCGCCCAAGGCCGCGCCGATCAGCGCCGATTTTCCGGCGCCCGCCTCCCCGTCGATCAGCGCCGTCCCACCGCTGTCGAGCACGTCGGCAACCGCGTCGAGTTGCTTCTCCCGGCCGACCAACTCGGTCCCGGTGCCCTGCATGTCGAAATCCTACGCCCGCGCGTTCGCCCGGCTGAGCAAATGTCCGTTGCTAGGTGGCGGTGATGACCCTGACGTCGGGTTTCGGTTTGGCGATGGACTCCGCCGGCGCGGGTTGGGCGCCGCGGATCAGGCGGCCGGGGAGCGCGTCGGTCGCCTCGCCGTCGCGGTAGGTCTCCTGACCCGCGACGATCGTGTGCGCCCATCCGTTGGCGCGCTGCAGCAGGCGGCGACCGCCCGCCGGGAGGTCGTGGGCGATCTCGGGCTTGTGCAGCCGCAGGTTGTCGAAGTCGACGACGTTGAGGTCCGCTCGATACCCCGGGGCGATCACACCGCGGTCGAGCAACCCGACCGTGCGCGCCGTACCCCGACAGTGCCGCTCGACCAGTTGCTCCAACTCGATCGTTCCGCGGCTGCGATCACGTCCCCAGTAGTGGAGCAGGGTCGTCGGGAAGCTGCCATCACAGATCGTGCCGACGTGCGCCCCACCGTCGCCGAGGCCGGGCACGGTGTGGGGATGCCTCAACATCTCACCGACCGCGTCGAGGTTGCCGTCCACGTAGTTGAGGAACGGGAGGTACAGCATCCCGCCGCCGTCGCCGGCGAGCATCACGTCGAGCGCGAGTTCCTCGGGTGTCGTTCCCTCGCGCTCGGCCCGGGCGGCGATCGAGTCGCGCAGCTCGGGTTCGTAGTCGGGCGTGTCCCCCATCTCGAACAGCAACTCGAACTTCTGGATCAGCGACCCGCCGAGCTTGTCCCGATCACCGGCGGACGCCTGCGCCCGATGCTCGGCCAGCAGCGCCTCGCGGAACGACGGGTCGCGCAGCGCACCGATGCGGTCGGTCAGTGATCGATCCGCGATGTCTCGATACACCCGGTTCGTCAGGAACGGATTCAGCGTGAGATCGAGGCCCAGGATCAACCCGACCGCACGAGCGGCGACCTGTCCGGTCATCTGCAGGCCGTCAGCGTTCGCGGCGGTGATGTGGTCGAGGATCCCGCGGTAGGCGTCGGGCAGCATGGGGTTGCGGGCGACCGAGATCGACATCGGTCGACCCGATCGGGACACCATCTCACGCAGGGTGGAGAACTCGTCATCGACATCGAGGAAGTCGGACACGACCTGCAGCACGCCGGTTCCGGCGGCGCCGACGCCTTCGGCGATCCCGATCAGTTCGTCGGGCGCCGCCGTCAACGTCGGGGTGTACGCACCGGTCGACGTCTTGTGATTCCGGGTGCGACTCGTGGTGAACCCCAATCCCCCGGCTTCGATCCCCTCGCGCGCCAGATCGGCCATCGCCGCGATGTCGGTCGGCGTCGCGTCCTCGTGGTTCGCTCCCCGCTCGCCCATCACGTTGAGGCGCAGCGCACCGTGGGGAACCTGCGCGGCGACGTCGATGTCGTGGGGTCGGGCGTCGACCGCTTCGAGGAACTCGGCGAACGAGTTCCAGTTCCACGCGAGACCTTCGTGGAGTGCGGCGCCGGGGATGTCCTCGACGCCTTCCATCAACTCGATCAAGGCCGCGTGGTCGGCGTCGTGCACGGGTGCGAACCCGACGCCGCAGTTCCCCATCACGACGGTGGTGACCCCGTGCCACGACGACGGCTGCAGTCGCTCCTCCCACGTGGCCTGGCCGTCGTAGTGGGCATGGATGTCGACGATGCCCGGAATGACGAGCGCACCGTCGGCGTCGATCTCGCGATGGCCGCGGCCCGACACCCGACCCCGCTCCACGATCACCCCGTCGCGCACCGCAACGTCACCCGATTCACCGGGCGACCCGGTCCCGTCGATGATCCTGCCACCGCGCACCACCAGATCGAACTCAGCCATCTCCCCATCGTCGCGCGTCCCGGGCCCCCGCGGGCCAGCCGAACGACCCGCCCCGCCACCGCCACTGGGGTGAGATGTGAGACGACCCCTCGCTCCCAACTCTCACAAGAGCGGGCCAGAGCATCGGTCCGGTGAGATGTGAGACAACCCTTCGGTCCGAACTCTCACCGGAGGTGATGGCGGCGGCGCGATCGGCAAGACTCGCGAGATGGATGATCTCAACGGCAGGACAGCGGTGATCACCGGAGGCGCGAGCGGCATCGGGTTGGCCATGGCGCAGCGATTCGGCGCCGCGGGGATGAACCTCGTCCTCGCCGACGTGGAGCAGGACCCACTCGCCGCAGCCATCGACCGACTGTCCGACGCCGGAGTCCAGGTGGTGGGCATGCAGTGCGACGTGTCCGACCTGGACGCGATCCGCGAGCTGGAGGGGTTCAGTCGCGAGCAGTTCGGAGACGTGCACCTCCTGTGCAACAACGCCGGGGTCGGCAGCGGTGGATTGGTCGCCGAACCGGACGACATCGACCTCTGGCGATGGGTGATCGACGTCAACCTCTGGGGCGTGATCTACGGCTGCAAGACCTTCCTCCCGGCGATGGTCGAACACGGACACGGAGCGCACATCGTGAACACCGCATCGATGGCCGGACACGCGTCCGCACCGTTGATGGGTCCGTACAACGTGTCGAAGTACGGCGTCGTCGCGCTGTCGGAAACGTTGGTCAAGGAGATGCAGATGACCGGGACCGGGATCGGCGTGTCGGTGCTGTGCCCCGCGTTCGTGCAGACCGCGATCGGTTCGAGCCGCCGCAACCTGCCGGACACCTTGAGGGCCGACCTCGACGAACCGCCGAGTGACACGCAGTCGATGATCGAGCAGTTGATCGCAGCAGGGATTCCTCCGGCCGACGTCGCCGACGCCGTCCACGCGGCGGTCGTCGACAACACGTTCTGGATCCTCACGCACGACGATTCCAAGGCCGCGATCACCGAGCGCGCCCGCGAGATCGTCGACGGCATCAACCCCACGGCCACCGGCTTCGTCTGATGGCCTATCGATTCCTCCCCGACGAGGCGGTGCTCGACGGCATCCAACGAATTGCACGCGAGCAGGTCGATCGAGCGCTGACATCGCTCGACTGGGAGACCGGTCGCTCCGAGAATGTCGAGGACGGGATCCACGAGTGCCGCAAGCGTTGCAAACGGATCCGCGGCGCGGTGCGCCTCGTGCGACCCGCGCTCGCTGACGGACAGTACGCGGAAACGAACGAGACCTTTCGCGACGCCGCGCGGGCGTTGTCTCCGTACCGCGACGCGCACGCACTGCTCACCACCTTCGAGGAGCTGATCGAGGGCCACGCCGAGCAGTTCGTCGGAATCGACGTCGACCCGATCCGCGCAGAACTGGATCGGCGGAGTCGATCCAGCACGGAGCACCTGACGGGCGATGCCGAACCCGTTCGGATCGCGCGGGATCTGCTCGTCGCCGGGCGGTCGGGAATCGACGACTGGCGGCTCGACAGCACCGGCTGGGACGCGCTCGGCGGCGGTCTCGCGAAGACGTACGGCCGGGGACGACGCGCCCTGGCGGTCGCGACCGATGCCCCGACTCCCGAGAACTTCCACCAGTGGCGGAAGCGGGTGAAGTACTCGTGGAATCACCTCCGCATCCTTCGCACGAGCGCCCCGACACTGATCGAACCGTGGGCGGATTCCTTCAAGTCGCTGTCCGATGCATTGGGAGCCGCTCACGACCTCGCCGTCCTCCGCGAAGAGGTCGGGGCCGAGCCCGACGCATTCGGAGGGAACGACGCGGTGGACGCCGTGGCGGTGATCGCGGATGGTCGGCGCGCCGATCTCGAGCGACGCAGCATCGCATTCGGCTCCCGGCTGTACGCAGAGCAGCCGAAGCACTTCGCTCGTCGTCTCGGCACCTACTGGACGGTGTGGCACGACCTCGGCGACGAACCCGCCGTCGGTGAGATCGCGGAACTCTCGACATGAGTGGACACGACATCGAGATCGAGCGGAGGTTCGCGGTGAACGAACTGCCCGGCGAGCTGGGCCCGAGCACGTCGATCGAACAGCACTACGTCGCGCTCGACGGAGACCGTGCGGTGCGCGTTCGCCGTGAAGACGGCCGATGCCACCTGACGGTGAAGGGAGGTCGTGGTCTGGAACGTACGGAGATCGAGCTGACGATCGAGCCGACCCAGTTCGATCGACTCGCCGCTCTCGGAGACGGGCGAACGATCCGGAAGCAACGGCATCGGATCGAGCTGCCCGGCGGACTCGTCGCGGAACTCGACCGTTTCGGTGGCGACCTGGAGGGGCTCACGCTGGTCGAGGTCGAGTTCGAGAGCCGGTCATCGGCCGAAGCCTTCGTCCCCCCGCCGTGGTTCGGCGACGAACTCACGGATCGGCGAGGGTGGTCCAACGCCGACCTGGCGGTCCACGGTCTCCCGATTTCCTGACGCAGCGGGATCTCCGCGCCCGGTCAGGAACAGGCGGGCTGCTGCAAGGATGTCCCGGGTACGAGGCGATCCCACTCGTCGGACGTGAGTTCGCGCGCGACCACTTCGCACGCCTTCTCGACCCATCGGTCCGGGTCGAGCGGCAGCCGCAGGATCGAGCCCGATGTTGCGACCCACACCGAATCGGAGGAGGCGTCGTACCACGGCGGTGACGTCGACGACGTCCCGGTCCCGGTCTCGAGCGTGCCCACGTGTTGGCCGGCGACCGTGTCCCAGAGTCGGACGGTGCCGTCGGCCTCGACCGCGACCAGCTGGGTGCCATCTCGAACGAATCCGAGACCGACCACGGCGCCGATGTCGCGCACCGGCCGCACCGTCTCGGTCACGGGATCCACGACGACAGCACCGGTCGGCCCGCCGACGGCCAGCAGACCCGTGGTCGGGTCGGTGACCGCGAACTGCGCGTCGACGAGCTCCGCCTGGATCTCGACGTCCCACCGCCCGTCGAGGTCGTATCTCCTGACCGCGCCGGTGTCGAGCACCAGGTAGATCTCGCCACCCGGAGCGGGAGCAGCAGCAGCGGTGGCGATCGGTGGTGAGTTGATGGTGGACAGCACGGTGAGGTCGCCGGGACTCGGGTCGAACGAATTCGCCTGCCGGGGGGAACTCTGGAGAAACGCCATGGCGGCGCCGGCACCGACGAGTCCCTCGGCCGAGGGTTGTGCAGGATTGGTTCCCCCGCGAACCAGACTCGCGTCGCTCGGCCCGGTCCACAGATCGATCTGTTCGACGACCTCGCCATCACGCCAGCGGACCACCTGCCTCCCGCTGTCCCACGCCAGGTACCCGTCCGCTTCGGGCACCACTGCCAGTGCGTCGAACGACGAACCGTCCGGCAGGGCCAGGTCGACCGGGGTGCGTTCGCCGGACGCCAAGTCGACCTCCTCGATCGCACCCGAGGGATTCACCACACCGGCCCGCTCGGCGCCGAACTCGACCAGCGCGAGAGGATCGACGTCCCACGCCTCCTCGACGAGTGGCCCACCGCTCGGTCGAACCACCTGCACGGACGAGGAATCCTCGAACGGGACCACCACGACGGACCCGTCGGGTCGGACGAAGGCGTCGATCGCGTGTTGGATCGGCACCGGCCGTCCGGCGGGCCCATCCCGACGATCGAGCGTCTCCACCGACCGGGAACTGACCGCGACGATGTCACCGTCGGGGCGGACCCCGAGGGCGATCACGGGGATCGGGTCACTCGTGGCCACCTGGTCGATCACGGTCCCCGTTGCGATGTCGATCGCGGCGATCACGCCGTCCTCTCCACCGGCGAGAACAGCACCGCGCTGCGGATCGAACGCGACTGCGGTCACCCGACTCGGTCGCGGAGCCCGAAGAACCTCAAGCCCGGTTTCGGCATCGAGCAACACCAGGAGCCCGGGTGCGTCGACACCGTCACGCTGCGCTCGGATGGTCGAGTCCCCCAGGTCCGTATCGGCACCCTCACGTTGCTGCTCGATGTTGGAGCCGCCCGGCCCCTGGGTCGTGCCCGGTCTCCCGACACCGACGGCGAACAGACCCTCGTCCTCGCTCGCGGCGGTTGCCGGGATGTCGACGTCGAGGAAGTAGAGGTCGGGAATCGCCGGTGCGACCGGCTCGAGGGTCCGTGCATCGACGACGACGACCTCACCGTGCGTTGGATCATCCGACTCTTGGGCAAAGATGTAGTGACCGCCCGCGAGTGGCCGATCGATCGGGGCACCGATACGCGGCTCCATCGGAGTCCAGGGGCCGCCGTCGATCGACGTCCATTGATCGCTCGAGATGACCGACCCGGCCCATCGCACTCCGCTGTCGCCGCCCCCGCTCCATGCAACGCATGGCCCCGGCGCGGCTCCATGAGCGGTGGTGTCCCCGGTGATGAGGTCCTTGGACAGAAGCTGACCGTCGGCGCTTCCGAACTCCATGAGCCCGTCCGGGCTGAACCTGCTGACCGGGACGATTCCGTCGCAGTCGTCGGTCGGGAGCCGCTGCACGCTGCCGACCTGGCGACCGAGCTGGTCGACCGCGAGCGCATCGAGGAGGGCGCTGTCGGTGGTCGGTCCTGGAGCACGGCGACGCGCTTCGAGGGCGAGCAGAACCGCGAGGTCGGGACGTTCCGCTGCGATCGCCGAGGAACGGGACACGAGCGTGGCGACCTCGGTCTCCGCATTCGCGGACTCGGCGGCTGCGGCCTGCTCGACCGCCATGCGCGCCTCACGGTCCGCTCGGCGCTGTTGAACCAACGCGAGACCGCCCGCAACCAGCGCGACGACCAGGGCGGCCGCCGTGCCGATCACGAGTCGCCGGAGGCGACGGACGCGTCGTTGCTCGAGCCGCCGCTCGTCGTCCGCCTGCACGTGGGACGCACGGAGGAACTCGTGATCGACCTGGCGCAGCCAGTCGGGATTGGACTCCGAGATCTCGAGCGCGGCGTCGAGCCGACCACCGCGAAGGAGGTCGGAGGCCTGACGTCCTCCGTCGTCCCACGTCGTCGCGGCCGACCCGATCGCCTCGACGGAGCGGAGGAGATCTCGGTCCTGCTCGAGCCACGTGGCAGCACGCGGCCACTCGCGCAGCAACGCCTCGTGCGCGACCTCGACCGTCGGTTCGCGACTCGTCGTGTCCCGATCGAACGTGATCAGGCGGGCCGAGCCGAATCGGTCGAGCACCCAACGCGTCGACTCGTCATCGCCGAGGTCGGAGACGAGGGTCCGCCGGCGAGTGTCGGACGTCTCCTCACCGGGGTTCGTCAGGCGTCCGAACACGCTGCGGATCGCAGCGCGTCGCGGTTCGTCGGCCTCGGCGTAGAGCGCTTCGGCACGTGCGGTCAACGCGCCGGCGAGTCCGCCGATGGCGGCGTAGTCCTCCACGGTGATGAGGTCGCTCAGCCCTCGCCGATCGAACAATTCGCTGAGGGTGTACTGGAGCAGCGGCAACCGGGACGCCTGGCCGACCGTTTCCGCGGCGATGCGGGCCACGAGTCCGGATTCGAACTCGACGCCCACGCGACGAGCTGGCTCGGTGATCGTTTCGACCAGCTCCTCCGCCGACAGCGGGGTGACCTCGACCGCCGCCTCCTTGACCACATGCGCAAACGCCAGGTGCTGAAGCGGGCGGTCGTAGTAGTCGGCGCGCACCGTCATGACGAGCCGAAGCGGTGACGCCGGGTCGGCGACGGCGACAGCGAGGGCATCGAGAAAGCGATCGGCGTCGGCCGTCGGCGCGCGGGTGAACAGTTCCTCGAACTGATCGATGACGACGATCACGCGACCGCTGTCGTCGGGCAGGCAGCGGCGAACGCCGCGAAGGACGCCGCGTTCCCCGTCGCGGAGCTGATCGAGCAGCGATGTCGGCGGGTTGACCGCGATCCGCAGGAGCGCCGTTTCGAGTGACTCGTAGGGATCGGCCCCCGGCACCATCGTCGTGGTGAACCAGCCTGCGGAGCCGGGTACTGCACCGGTCCGCAGCGCCGGGATCACTCCTGCCCTCACCACCGAGGACTTGCCGGAACCGGACGGACCGACCACCACGACGCAGCGCGAGCCGACCCCGTCGCCGGACAATCGCTCCACGATCTCGGCGACCAGTCGGGTGCGGCCGAAGAAGCGATCGGCGTCCCCATCGTCGAAGGCCCGCAGTCCGATGAACGGGTTCTCGACGGGGTGGCCGGTCGACGGCGAGATCGACGGGGATCTGTCGGTTCCCGAGTGCAGTGCCTCGACGAACGCGGCGATCGTCCCGAATCTGTCCGCCGGATCCGCCGCCGTTGCCCGTTCGATCGCCGACGAGACCGTTCGGGGGATCCCGGCGATGACGTCACGCACGTCCGGAACGGTCGGGTGCAGACGGCGGTCGACGAGCGCACCGGCCGTGCCCGCCGTGTGGAACGGGTTCCAGCCGCTCAGGCATTCGTAGAGCACCACACCGAGGCTGAACACGTCCGCCGTCGGCGCGACCCGTTCGCCGCGCAACTGCTCGGGCGCCGCATACACCGGCGAACCGAGCGACAAACCCGCGTCCGCACCGTCGATGTCGACGCCCTCGAAGGCGATACCGAAGTCGGCGAGGTACGCGTTGCCGGTGTCGTCGAAGAGGATGTTCGACGTCTTGACGTCTCGGTGCACGACTCCGTGAGCGTGCGCGGCCGTGAGCGCGCCACCGATGCTCTCGGTGATCGTCAGAGCTTCACCGAGTCGGAGCGGGCCGTCGTCGAGACGTCGTTCGAGTGTTCCACCGCCCAACCAGCGCATCACGAGGTAGGCGGAATCGGGGTCTCGCCAGAAATCGATCAACGGCACGACATGCGGATGTTCGATGCGCGCGACGATTCGGGCCTCGACCTCGAAACGGCGAATGAACTCGGGACGAGTCGCGAGTTCGGAGCGGATCTGCTTGATCGCCACGTCCCTCTCCACCGATGGCTGCACGCCACGCCACACGACGGCGAACGCGCCGGCGCCGACCTCATCGAGCAACCGGTACCCGCGCAGGGGCCGTCCCGACGACTCGATGTTCAACGACGGGTCGCCGACGAGGAGCGCCTGTTCGAGGTCGACGATGTCGGTCGACGGATCGAGACCGCTCTGGTCGGCGAGTGCGCGACGGAACGCGGCGATGATCCGGAGCGACTCGGGTGTCCGGCCGCTGCGGTGGAGCGCGAGCGCATACTGACGCACGGCCCGCTCGCGCAAGGGCTGTTCGCCGACGAACACCCCGAGCTCGCCGGTGATCTGCGTGTGCCGGCCCAGAGCCAGCTCCGCTTCCCAGCGTTCCTCCTGCACCTCCAGGCGGTCGAGGTGAAGCTGTTCGACCTCTGCTCGCGCCCAATCGAGATTCTCGAGTTCGCGGAACGGTTCACCGTGCCAGAGCGCGAGTGCCTCGTCGAGAAGCCGGCGAGCGGTCAACGGGTCCCCGCGGTCGCGCGCATCTCGGGCAGCGGCCCGCAACCGCGCGAACCGGACGTGATCGATCACCTCGGGAGGTGCGTCGAACCGATACCCACCCGCCTCGGTTTCGATCCAGTGTTCGGCGCCGTCCGGAAGTGCCTGTCGCAGACGGGAGAGATACGTGCGAAGGGTCGTGACGGCATTGTCCGGCCGGTCACCGTCGTCCCAGAGATACTCGGTCAGCCAGTCCGTCGTGACGGCGTGTCCGTGTCGGATCACCAGCAGCGCGAGCAGACGATGTTGGCGCGGTCCGCCGATCCCCACGAGCCCCTCGGATCCGCAGACTCCGACCTCGCCGAACACTCGGACCGACGGTGGGGCGCGCAGCTGTACAGCTTCCACCGCTGGCCCCGCGACGCCGCTCACCTCGAGAATGCTAGAGAATCGACATCACCAGGAGATCACAACGCGTCGTCCCTGCTCAGGCGCCTCCACCGGCGGGCGACGTTGACGATGAAGTGCCGGCGAGGTTGACTTCACCGCTTCGTTCTCCGACAGACCGGTCCCGCCATGCCCGACACCCCAGCCTCGCCGACGCCGCCGAATCCGGTCGCCGATTGGCCGCGTCCGCTGGCATTCGTCCTCTCCGGTGGCGGCGCCTTCGGGTCGGTTCAGATCGGCATGATCCGTGCGCTGCTCGAGCGCGACGTGCGACCCGACCTCATCGTCGGCACCTCCGCCGGTGCCCTCCACGGCGCCGTCCTCGCCGACCGTCCCGACGACTGCGTCGATGCGCTGTCCCAGCTGTGGAGCCGGGCGGACCGGCAATCCGTGTTCGGTGGCCGGATCAACTCGATCAGCAGCATGGTTCGGAACCGGACGCTGTCCGACGGTCGACGTCTCGGCGCGCTCATCGACGCCAGTCTCCGGGCGACCGAGTTCGGTCAGCTCGGCACGCCGTTCGCCGCCGTCGCCACCGACGCGGTCACCGGCGAGCCCGAACTGCTCTGCGACGGCGCACTCCGGCCCGCGCTCCTGGCCAGTGCCGCGGTGCCGGGTCTGCTCCCCGCCGTGGAGATCGACGGCCGGCGTTACGTCGATGGCGGGGTCAGCGCCAACGTGCCGATCCGCCAGGCGATCGCCTTCGGTGCGGCCAGCGTCATCTCGCTCGACGCGACGCCGAGCGTCGTCGCCACCACGGCGCCGCGTTCGTTCAGCGGCGGTCTCCTCCACTCGGCATCGCTCATGCTGCGCAACCAGCGCTCGCACGCGGTCGACGAGATTGCCCATCGCTACCGCATCGGGGTGCTGCCCAGCCCGACCCCGTCCGACATGGGTTCGTTCAACTTCACGCGGACCGCCGAACTCCTCGAGTCCAGCTACGCACTGACGATCGACGTGCTCGACGCGTGGTCCCACGACGCCGCACTGGGAGATCAGGACCCGACGCAGCGGTCGTGATCGAGCACGAAGTCGACCACGTCCTCCACCGCGGCAACGGCCAGACCGACGCATGTGTCGGCGGCGCCGTAGTACAGCCACAGCTCGTCGCCGGTCGGTGACGGTCGGACGACGGCCCCGGTCGGGAAGACCACGTCGTTGCGAAAGCCCGCCGTCTCGTGGTCGGCGACCGGCTCGAGGACCGGCTCGGAACACGCGGCGAGAACGAGCGACGGATCGTCGAGGTCCAACAACATCGCGCCCGCGACGTAGCGCCGTCGCCACGACGATTCCCAGCCACGGGCGACGACGCCCGATGCATCGTCGTGCTCCTCGACCGCGTGGACGATGCAGAGCCACCCGCGGGCGGTGCGGATCGGTGGCGACCCCGGGCCGAGCTTCGAGTTGCCGATCCCGAGGTCGTCGACGCCGAGCAGGAATCGGTGCTCGCCCCAGTGGCGCAGGTCGGGTGATCGGCTGCACCAGATGCCGTATCGCCCCGCTCCGAGCGGCTCGCCTCCGTACTCGTTGAACGGACGGTCGAGTCGGAACCACGCACCGCCGATCGTCTCGGGGAACAGCACGATGTTGCGATCGTCGGGCATCGACAGGTGGACGACCTTCCACGAACGCCCGGAGTCGGCACTCCCCAGCACCGCCGCGCGGAGGCCGTGGACGGTGTCGACCGCGGTGGTCATCACGAGCGGCCCGTCCGGATGGTCCAGCACGCTCAGCCGGGGGTCGTACATCCGCCAGACCTCGCGGTCGAGATCGCGGTGGGGTTCCGCCGCGGCCAGCAGGTCGACGGCGAGCGCGCGGTCGATCGTCGGGCGCGTCGGATCGGCCGTCCAGGTCAACCCATCGACACTCGTTGCGAAGGCGATGTCGGTCGCGGTGATGTGCGGATCACCCGGGATTCCGTGATCGATCCGCACGGCCATCAGCAGTTCCGCGCCGAGATCGACGACTCCCGGATTGAAGGCCAGCACACCCGGAGGGAACAGCTCGGCGGACACGACCGGGCTCGCAGGATGGCGTACGAACGGAGTCCCCACGAGCCGACTCTGACACGTCGGGTTCACACGGACGAGGTTCGCCCGCGGCGTTCGTGCGCTGTACACCGGACGGCTACCCGCACCTGACCTCGTGTCCACCTCGGAATGACATCGTTGTGCTTCGTGGGGATCTCCGCCGACCAAGTCACCGTGATCGTTCCGACCAAGAACGAGGTCGGCAACATCGAACGGTTCCTCGGGTCGCTTCCTCCCGACGTCCGACTCGTCGTCGTCGACTCCAGCACCGACGCCACCCCCGACCTCATCGCCCGCACCCGCCCCGAACGCACCACGGTGATCCACGAAGACGTCAACATCCCTGCTGCGCGCCAACTCGGTGCCAGTGTCTCGTCGACACCGTGGCTGCTCTTCACCGACGCCGACGTCGCGTTCGAACCCGACTACTTCGAACATCTCGCGACCACCGACGTCGACCGGCGGTGCGGTGGCCTGGTCGGAGCGAAGGGAACGATGGACGGGTTCGACCTCTATCACCGCATCTTCCTCGCCGGCCAAGTCGCCCTGACGACGGCAGGAATTCCGGCCGCCACCGGGTCGAACATGCTCGTGCGGCGTTCGACACTGATCGAGGTCGGTGGCTTCGACCGTCAACTGTCGGTCAACGAGGACACCGAGTTGATGTTCCGTGTCCACCGCAGCGGATGGTCGGTGAGAATGCGCGCCGATCTGAAGGTCGTCTCGTTCGACCATCGCCGGTTGGAAGCCGGTGTCGCGCGCAAGTTCGTCCACGGAACGATCCGAAACACCGCCCTGTTCCTCGGCGTGTTCGGCAGCGCCGTCCGGGGCAGCGACTGGGGCTATTGGCAGACGCACGAGCGCGAACCGGAAACGTCGTCGTGACCATGCCGTTGGACCGTCCCGCCGGCGGACACGTCCACGGCCTGACCTCGCCACACACGGCCGATCGCGACGTCGCGTTGCTCCGCCGACACGCGCCGACCCTGGTGCTCGACGCGCGCGAGATGTTCCGCCCCACAGAGGTCGACGGCTTCGTCGCCGCCTCGCAGTTGTGGGACCGCTCCGGCGTCGACCTCGGGCCGATCACCACCGCCGGACTCGACGACCGCTGGGCACCCGGCACCTACCTGCAATTCGTCGACGATCACGACCGACGATCTCTCGGTCGCGACGACATTCGGTCGGCACGGCGGCACCTCGCGGTCCCCCGACTCGGCCGCGTCGGTCTGTTCGGACGGTTCCTCGACGCTCTCTTCCAGCTCTCGGTCTGGATCCGACCGACGACGCCGCGCCGCACGACCGCCGCCGCTTCCGACAAGGCACAGCGTCTCGAACTCCAGACGCATCCGGTCTGCTATGGACGCGTCGTCCGGGCCGGCGAGTGGCTCGTCCTGCACTATTCCTACTTCTATGTGATGAACGACTGGCGGACGAGCTACCGCGGCCTGAACGATCACGAGGCGGACTGGGAACAGGCGTGGGTGTTCTGCGACCCGGCCGACGAGTCACCTCAGTGGGTCGCGACGAGTAGCCACGACCACTCCGGTGCGGAGCTTCGCCGACACTGGACCGACCCCGAGTTGCTGATCCAGAGAACGCACCCGACCCTCTTCGTGGGGGCCGGTTCGCACGCGCTGTTCTTCCGGCCGGGCGACTACGTCACACGCATCGACGTTCCCGGCCTGCGGTGGGCGCTGCGTGCTCGCCAGTCGATCCGACGCCTGCTCGGCATCGACGCGAGTGCAACCGAACGCGGTCTCGGGCCCGCCCTCGGTGTCGCCTTCATCGACTCCGCCGGCGCGGACGGCGACACGATCGACTCCTGGGAGATCCGGCCGACCGACGACACGGTGTGGATCGAGCAGTACCGCGGACTCTGGGGTGCCGACACCGGCGATCCGCTGCAGGGCGAGCGCGGTCCGTCGGGGCCGAAGTTCAACCGGAACGGCAGCGTTCGCACATCGTGGGCCGACCCGCTCGGATTCGCCGGACTCCACGGGACGCCGCCACCGTCGGCGGCAGCGATGCGGATCAACCGCGACAAGCTCGATCGCGTCGTGCAGGAACTCGACGAGCAGATCCGGCACCAGGCGCGGTTGCTCCCGCTCGCCGAACGCGCCGACTCGCCGCGCGACACCTCCGCCGAGAGTTCCGAACTCACCGCCCTGCTCCGGCAACGATGCGAACTCGAGGACCTCGGGCGCAGAATCGACCGTGGCGACCGACCCCAGCTCCGGATCCGCGAGCACTTGCGCCAACCCGCGGTTCCGATCCGACCGGGTTCCGGATGGGTGCTCGCAGCATGGTCCGCACTCAGCATCCCCGTCCTGCTCGCGGCCATCGCTGCGGTGCTGCTGCTCGAGACGGTCCGCGTGGAGGTCGCGGCGGCCGTGCTGCTGCTGGTCGGCACACCGGTCGAGTACGTCGCGCGACGTGAATGGGGAGCGGTGGCTCGACTCGTGGTCGCCGAGACGCTGCTCGTCGCGTTCTTCGTCTTCGCATTCGGCGTGGTGCTCGGCGCCGGCCTCTATGCGCTCGGCGCCGTGTTCCTCGCCGGGTCAGCCGTGCTGCTCGTCGCGAACACCGTGGAACTCCGGTCGATCGCGGTCGCCCGACGGGACCGCTGAGCCGTTCGACCTCAGCTCGCGACCCGCACGGTCCGGGCAGGTTGAATCCCGCCGCGACCGGGCCGCGACCGACGGCAGTGGTCGTAGACGTCGATGAGGTCGTCGCACACGCGCTCCCACGTCCGCCCCACGGTTCGCCGGTGTCCCGCCTCGCCCATCTGCCGGCGCAACTCGGGCTGCTCGATCAGCACGCGAATGGATCCGTGGAGCGATTCGGCGTCCTCGGGTCGATACAGCAAACCGGTTCCGCCGTGTTCGACCAGGTCGAGCGGTCCGCCCGCAGCCGGAGCGACCACGGCGACCCCGCTCGCCATCGCCTCCTGGACCGTCTGGCAGAAGGTCTCGTGGGCACCGGTGTGTGCGAACACGTCGAACGAGGCCAGCGCTTCGGCGAGAGCTGGTCCGCTCAACATCCCGGTGAAGTGAGCGTCCGGCAGTTGACGCTCCAGGTCGGTTCGTGCCGGCCCGTCGCCGACGATCACGACCTTCGAGTTCGTCCACTGATCGACGCCGGCGAGCAGGTCGATCCGCTTCTCCCGCGCCAGCCGACCGACGTAGCCGATCACCGTCCGCTGGTCGTCCGCTCCGAGCAGTTCACGTCGCCAGGTGTCCGAGCGTCGATGGGGCGCGAAGAGTCGACCGTCCACCCCACGTCCCCAGATGCCGACGCGCGGAATCGCGTTCGCGTTGAGTTCGTCCGCGGTGGCGGTCGAGGGAGCGAGGGTCACGTCGGCGAATCGATGGACGTGGCGCAACCACCGCCACACCGCACCCGAGGTGCTGCCGAGACCGTAGGAGCGAGCGAATCCCGACAGGTCCGTCTGGAAGATGGCGACGATCGGAAGGTCACGCGCCGCGGCCTCCCGAGCGACTCGCGCTCCGAGTGACACCGGAGCGGCCAGATGAACGACGTCGGGCTCGAACCGATCGAGCACACCGAGGACCAACTGGCTCGACGGGAACCCCACGGTCACCCCGCGGTAGAACGGCAACGGCCTGCTCCGGACCCGGACCACCTCGACACCGTCGACCTCGGTCGGACCCGGGTCGGGCGCGATCACCATCACCTGGTGGCCACGACGGATGAGGTGTTCCTGCAGCCGCGCCACGGAGTTCGCCACCCCGTTCACGCTCGGCGCGTAGCTCTCGGCGGCGATCAGGACGCGCACGGGGGAAGCCCGATCTCGAGTTCGTGTGGCATGCCCGCGACACTGCGCTACGCGAACGACGGGAGAGCGACATCGAGGTGGACTCCCGATGATCTGCCGGCGACGTTCCAAACAACATCGCTGTGACTCGCGAGCTGTCCGTCGGTGCCGGTCACCGACGGACCCCTCGGCGCACGGTCAGGTGACGGGCCCGGTGATCCTGTCGCCGAGGTCGACGTGTGGCGCCTGGTCGAGCAGATCGCCCACCGCGCCGGCCACGCTCGTCAGGTCGACGTCGGCCATGAAGGTGCTGAGTGTGAGGTGGCTCAGCAACCAGTTCGGGTCACTCGCCCACGGCGGAACGAAGCGGGCCGGACGACAGAGTCCGCGACTGCGGAGTTCGGCGAGCGCCGGGACCGCCCACAGGTCCAGCTTGCCGGCGAAGAGCAGCGCGACCGCATCCGCGCGCCCGGCGACGAACGCCGCTCGAACGAACGTCGACACGGCGAGGAAGCCCGACAGGTAGGTGCAGTCCTTGGTGAACGGGGCACCACCCGTGATCGGAGCACCGCGGAAGATCCGTCGGGTGGATTCGAACGCCTGCTCCGGCGCAGGACTCCGTTCGAGGAACCACCGGTACACCTCGATGAAGTCGGCTCCCTCGCAGGCCATCTGCACGCCGAGGATGCGATCGGCGAGGCGCCGCAGGCGGTCGAGCCCCAACGTGCCCGACACGTACTCCGAGTAGACCGCGAGTCCCTCCTGGGTCCGGGTCGTGCCGGGATGCCCGATCGCCAGGATCGGGAGATCGGTCTGCGCCCGACCGTTCAACCCGGTGGCCACGTGGATGAACGCCTCGTGGTTGAGGAGCTGCGCCGCGTCCTTCGCGGTGAACATCGCATCATGGCGAATCTTGATCCGACTGGTCGACGCGACGGCGTTCGCCGAGAGTTCGTCGACGATCAGGATCTCGGGCGCAGACTCCCCGAAGTGTTCGGTGACGGCTGCCTGCAGGTGATCGGCGATGTCCTGGGCGGTCCGGTTCCGCACGGGCGGTGGGACGAGCTTGTTCGTCGACAGCTCCGCCAGCGAATCACGAAACCGTTGGGCGAGTTCCAAGGGTGTCGCCGGATCGAAACGCAGCGGCCGGTCCGGTCCCCCGTACAGGCTGCGGCTGTGCTCGTGGAATTCCGGCGTGCCGACCGATGCGAGCATCCGCGCCGTGTGTTCGATCGCCGTCGCCTCGCTCTCGAGCCAGTCGTCGATGACCGATCCCGGTCGAAGCAGCTGACGCGCGGCGTCGACGCCATCGAGAACCGGGCCGGGATCGATCGGCGCGTACGTCGGTTCGGGCAACTTCGACGCGCCTTCGGCGAGGAACTTCTCGCGGATCTCGCCGGACCATCCGAGAGCGGACAGCACGCGCATCGGCTTCGCGATGTCGTGCAGGATCTGAGCGGATCGGCGATATCGCTCGTTGTCATCGTCGTGGTGCATCGGCGAACTCTTGCAGGTTTCTGCACCTCGCGGTGCCACTTCGCGGTCGTCGCTCGACTCGACCGATCTCGTCGAAATCGGCGTCACCCGCGAGTCGGATCACCGCGAAGATGGATCATGATCCGCCGCCTGGATCCTGACGAGTTCGAACTCCTGCGCGAGCTTCGACTCGGAGCGCTGTCCGACTCTCCGGATGCCTTCGGGTCGAGCTACTCCACCGAGGTCACGTACTCCGAGAACGAGTGGCGCCACCTCCTGAGGAGGGAGGGAAATCCGACGTTCGTCGACGAGGACGAGTCGGGCACCAACGGTCTGGTCGTCGCGGCCCGAGACGCCTCGGATGCGCGTGAGATGTGGTTGGTCGCAATGTGGGTTCGGCCGTGGGCGCGTCGTTCCGGCGTGGGCGATGCGCTGGTTCGACGGGTACTCCGGTGGGCCGTCGAACAGTCGGCAACGCGCGTGCGGTTGAGTGTGGTCGAGAGCAACGAGGACGCGGAGCGGCTGTACGCACGAAACGGTTTCGTCCGAACCGGCCGGTCGGAGGTGCGCGAACGGGATGCCGCTCGCGAGGTCGAGATGCAGCTGATCGTGTCTCCTTCGAGCTGAGCCGTTCAGCTCCAGAGGGTGACGTGCACACGCGGCTTGAAGCGGCCGATGTTCGCGCCGCTTCCGCGCAGCATCGCCTGGATCGCACGAGGCGTCGACACGAACCGGATGATCTCGTTCGCGAGTGGCGTTCCCACATCGTGGCGGAGCGCGAACGTCGACCACACGCCGTCGACCATCGCACCCGGGACATCGACGCGAACGAGGCGACCGTCGGCGAGTTCCGAGGCCGCCGCATGGGCAGCACACAGGGCGATCCCGTGTCCCGCTCGAGCCTCGGTCAAGGCAGCGGCGTGGTTCGGGAAGATCCGCTGACGGTCCTCCGGGACGCGGAAATGACGAAGGATCCGTCCCGCGCTGCTCGTGTCATCGACCGCCGACGGGCCGAGCAGCCACGTCGAGTCGGCCATCGCCGCGGGCTTCAGCCGACGCCCGGCCAATCGATGTCGCGCGCCGACGACGGCGACCAACTGGTAGCGCAGGAACTGATTCGTGCGGATGCTCTCCGGTGCCGACTTCGACTCCGGGCCGATCGCGACATCGACCACACGCGCGTTGAGGAGTCGTGGGAACTGATCCGGGCTCCACTCGCTCACCTCGACCTGCAGGTCGTCGGCACGACTCGAGAACAGCTCGATCAGTCCCGGCGCCGCGATCTCACCGAAGAGCGACGACACCGCCACCCGCAGCACGCGGTGACCTTCGCCCGCGGCACGGATCTCGTGGATCGTCTGATCCTGGAGACCGAGCATCTCCACCGCGCGCGCCGCCAGGCGCAAACCACCCGGCGTGAAGGCCAGGCCCGAGCCCGATCGGTGGAACAGGTCGTCACCGAGTTCCTTGCGCAACGCGGCGACGTGACTCGACACCGCAGCCTCGGACACGTCGAGTTCGCCGGCCGCTCCGCGCGAGCTCCCGTGCCGCGCGATCGCGGCGAACGTCCGCAGCTGCGTCGGTGTCAATCGAGTCCGCCCATCACCGCTGCCGCCCCACGCAGGCAACTTAACCATTCCCTTGAGTTGCTGTTGACCCGAAGCGCCGAGCCGTTCACGGTGAGCGTCGGGGAAATGCGCGTGGGTGACTGGCACCCATGTGCATCGAGAGGACAGGGGATGAGCCATGCAGGTACCGGCTCCGTTCGAGTACGAACGGGCAACGAGCGTCGATCACGCGATCGCGCTGATGGAACGACTCGGGGACGAGGCGCGACTCGTCGCGGGTGGGCACAGCCTCATCCCGATGATGAAGCTGCGCCTGGCCACACCCGAGTACCTGATCGACATCAACGATCTGGCGAGCGAGCTCGGCTACATCCGGGTCGAGGGCGATGAGGTTCGGATTGGCGCGATGACCCGCCACCGCGAACTCCTCGAGAGCAACGACCTCGCGGCGGTGCTCCCGATCTTCCGTGACGCCGAGAAGGTGATCGCCGACCCGGTCGTCCGCAACCGCGGCACGCTCGGCGGTTCGCTGTGTCAGGCCGATCCGTCCGAGGACCTGTCCGCCGTGTGTGACGCGATCGGCGCGTCGTGCGTGATCCGTGGAAGGTCCGGCGAGCGGGTCGTGTCGATGCACGACTTCCATCGCGGGCCGTACGAGACCGCCGTGGCCGACGGAGAGATGCTCACCGAGGTCCGCGTGCCGATCCGGCCGCACTCGGGCAGCGCCTACCACAAGGTCGAGCGACGGGCCGGCGACTGGGCGGTCGCCTCCGCCGGGGCAGCGGTGACGATGGACGGCGACGTGATCGCCGACGGGCGGGTCGGGCTCTGTGCCGTCGGCCCGAACCTCACGAACATCGAGCCGATCTCCGCCGCGCTCAGCGGCCAGGCGCCGTCCGAGGACCTCTACGCGACCGTCGGCCAGATCGCCGCCGACAACGCCACACCATCGACCGACACCCGCGGCACCGCCGCCTACAAGACCCATCTCGCCAAGGAGCTGACGATCCGTTCACTCCGCAAGGCCGTCGCCCGGGCGACAGGACAGGAGTAAGCCATGGAAGTCACGATGAGCGTCAACGGCGACGATGTCAGCCAGGAGATCGAGCCGCGCACGCTGCTCGTCCACTTCATCCGCGATCACCTCGGGTTGACCGGAACCCACTGGGGGTGCGACACCAGCAACTGCGGCACGTGCGTGGTGTGGGTCGACGACGAGCCGGTGAAGAGTTGCACCACGCTCGCCGCGATGGCCAGCGGCCACGACGTACGCACGGTCGAAGGGATGGAAGTCGACGGTGTGCTCGACCCGGTTCAGGAAGGGTTCATCCAGTGCCACGGACTCCAGTGCGGGTTCTGCACACCGGGGATGATGCTCACCGCCCGAGCCCTCCTCGATCGCAACCCGGACCCGACCGACGGCGAGATCCGCGAGGCGATCAGCGGCCAGATCTGCCGGTGCACCGGCTACTCCACGATCGTGCGCTCGATCCAATGGGCCGCCGCCAAGGAACGGGAGACCCCCGTGGAAGTGGGTGCGTCATGACGATCACCGAACCCGGCACCCAGAGTGCCGAGGACAACACCAACGCGGTCCCCACACCGACCGACAACCTGAACGATCACAAGCCGAACGGGTTCGGACGGATGCTCCGCAAGGAGGATCCGCGGCTCGTGCGCGGTCGTGGTCAGTTCTGCGACGACGTGCAGGTGCCGGGAATGCTGCACCTCGCGATTCTCCGCTCACCGATGGCCCACGCCCGGATCGTGAGCATCGACAAGTCTGCGGCCGAAGCGCACCCGAAGGTGAAGGCCGTCGTCACCGGTGCCGACCTCGCGGAGCACAACCTCGCCTGGATGCCGACACTCTCGAACGACGTCCAGGCCGTGCTCGCCACCGACAAGGTCCGGTTCCAGCACCAGGAGGTCGCGTTCGTGGTCGCCGAGGACCGGTACTCGGCACGGGACGCGCTCGAGTTGATCGACGTGGAGTACGAGTGGCTCGACCCGGTGATCGACGTCCGCCAGGCGCTCGCACCCGACGCCCCGGTGATCCGTGACGACCTCGAGGGCAAGACCGACAACCACTGCTTCGATTGGGAAGCGGGGAGCAAGGACGACACCGAAGCCGTGTTCGCCGACGCCCGCGAGAACGGGATCGTGGTCACCGAGGACATCGTCTACCCGCGGGTCCACCCCGCCCCGATGGAGACGTGCGGTTGCGTCGCCGACCTCGACCCGGTGTCGGGCAAGTTGACCCTGTGGAGCACGACCCAGGCGCCGCACGCCCACCGCACGGTGTACGCGCTCGTCGCCGGATTGCCCGAGCACAAGATCCGGATCATCGCACCCGACATCGGCGGTGGCTTCGGCAACAAGGTGCCGATCTACCCCGGCTACGTCTGCTCGATCGTGGCGTCGCTCCTGATCGGCAAGCCGGTCAAGTGGATGGAGGATCGCACGGAGAACCTGGTGTCGACCGGGTTCGCCCGCGACTACATCATGCGCGGTGAGATCGCCGCCACCAAGGAGGGCAAGATCCGCGCGATCCGCACCGAGGTGCTCGCGGACCACGGCGCGTTCAACGGAACGGCTGCGCCGGTGAAGTATCCCGCCGGTTTCTTCGGCGTGTTCACCGGCAGCTACGACATCGAGGCCGCCTACGCCCACATGAGCGCGGTGTACACGAACAAGGCGCCGGGAGGGGTCGCCTACGCGTGTTCGTTCCGGATCACCGAGGCCGTGTACCTCGTCGAACGGATGGTCGACGTGCTCGCGTACGACCTCGAGATGGACCCGGCCGAGCTGCGACTCCAGAACTTCATCCAGCCCGAGCAGTTCCCCTACGAGTCGAAGACCGGCTGGGTGTACGACTCGGGTGACTACGAACCGACGATGCGCAAGGCACTCGACATGGCCGGCTACGCCGAGCTGCGCGCCGAGCAGGAGGAGAAGCGCTCCCGCGGTGAGCTGATGGGGATCGGCATCTCGTTCTTCACCGAAGCCGTGGGAGCCGGCCCGCGCAAGGACATGGACATCCTCGGACTCGGCATGGCCGACGGCTGCGAGCTGCGCGTCCACCCGACCGGCAAGGCCGTGGTCCGGCTCTCGGTGAAGACCCAGGGTCAGGGCCACGAGACGACGTTCGCGCAGATCATCGCGCAGGAGATCGGGATCCCGCCCGACGACATCGACGTCGTCCACGGCGACACCGACAACACGCCGTTCGGCCTCGGCACCTACGGGAGTCGCTCGACTCCCGTGTCCGGAGCGGCCGCGGCACTCGTCGCCCGCAAGGTGCGCGACAAGGCGCAGATCATCGCGTCGGGAATGCTCGAAGCATCGGTCGCCGACCTCGAGTACGAGGCGGGCACGTTCCGGGTGAAGGGCGACCCCGAACAGTCGGTGACGATCCAGGACATCGCGATGCGCGCCCACGGCGCCGGCGATCTGCCCGAGGGCATCGAGGGCGGCCTCGAGGCACAGATCTGCTACAACCCCGAGAACCTCACC
Organism: Ilumatobacter nonamiensis YM16-303; assembly: GCF_000350145.1. Lineage (GTDB taxonomy): Bacteria > Actinomycetota > Acidimicrobiia > Acidimicrobiales > Ilumatobacteraceae > Ilumatobacter_A > Ilumatobacter_A nonamiensis. The sequence continues at coordinate 8,863 of NZ_BAOL01000012.1, read as the reverse complement.
TACCCGTTCGGCGCCTACATCTGTGTGGTCGATGTCGACCCCGGCACCGCCGAGGTCAAGGTCCGCCGCTTCGTCGCCGTCGACGACTGCGGAACCCAGATCAATCCGATGATCGTCGAGGGCCAGGTCCACGGCGGGCTCGCCGACGGTGTCGGCATGGCGCTGATGGAGATGATCTCGTTCGACGAGGAGGGCAACTGCCTCGCCGGGTCGCTGATGGACTACCTCATCCCGACGGCGATGGAGGTCCCCGACTGGGAGACCGGCCACACGGTCACCCCGTCACCGCATCATCCGATCGGGGCGAAGGGAATCGGAGAATCGGCCACGGTCGGTTCTCCCCCGGCCATCGTCAACGCGGTCGTCGACGCGCTCAAGCCGTACGGGATCCGTCACGCCGACATGCCACTCACGCCCAGCCGGGTGTGGGAGGCGATGCAGGGCAACCACACGCCGCCGATCTGAGCACATTCGGATGATCGCCTCGCAACGACACGCCACCCGCGTCGCCGAGTTGGTGACACAACGCCGCTCATTCGTCCGGGCGACCGTCGTGCGCGCCCAGTGTCCGACCTCGGCGCGCCCCGGCGACGCGGCCATCGTGCTTCCCGACGGCAGCATCGAAGGCTTCGTCGGCGGGCAGTGCGCCGAGGAGTCGGTCCGCACCGCAGCGCTCGGTGCGCTCGACTCGGCCGAATCCGTGCTCCTCCGCATCCTGCCCGGCGACGGCGACGAGTTCCCGGAGACGCAAGGCGCGGTCACCGTGGTCAACCCCTGCCTGTCGGGCGGCGCAATCGAGGTGTTCCTGGAACCGAGTGTTCCCGCGGCGCGCATCGTGGTGGTGGGCCACACCCCGATCGCGGAGGCACTCGCCCAGTTCGGTGCTCAGCTCGGGTTCTCGATGGACCCGGGTGACGACGTCGCCGACGTGAACGGCGCGACCGCGGTGTTGATCGCGAGCCATGGTCGAGACGAGGAGGACATGATCCGAGCGGCGCTCGACGCCGGAGTCCAACTCGTGGGGCTGGTGGCGAGCAGGACGCGCGGCCGCGCGGTCATCGACTCACTCGGCCTCACCGACGACGAACGCAGCCGCGTGCGGAGTCCCGTCGGTGTCGACATCGGTGCGCGTACCGCCGAAGAGATCGCGGTCTCGATCCTCGCGGAGGTCGTCCGGTCGATCCGCGTCGATGGCCTGACGTCGGCCCCGTCGTCCACCGACGAACCCCCACCGTCGACCGCGATCGATCCCGTGTGCGGCATGACCGTCACGGTCGTGGCCGACACTCCGCACCTCCACCACGACGGCGCCGACTACTGGTTCTGCAACCCCGGTTGCCGGACGCGGCACGCCGAAGAACTCGGCGTCGCCTGACCGATGAACGACGACTCCGCATCGTCCCCACCGTTGGCCGACCTTCGCGCCCGCCTCGACGCGGCGGACTACCTCGTCGACGACGGCTTGTCGATGGCCCTCCACCTCGCGATCGAGCTCGGCCAGCCACTGTTGCTGGAAGGTGAGCCCGGCGTCGGCAAGACGACCGCGGCGAAGGCGCTCGCCGAGGCCACGGGCGGGGAGCTCATCCGGCTGCAGTGCTACGAGGGAATCACCGCTGCGGAGGCCCTGTACGAGTGGAACTACCCCCGCCAGATGCTCGCGATCCGGATGGCGGAGGCGAACGAGTCGGCGATGAGCAACGACGACCTGTTCACACCCGAATTCCTGCTCGACCGACCCCTGCTGCGCGCGGTGCGCTCCACCGCCCCGACTCCTCCGGTGCTCCTGATCGACGAGATCGACCGATCCGACGACGAGTTCGAAGCGCTTCTCCTGGAGTTCCTCGGTGAGGCGTCGGTGACCGTGCCCGAGCTCGGAACCTTCACGACGCCGCGCCCGCCGATCGTGATCCTGACGTCGAACCGCAGCCGCGAACTGCACGACGCGCTGAAGCGACGGTGCTACTACCACTGGATCGACTACCCGTCGGTCGAGCGCGCCGCCGCGATCGTGCGCCGTCGGGTCCCGGGTGCCTCGACCGGGTTGGTGGAGGCGGCGACGGCATTCGTGTCGTCGTCCCGCCGTCTCGACCTGGACAAACCGCCGGGTCTCTCCGAAGCGATCGACTGGGTGAGCGCGCTCCACGCCCTCGACATCTCCGAGTTCGCTCGCGAACCCGCCATGGCGACGATCGGCTCGATCGCGAAGACGCCCGACGACACGCTGGTGCTCCGGCGTGCCGCAGAGGAGCACGCGTCGTGATGCTCGCCCACCATGAAGCTCTGATGGTCGTGCAGGTCGCCGGCCCGGTGGGTCTCAGTGGATGGGCGGCCGTCATCGGAGCGCGCTGGTACTCGCTCACCCGACGCTCGCGACCGCCGGCCGACGGAGCGTCGGCGCCCGGAACATCGTCCTCGGGCGCGAGGTGACCCGACACGACCTCGTCGCCGGGGTCGACCGCGCGTTGTTCACCGCCACCTACGCTGCTCGACTCCGCGATGCCGGGGTCGACGTCGGCTTCAACTCCGTCGAACGGTGCGCAGCGTCTCTCGACGCCGTCGGCCCACTGACACTCGACGACGCCTACTGGGTGCTTCGCCTCAGTCTCGTCACCCGGTACGAGGACCTTGCCGTCTTCGACGCAGTGTTCGAGACCGTCTTCGACAGCGTCCTCCACGTGGAGATGGGATGGGTGTCGCCGAGGTCCTCGCCGCGCCCGCCGCCCGAGGGAACCGACGACGACGTACTGGTGCGCGCCCGGCGCGCCCACGACCCCGGCGCACCCCGAGCGACAGCGCTTCCGTGGGCAACGCTTCCCACGACCGGTGACGAGGACGATCTCGACGACGCCGGGTCCGACGACCACCTCGCGATTCCGGATCTGCTCCCGACCACCGACACCGGGATCCTGGACCGACCGTTCGACCTGCTCGACGACGCGGAACTCGAACAGCTGGCGGATCTGCTCACGTCGTCGGCAACGGTGTGGCCCGAGCGGCGGTCGCGCCGGAGACGCCCCACCCACGGCGGAGGCCGCACAGCGCTGCGACGCTCGATGCGGTTGGCGATGAGAACCGGTGGCGACGTGATGACCCTCGTGCACGATCGACCTCAGCGGCGACCTCGACCGGTGGTCGTGCTGCTCGACGTGAGCGGATCGATGGAGCGCTACGCCCGCGCGTACCTCCATCTGGTCCGCCCGCTCGCGATGGTTCACCGCGCGGAGGTGTTCGCATTCGCGACCGAGCTCACCCGGGTCACGGCAGCAATGCGCGTCCGATCGACCGCCGACGTGATCGACCACATGAACGAGTCGGTCGGCGACCGCTTCGGTGGCACGCGCATCGCGCACAGCCTGCGGGCACTGCTCCGCCACCGCTCGTGGAGCACCTCGACCCGCGGTGCCGTCGTCCTGATCTGCTCCGATGGGTGGGAGACCGACGACCCGGCCGAACTCGAACGGGTGATGCGCCGACTCGCGCTGCTCGCCCATCGCATCGTGTGGGTGAACCCACGCGCCGCAGCGACCGAGTTCGAGCCGCTGGCAGGAGGGATGTCGGCCGCACTCCCACACTGCGATCGCTTCCTCGCCGGGAACACGGCCCGCTCGATGGCCGAGGTCATCGCCGCGATGACCGAACCGACGTCCGCCTGAGCCACCGACAGGTGGTCGCATGTCTCACCGGAGAGTCGGGTCGAGGTGCGTCGTTACCCTGCGTCGACGTGAACAGGGCGACGACACGCGAGGCTCGGGACCAGGTCCAGGGCCGCATCGCGCGCAACGGTCGCTACCAACGCTGGGTTCTGCTGACGGCGCTCGCCGGGATGTTCGCAACCACCTTCCCGGTGACCCTCCTCGCCGTGAGCCTGGCGACGATCGCCGAGGATCTCGGAACCACCGAGACGGTGATCGCGTGGGTGATCTCGGCACCGCTGCTCGGCTCGGCGATCGCCCTCCCGATCCTCGGAAAGCTCGGCGACCTCTACGGCCATCGCCGCGTGTTCCTCACGGGGTTCACGATCTCCACCGTCGTCACCGCGCTCACGATGTTCGCGTGGGACCCGCTGTCGCTCATCGTCCTCCGCGGCCTCGCGGTCGTGATCGGTGCGGCGACGATCCCGTCGTCGATGGCGCTGATCAACAGCGAATATCCCCGGTCTCAGCGCGCGAAGGCCATGGGCTGGTGGTCGCTCGTCGCTGCGGGTTCCCCCGCGATCGGTCTGGTGATCGGCGGGCCGCTGATCGACGCCGTCGGTTGGCGGCCGATGTTCGGGATCCAAGCGGTGTTGTCGGTCATTCCCGTGGCGGCGGCCTACCTGGTCCTCCGCGAAACCCCGCGCCGCACCGACGTCGGGTTCGACGTCCTCGGTTCGCTCACCCTGGCACTCGGAACCGGGGGCTTCATGTTCGCCCTCAACCAGATCCCCGCTCGTGGGTTCGACCCGGCGATCGCGATCGCGTTCGCCGCCGGCGCGATCGGTCTCGCTGCCTTCTGCGTGGTCGAGTCCCGCGTCGCGTTCCCGCTCCTCCCGCTCGAGTTCTTCCGTCGGCGCAACTTCACCGCGTCGATCCTCGCCGCCCTGTTCTCGGGAGCTGCCTACATGGGTGGCTTCATCCTCGCGCCCTTGCTGCTGCAATCGGTGTTCGCGCTGTCGGTCTCGGCGACGTCGTTGGTGATGCTCGTTCGGCCGGCGTCGTTCTCGGCGACTTCGCCGATCGGTGGGTCGATCGCCACGAAGATCGGCGAACGACCCGTCGCCATGTTCGGCTCGGTCGCGATCGCTGTCGCGCTCGTGCTGCTCGGGTTGGGCGGAACATCGGACCTGCTCATCCTGGTGGTCTTTGCGCTCGTGCTCCAGGGCATCGGCAACGGCACCTCGCAACCGACGATCACCGCGACGCTGTCGAACTCGGTCGACGAGGCCGACCTCGGAATCGCATCGGCCGCGCAGCGCATGGCATTCCAGGTCGGTTCCGCCCTCGGCATCTCGACCCTGACCTCCATCTATGGCGGAACCGAAGAAGCATCCGATTTCCTCACCGCCTACCTGGTGGGAGCAGGACTCGCCGTCATCGCACTCGCCTTCACCTCGATGATCCGCTCCACGACATTCGACGACGAACCGAACGACGACGACTCAGCCAGGACCGAGGTCGGTGGGCTCGCTCGCCGCTGATCGTTTCCCGGGACCGACGCCAGGGTTGTGCTAGGTACTAGGCGGTGCGCGGCCGGATGAGCGATCGAGGTTCATCGGAGGAGGGTCCGTGATCCGGGTGTTCCTGCTCGACGATCACGAGATCGTGCGCCGTGGTGTGGCCGCGAGCCTGTCGACCGAACCCGAGCTGCAGGTCGTCGGCGAAGCGGCCAGTGCTGCAACGGCGTTGGCCATGGTGCGTGAGTGCCGACCTGACGTGGCCGTCCTCGACGTGCGCCTCGGTGACGGCAGTGGGATCGATGTCTGCCGAGCGATCCATGACGAGTTCCCCGAGATTCGATCGCTGATCCTCACATCGTTCGAATCCGACCGAGCGCTGGTCGACGCGCGACGCGCAGGTGCCGCCGGGTTCCTCCTCAAGGAGATCCGGACGACGAATCTCGTCCGCGCGATCCGCGAAGTCGCCGGCGGTCGCACGCTGCTCGATGACGCCGTCGTACGTCAGGCCTCGAACCGTCTGCACGACAGCGAAGAAGGTCGACTCGAGGTTCTCACTCCGCAGGAACGGCAGATCTTCGACCTGCTCGGCGCCGGCCAGACGAACCGTCAGATCGCGCACGAGGTCTACCTCGCGGAGAAGACGGTCAAGAACTATGTCACCAACGTGTTGTCGAAACTCGGCATGTCGCGTCGGGCCGAGGTCGCCGCGCTCGCAGCTCGGCTCGACGAACGACGACGCAACGCCGGCTACGACGGTTGACCGCGACGAGGCCGTGCCGGCTCCCTGAGCGGCACCGACCAGATCAGGACCGTGCCACCTGCCGATTCGGCACGTCGGATCGTGCACCCGCCGCCGAGCTGTTCGGCGCGCCAGGTCATGTTCGCCAGCCCACCGAGCGGCTTGACGGCTCCGTCCACGCCGACGCCGTCGTCGGTGACCTCGAGGTCCAGCGTGCGTCCGTCTGCGCGAACTCCGACGTCGACGGTCGAGGCGTGAGCGTGGCGAACCACGTTCGACAGCGCTTCGGTCAGCGTCGCGGAGAGGTGTTCACCCACATCGGTCGCGATCGAGTCCACGTCGCCGGTGATGTCCAACGTCGGTGCGAAGCCGAGCCGTACCGCGTGATCGTCGACGATCTGCATGATGCGCGTGGAGGTGATCTCGTTGGCCTCGTCCTGACCGAGTCGGTAGATCGTCCGCCGGATCTCCGCGATGGCGTCGTCCAACTGGTCGGTGATTCCCTCCAGTTGATCGGCGGTCGATCGAGGTGTCACCTGCTGCGCGATGGCGGACAGACTCATCCCCGCAGCGAACAGGTGCTGGATGACGAAGTCGTGCAGATCCCGGGCGATCCGTTCGCGGTCCTCGTGGAGCGCCACCCGGGCGCGCGCCTCCTGGCGCTCCGAGACGTCGCGGACCGTCGCGATGAAACGCACCTCGCCCAGGTCGACCGGGCTGAGACTGATCTCGACGGGGAAGAGCGTGCCGTCGGCGTGCTCGGCGAGAAGTCGCAGGCCTGATCCCATCGGTCGCGTGGTGGGCGATTCGATGTACCGCTCACGATGCTCGACATGGCGCGCTCGCTGCTCGGCAGGCACGAGCGACTCGACGGTGGTACCGAGGAGCTCATCCTGCGTCCGCCCGAAGATCTGTGCGGCGGCAGGGTTCGCCATCGTGATGTCCCCGTTGCGGTCGACCAGGAGCAAGCCGTCCGGAGACGAGTCGATCAATGCCGCCGCGAGTGCCTGGGACGTGTGCGCAGTCGGATCTCGCTCGGGCGGCTCGGGTTGCACATGACCTCCACACATCGTGACGTTCGGGACACTACTGCCGCGGGTGCCAGGGACCAGGCGGTGATGATCAGCGCGCGGTCGGAAGATCGGCGGCGTCGAGTCGAACGATCGACCACCGAGCACCAGGGCTCGGCGCCGCGCGTGTTCTGGCCGTTGCGATGAATTCCTCCCACGAGATCGTGTCGAACTCGACCGACTCCGGCGGATCGGAGTCGGCCCACCGAGGTTCCCGTTCGCCGACGGGCAGGATCGTCGTGCCATCGGGTCGGATCAGGTGGATCCGGCCGTTCGCCGCCCGGCGACTTCGCAGACCGGCGCGTTCCTTGAACCGGTTGTGCGAACCACAGCCCGGCCCCGCGTTGCCCTGATCGGTCGGTCCTCCGTCAGCGTGACGCACGAGATGGTCGACATCACAGAACTCAGCGGGAATCGAGCAGCCGGGATGAGAGCAGGTGAGCGCGATCAGTTGCGCAGCCTCGCGTGCGGCGCCGGTGAACAGACGTCGACGAACACCGAGGTCGATCGTCACTCCGACGGCGTCGACCACCGCACGCCGAACCGTCCCGCTGATCATCGCCCGCACCGCATCGTGCTCGTCGATGCGAACGCCGGTCGATGTCTCACACCGATCCCACGACGGGTCGTCGTCAGCGACTCCGAACACGGCAGCATCGTCGACGAGACCGTGAGCTGCGAGGGTCCTGCCGGCGCGACCGGCGGTGAACAGGATGTTCACGATCGGCTCCGGACGCTGCGCGTCGGGTGGCGTCGACACGTACGCCATGTGAATCGCATACTCGGCGGCGAAACGCCGCTGACGCGCCGAACGCGACAACGGATACTGATCCGCCGCATCGCCGTGCTCGGCGCGGCGCTCCTGCACGTCGCGACGGAACTCGTCCTGGACCGCCTGGTCGAACACCGCCTTCATCTCCGCACCCTGCAACGCCGTGCCACCGCTCACCGCAACGTGCACACCATCAGGCCCGGCCGCCACGGTCGCCGAGGCGTCGTGGTCGTCAGAGGGGTCAGCGCCATCGGCGTCAGCATTCGCGACGACCCGATCGACGAGCACTCCGAAGTCCTTCGGCGGAAAGTGTTCGGCATGCTCGGTCAACAGTGGCACGAGATCCTTCACCCGCTCACTCACGCGCGGATGGGCGTTCGCCCTCGCCAGCAGGTCCGCGTTGCTCATCGACACCCGGCCTGCAGCAAACGCCTCGCCGGCGGCCGGACTCTCGTTCATCAACCTGCCACGCCGCCGGATCCGGTTCGCTTCCGCACCCGAGCAGTTCAGATGTGCCTCGAGGTAGCCAGTCATCGACCGGTGGCCATCGGTGAGGAACTGCTGACGCTGCTCCACGACCGCGGCGATCAACGCGAGTTTCGCCTCGGCATCACGGCGATCGAGCTCCGCCGCCCGCAACAGTTCGTCGAGTCGCGCTGGCGGCATCGCCACCAGCTCCTCGACCTGCTGCGCCCGATCGTCCATGTCGCCAACAGTAGAGGGTACACACGTTCGAGTCAAGGGATTTCGCCAGGTTGTTCCTTCCCTCGACGAACATCCAGGGACGCGGCGATGGGCGCCCCCGTCAGGAGCGCCCATCGTCATGAAAGGGATGCGGTCAATGCACCGCTGTCGGATCAGCCGATCCGGAGCTGGCGCAGGAACGTGCGGATCACGCCGCCGTGGTCGAACCCCGAAGCGTCCGACTCGGCGTCGGCGTCGGTGGCGTCGACGCTCGGCGCCTGGGCCCCGACGGGTGCGCTGAGCGCTTGCGTTGCGGAACCTTCGGTGGCGCCCGACGCATCGCCGTCGACGCTCTCGAGCGTGAACTCGACCGTGGTGCTGTTGCCGAGCACGTCGTAGGCGACGAGGGTGTTGTTGCCCTCGACCGCACCGAAGACACCCGG
>NZ_BAOL01000013.1 GCF_000350145.1 Ilumatobacter nonamiensis YM16-303 | reverse complement strand
GCCATTCCGTGTCAGACACCCGATGGTTCGAACCATTCCGTGTCAGACACCGGATGGTTCGGGCGGGAGAGGGGGCTGTGTACGATCACGGCGCATGTCAACGAGAGGGGTTCTGGAATGAGCTGGACGATCGAACGCATCGAGCAGGTGTTCCTCGGTTACATGGAGGAGCACGGCCATGCGATCATCGAGGGGCACTCGGTGCGCTCGCCGACGGACGACGTGCTGTTCACGACCGCCGGGATGCATCCGCTCGTTCCGTACCTCCACGGCGACGAAGCCCACCCGGCGGGCAAGCGGCTCACCGACGTGCAGCGCTGCGTCCGCACCACCGACATCGACGAGGTCGGCGACGACACCCACCTCACGGTCTTCGAGATGCTCGGCAACTGGAGCATCGGTGACTACTTCAAGGAGACGTCGATCCCCCAGTCGTTCGGGCTCCTGACCGGCGAGTTCGGGATCGACCCCCACTCCCTCTACGTCACGGTGTTCGCCGGCGACGACGAGGTTCCGGCCGACGACGAAGCACCGATCATCTGGGAGCGGACGTTCCGCGAGGCCGGCGTCGACCCCACGGGTCGGATCAATCCGCTCGGAGCCGACGACAACTGGTGGTCGAACGGACCGGTCGGTCTGTGCGGCCCCGACACCGAGATCTTCGTCCACGTCGGCGACAACGAGGCACCGGCCTTCGCCGACATCCCCGAATTCGTCGAGATCTGGAACAACGTGTTCATGTCCTACGACCGGGCCGAGGACGGCAGCCTCACCGTGCTCGACCAGCGCAACGTCGACACCGGCATGGGCCTCGAACGCCTGGCGATGTTCCTGAACGACCACACCTCCGTGTGGGAGACCGACGAGTTGGCACTCCTGCTGAGCGAGGTGGCGAGCGCACTCGCGGTCGACCAGTCGTCACTCGATGAAGACGGCATCCGTTCGCTGCGGATCGTGACCGACCACCTCCGCGCGGGACTCGCGATCGCGGCCGCCGGCATCTACCCCTCCGCTTCCCGGCAGGGCTACGTACTCCGCAAGCTGATCCGGCGCGCGGTGCGCCACGCCGAACTACTCCGGGGAACCGACGAGAACCTCGCCGACGTGCTGATCGAGTGCACCCAACGGGTGTCATCGGTGATGGGCCAACGCTGGCCCGACGTGGCACCGGGCGAAGGCGGTGCGGCAGCTCGTGAGACGATCGAGAAGGAGACCCGCAAGTTCTCCCGAACGTTGCGACGTGGTGTCGACCACCTGACCCAGGAGGCGGAACAGGGAACTGTCTTCGACGGCGATCTTGCGTTCACGCTCGCCGACACGCTCGGGTATCCGGTGGAACTCTCGGCCGAGGAAGCGACCCGCATCGGGATGTCGATCGTGCCCGGCTGGGAGAAGCGCTATCTCGAACTGCGTGAGGAACAACGGGCCCGATCTCGGTCCTGATGACTTCACCCTCGTCGGTCGAGCCTCAGCCCACTGACCGACTCCTCGCGGCGGCGCGTTGGGTCGTCGCGCTGCCGATGCGGTTCCGGGCGACGTTGCTCGTCTGGTTCATCACGGTCGCCGCGACCTACGTCGCCCGCCGGGCGCTGGGCGACGATCCGACGGAGGCTGAACGGCTCCGTCTCGGCTACGGACTGCCGGCGATGGAGGACGGTCGATGGTGGACGCTCGTCACCGGTGCGATCCTGCTGCCGAGCCTCGCGGTGCCCGTTCCGAGCTTCACGTTCATCGGCATGATCATCTACGAACGCGTCGCCGGACACTGGCGCCCGTTGGTGGCCGTGTACGGAGGCCAGATCCTCGGGATGCTGATCGTGATCCTCGCGATCATCCCCCTCCGCAACAACCCGAGCGCGTTCGCTCAGGACGTCACCAACGTCACGGACTTCGGGATCTCCGTCGGGGCCTTCACGTGCCTCGGCGCGTGGACGGCCTACCTGCGCCCGACGACTCGGCGCGTCATCCGGTGGGCGATCAGCTGCTACCACGTCGGACCGCTGCTGTTCTCGGGTGTCATCTACGACCTCTCGCACCCGACCGGTTGGTTCATCGGCCTGGCGATCGGACCGTGGCTGATGCGACCCGACCATTCCGAGCGCGGGCCGTACACAACTCGTGATCGCGTGTTCAGCGCAGTCGCCGCGGCGATCGGCGTGACGATCGGAATCGCCGTCGGCTGGTCCACCGGAGGCGGAACGGGAATCTTCGGCTGGGGCCCGACCCGCTGATCACGAGCACATCGTTCGACGGCGTGCTCGACCGGACAACCGACTCGCTCGAGAGCTTCTCGGTGCCGAAGCGTGACGAAGAGGTCACGATCGAACATCTCCACGGATCGGGCCGAGGCACCGAATACACCGCGTCCCCGTTCGCGTATCTCTTCCGACGAGTCCGTTGAACCGCACGCGTGCTGAACACGCCATGCGCATCTCGTCAGGCGTCGACGAAACGGGCGGTCGCCTCGGCGCGGAGACGCTTGTAGTCGACCTTTCCGTTGGCGGCTCGGCCGATCGAGTCGACGACCATGATCCGCTTCGGTGACTTGTAGGCGGCGAGCGTCGTCCGGACGTGTCCGATCAGCTCGGTCGTGTCGATGGTCGCACCCTCGCGGGCCTCGACCACGCCGGTCACCGCCTCGCCGAACTTCTCGTCGGGCACGCCCACGACGACCGCGTCGAGGACCGAGGGGTGGGTCTTGATCGCCTCCTCGACCTCCTCGGGGAACACCTTCTCGCCTCCGGTGTTGATGCACACGGACCCTCGGCCCAAGAGGGTGATCGTGCCGTCGGCCTCGACGGTCGCGAAGTCACCGGGGCACGAGTAGCGGGCCCCGTCGATCTCGAGGAACGTCGCCTTGGTCTTGTCCGGGTCCTTGAAGTAGCCGAGCGGCTGGCGCCCGCCGACGGCGAGGCGCCCGATCTCGCCGGATCCCGGCTCGACCCGACGGTTCTGGTCGTCGATCACGATCGTGTCGGGGTTCAGTTCGAACCGCGCGGTCTCGGCGGTCTGCCCGCCACCGGACACCGACGCTCCCATTCCCAGCGCCTCCGACGACGAGAACGCGTCCATCAGCATCATGTTCGGATGGTGGTCGAGCAGGCCGCGCTTGGTCTCCTTGCTCCACATCACTCCGGAACTCACGATCGCCACCAGACTCGACAGGTCCCACCGGTCGGGTTCGGCATCGAGCGCGCGCAGGATCGGCTTCGCGAACGCATCGCCCACGATGGAGATGTTCGTGACGCCCTCGCGTTCGATCGTGTCGAGCAGCTCGACGACGTCGAACGTGCGCCCGGTGAGGGTCACGATGCTCCCGCCGCCGGCCAGCGTCGACAGGCACGGGAAGTTGCCGGTGCCGTGCATCTGCGGGCACGCCGGGAGGAAGACCGCGCCGGGTCCGCCATAGGACGGACGCAGCTCGTCGAGACCGCTCTGCTCGGCGATCGGCGTGCCGAGGGTCGCCGTGAGCGTCACCACGAGGTCGTCCTGGCGCCACATCACCCCCTTGGGCATGCCGGTCGTCCCGCCGGTGTAGAGCATGTTGAGGTCGTCACCGGAACGCCCCCAATCCGGGACCGTGCGACCATCGGCCGAGGCTGCGGCATCCTCGTACGGGGTCGCCCAGTCCGGGCACGGACCCGACGCGTCGTCGACCCACAGCCAGGCCCGCACGAGTGGAAGCTGATCGCGGATCGAGTCGATCGTCCCGGCGAACGAGCCGTGGAAGACCACGGCGCCGGCGTCCGCGTTGTCCCACAGGTACAACAGCTCGTCGGACGTGTAGCGGTAGTTCGTGTTGACGGGCACGAGTGCCGCTTTGAACGCGGCGAACATCGACTCGATGTACTCAGGTCCGTTGTACAGGTACTGCGCCACGGCCTGCTGGCGCTCGAGGCCGGCATCGAGCAGGTGGCGGGCGACGCCGTCGGCGCGGCGGTCGAACTCCGCCCACGATCGGTGGAGGTCCCCGTGGACGAGCGCCTGCTCATCGGGCACCTCCTCGGCAGCGATCTCCCAGATGTCGGCGAAGTTCCAGTCCATGGACAACGGTGTAGCAGGAACAGCCCGGCGACTCGTCGCCGGAGGTTCCGGATCTCGGCGCCGCCGACGCGGTGAACTCAGCGAGAAGCGTCGTCGGGGATTCTGGCTGCGACGGCACCCAGGACGGCACCGATCGCCCGACCGACCACTGCGAGTTCGTCGACGGTGAGCGACGCGAGAGAGACCCGGACGTCCCAGCTGTCGGATTCGAAGATCTGCCCGGGCAACACGACCACACCGTGCTCCCGCGCGATCATCATCGAGATCTCGATCGGGTCGACCGAGCTGGTCATCCACGCGGTCGCCGCAGGTCCGTGGGCAACTTCCATCGCGTGTTCCAGGTCGATCAGCGCGTAGTACATGCTCTCCTGGCCGCCGGGTGGGCCGACACCGAGTGGTGCGAGCAACGCCTGCTCACGCGCGGCGAGCTCGTGGCGCACCGCGAGCGTGTAGTCACGTCCCGACACCATCAGGTGGTCGAGCGCGAAGAACGCCATCTGCACCTGGTCGGGCGTCGCCAGACCGGCGATGTTGTTCAGCGCCACCTCACGGCTGTCCGCCACGAGCCGTGCCATGAACGACAGCTTCGACACGTCGTCCGTCAACGAGCTGTACCGCTCGGTTTGTCGGCGACGCCCCGCTTCGTCCTGCGTCGCGAGCAACTCGTCGACCACGTGATCGTGGTGCATCGCGATGAATCCCAGGCGCGAACCGGTGGCTCCGTAGTTCTTCGAGAACGAGTGCAGACCGATCACATTGCGTGGCGAGTCCACCGCGAGTCCGCGGAACCCGTCGATGAACGTGGCGTACACGGTGTCGGCCACGATCAGCAGATCCGGGCGGTGGTCCGCAATCAGGTCGTGGAGGGCGTGGAGTTCGTCGGCCGTGATCGCTCGGGTGTCCGGGTTGCCGGGATTAACGAGGAAGAAGACCTTGATCTCGGGATCGAGCAACCGTTCGAACAGACGGTGCGAGAATCGATGGACGGAACGGTGATCGGTGTGGATGTCGACCACCTCGAGCCCGAAGTCCTCGAGGTGCGGGATCTGGAGGTACGGCGTGAACACCGGCGTGGCGATCGCGACCTTGTCCCCGGGTCCGATGACGTGGTTCTCCTGGAGCGACCGGAACACGTACGCCATCGCGGCGGCCCCGCCCTCGGTGGCGAACACTTCGAACGGTCCGGAGTCGATCGGGTCGGCTCCGACGACCGTGGTGAAGTACCGCGCGACGACCGTTTCGAGGTGAGCGAGCATCCGGTGCGGGGCGGGATACCCGTCGCCGAGCACGCCGCGCACCAATTCGAGCACCCACACGTCCGGATCGAACCCGAATTCGTCGATGCCGTAGCCGACGGCCGCCCGGAGGAACCCGGCGCCGACGCTCGCGTCACCCTCGAGCCAGTCGTCCAGTCGCCCCGCGATGCCTGCTCGCACCGGGGAGGCTCCCCACATCGGATCAGGACTCGCCGACACCATCTCGCTCACGGCGAACCGACCCAGCACGAAGCACGCGTCTCGCGGTGCGATCGCGATCCAGTTGGGTTGGCCACGCCCGGCGTTCAACACCGGGTGGCCCGACTCCGACGCGGCAGCGTTGATCGCGGCGGACACCGCCGCTGTGTTCGACACGGTGGTCACGACGCAGGCTCCTGTTCCTTGTCGGGCACGACCATGTCCCAGCTCATCCGCACCCAATCGACCACGCCGGCGTCGGGGACGTACGCACGTGCGATCGCCAATCCGATCTCGGCGAGTGCGGTCTCGTCGGGATACACGAGATACATCGGGTAGTGCTCGGGCTGGAACTTCTGCTTGAAGTTGAACAGCGACTGGAACCCGTAGTACGGCTCGAGCACGTCACCGAGGAAGTCGAGCAGATGCTGGAGGACCTGCTGGTCGCTGTTGGCACCGAGCTCGTCGGGGGCATGGGCGAGCGGCGCGGCGGACAGGCTGATGAACTGGTAGCCCTCCTCGTGAAAGTGTCGAGCCGAAGCACCGATGAGGAACTCCATCACCGGTCGGAAGCTGTGATCGCGACGACGCATCAGGTCGAGCGTCCATCCCACGACCTCGCCGTCCTGACTGACCGGCATCCACGACAGGAATCCTTCGATCGTGCCGTCCTCGTCGACCGCCAGGTGGAGGCGCACGTCCGGGTCGTCGGCCTCGCGCAGCGTCCCGAGCGTGAACCCCATCTCCGGAAGTGCCTTGTCGCCGACCCACTCCCCGCTGATCGCGCGGAGTTGGTCGGTCACGACGGGGGTGCAGTCCTCCCAGCGCGTCGTCACCATCTCGATGTGTTGCTTGTTCGCCTTGTTCAGCGCGGTCCGGACGTCCTGCCACGCCTTGCCGCGGAACTCGACGTTGTCCAGTGACATCACACTGTCGCCCGCGACCTCCACCGCATTCCACTTCAGTTCCGGTGCGAGGTCGGCGGTCGCCTGACCGGCGGCGAACAGACACGGGATCCACCCGCGGGCGAAGCAGTACGCGTCGAATTCCTGCAGCGCTTGCCGGCGTCGTTCCATCGGTCCGACCGGGTCTCCGAGGCAGAGCGCCACCGAACCGACCACCTCGTAGCCGATCGCGGTCTGCTCGTCGTCACTCAGCCAGACCGTGATGTCCTTCCACGTCAACATCCACTCGATGTTCGACGAGTGGTACTCGCGCAGCATCTGACGCAGCCGCTCGGGCTGATCCGCGAGCGGCTCCGCCTTCCGGCTCGAATACAACAGGCCGATGATCGATCCGACCACGGCGATCACCCACACCGCTCCGATCGATCCGACGAACCAACGCGCGGCCGTGGTGACCGGCTCGATCCGATCCGTCGTGGTGAAGAACAGCCGGGCGACGAACTCCGCCAGCATGTCGGGCCATTCGGCGACGGGTTCGAAGTCGTCCTTCAGCACTCCGAAGCCCAAGGCGGTGTACACGAACAATCCGACCGCCACCCAGAGGATCCGTCGACCGGCGCGGCGGACCGACCGTCGCGCCGACCGCGCGCCGAAGGCACGGTACGACAGCAACAGCATGATCAGCAGACCGCCATTGAGCACGAGGTCGGCGTTGCGTTCGGCGCTCGTCTCGACGGCGAGCACCACAGCGAGGCCGAGGACCAGCAGGACGACCGTGCCCACCCATGCGAGCCGCCGACCGCGACGCAGCGCGTCGGCCAACGCCAGCAACAGGAGCGCGTTGACGATCAATGCGAAGGTCACGGACGATTCGTGTTCGATCTGACCGCCCGTGTGCAGCGGACCGCCCGCGCCGGGATACAGACCCTCGAGGATCGACGTGACGGCCGACAGACCGACGACGAGGGCCACGGCGGCGCGCTGGGTACGCGGGCCGAAACGGAGCTCGGGGCGCATCGGCATTCGACCCGCGAGGAACGGCCCGGCCCCGACGCCCAGTGCGAACGAGACGAAGTGCTCCACGTCCCACAGCAGCCCGGAGTTGAGGAGCATCGCGATCAGGTACGCACCGACCGCAACACGCACCCGCACGCGCCACACCGGTTGCATCACGGCGGTCAAGGCGCCGACGGTCGCGAAGCCGCCTGCGGAGATCCCGAGGTCGAGCTGCTCGCCGAGGTCGCGAGCCCACACCCAGCCGCTGTCGTCGAAGAACGAGAGGAAGACCGCGGTGAGATAGCCGCCGAGGAACTGCCCGCCTAGCGCCACGATCAACGTGCGCACGTGACCGACGCGTCGCTCGTACACCGAAGCAGCGCCGACGAGCAGCGCGAGGATCGGGATGTAGAGCAACAGTTGCGGGGCGAAGAACATCCCCGTGAAGAAGGTCCACCAGCGGCCGTCCTGCAGCGCCGGGAGACCATACGCAACCTGGTCGTAGAGCTCGGAACCTTCGTTGACGTTGTTCCACAGAGCGCCCGTCGCCACCCCGGCGACGATCACGATCACGACGATCAGCGTCGTGGCCCAATACCGCGGCAGCAGCTCTGCCCAGTACGCGACCGTCCGACGAAACCAGCTCGGTTCCGACTCGACGACGGCCGGTTGAATCTTCACTTCTGTGGACATCGGATCCTTCCCGGAACGGTCGGACCGAAGCTACTTCCCGCCGCGGGCTCAGGTGGGGAGTGACTGGGCCCAGGCGTCGGCGAGCGCGGCGTAGCGGCCGCCGAGGTCGACGAGTTCATCGTGGGTTCCCAGCTCGGCGAGTTGGCCCGCGTCGATCACCGCGATCCGATCGGCGTTCTGGATCGTCGACAGACGGTGGGCGACGACGACCGTCGTCCGTCCGACCATCAGCCGGTCGAGTGCGCGCTCGACGATCACCTCGGTCCCGGGGTCCAGGCTGCTCGTCGCCTCGTCGAGGACCAGGACGGCCGGATCGACGAGCGCGGCTCGGGCCAGCGACACGAGTTGGCGTTCGCCCGCCGACAGTCGCGAGCCGCGCTCGCGGACCTCGGTGTGGATGCCGTCCTCGAAGGTCTCGAAGCGTTCCAGCGCTCCGATCGCGTCGAGGGCGCGGCGAAGGTCGTCGTCGGTGGCCTCCGAACGGGCGATGCGTACGTTGTCGGCGATCGAGCCGCCGAACAGGAATCCCTCCTGGGGAACGACGACGACGCGGTGGCGGAGCGAGTCGAGCGTCGCATCACGCAGGTCGACGCCACCGAAGGAGATGGTTCCGACCGTGGGGTCGTACAGACGGGCCATCAGTTTGGCCACGGTCGACTTTCCCGCACCGGTCGGTCCGACGAGCGCGAGCCGCTCGCCGTCGGCCACGGTGATCGAGACGTCGCGCAACACCGGCGTCGTCGTCGCGGGGTACGTGAAGCCGACATCGTCGACCACGAGAGCACCCCGATCCGGAAGCGCCTGATCGCCTCCCTCGATGTCGGGCTCGGTGTCGAGGATCCCGAACAGCTTGTCGAGAGCCGCAGCGGACGACTGGACCGTGTTGTAGAGCTGTGACAACTGCTGCACGGGTTCGAACAGTTGGGCGAGGAGGAGGACGAACGCGATCACCGTTCCGATCGTCACGTCGCCACGGTTGACGAGCCATCCACCGATGCCGATCGCGAGGCCACTCGCGATCACCCCGAGCGCCTCGACGAGCCCGAAGTACCAGGTCGACACGCGGATGCTGTGAACGTGCGACCGGTACAGCGACCGGTTCGACGACACGAACTGTCGGGTCTGCTCCCCTTCCTGGGCGTATGCCTGCACGACTCGGACGCCGGCGATGCCTTCCTGCAGCTCGGACAGGTTCTGGCCGACCCGTTCGCGCACTTCGAGATAGGCCTGGTTGGAGTCGCGCTGGAACTTCCGTGAGGCGATGATGATGATCGGCATCACCAGCAGCGCGGCGATCGTGAGCTGCCAGGACAGCGTGAGCATCAGGATCAGCGCGATCACGATGAGGAACAGCGCCGCCACGAACTGCAGGAGGCCCCATTGCACGAGTTCCGCCATCGACTCGACGTCGGCGGTCATCCGGGAGATCAGCACCCCGGACTGGTACCGGTCGAAGAAGCCGAGCGACTGTTTCTGGATGTGGTCGAACGTCCGGACCCGCAGGGCGCGCAGGAAGCCTTCTCCCGCGCGGTTGACGAAGATGTACTGCTGGCGAGAGGCGGCGTAGGCGATCGCGACCACGACGACGTACACGATCACCGCGTTGCGCAGCACGTCACGATCACCGTCGTCGATGCCGTTGTCGATGGCGAACTTGACGATGATCGGCCCCATCAGCAGGCCGAGCGTGGAGACGAGGACGAAACCGAGCGCAGCGGCAATCGTTCGGCGGAACGGCTTGGCCATCCGAACCGCCCGCCGAAGCACGCGTTTGGTGGTCTCGCTGTCGAGTTTGTCCTCGTCGGTGACCCCGCCCATGCGGAACATCAGTCACCACCCACCGGAGAGCCGAGATCGGTACGGCCGCCCGCTTCGTCCGCCTCGGCATCGGCATCGGCATCCATCGCGGCGAGCACGTCGCGATATCGCGGTTCGTCGACGAGCAGGTCGGCGTGCGGACCCCGGGCGACCACTCGCCCACCGTCGAGCAGGACGACGGTGTCGGCGAGGGCGATCGTGCCGGGACGATGCGCGATGACGATCGTCGTCCGCCCGTCCATCACGGTCGACATCGCCGAGCGGATCTCGTGTTCCTTCGACGGGTCGACCGCGGACGTGGCATCGTCGAGCACCAGGATGCGCGGGTCGGCCAGGATCGCCCGGGCGATCGCAATGCGCTGTCGCTGTCCACCCGACAGCGAGAAGCCGCGTTCGCCGAGCATCGTGTCGTACGCGTCGGGGAGGCCCATCACGAAGTCGTGAGCGCCGGCCAGTCGGGCCGCCCGCTCGACGCGTTCCTGATCGGCGTCCGGGTCGGCGAACGCGATGTTCGCGCGCACGGTGTCGTGGAAGAGCAGGGTGTCCTCGAACACGATCCCCACGGCTCGACGCAGGTCGTGCAGGGTGAGCGATCGCACATCGACGCCGTCGATCGAGATCGAACCGGAGTCCGCGTCGTAGAAGCGGACCAGCAGACGAGCCACCGTGGATTTTCCCGACCCTGTCGCGCCGACGATGGCGACCGATTCGCCGGGTCGCAAGACGAGATCGAAGCCGTCCAACACGGGTCCGGCGTCGTTGTCGGGTTCGGCGGGACGCACGTCGGCCGGGTAGGCGAACGACACCTCCCGGAACGAGACGGCACCGAGCCCGCGATTCGGATCGGAGCCCTCCACCGTCGGAAGGCTCTCCGGCCGTTCCGGGTCCTGGACCTGCGACGAGATGTCGAGCACCTCGTTCACGCGGCCGAGGGCGACCGCCGCGCGTTGGGCGAACGCGAGGGTCATTCCGATCATCCGGAGCGGGAACACGAGCAGCGCGACGAACACGTTGAACAGCACCAGGGTTCCGAGGGTCATGTCGCCGTCGATGACCTGATTGCCGCCGAACCACAGCACGGCGATCAGTCCGACCTGTGGCAGCAACTCCATCGCCGGGAGAAACTTGGCCCGGATCCGTGCGGCCTCGATCGACTCGCGACGGATGTCGTCGGCTTCCGTTCGGAGCTTCTCGGCCTGGACCGCCTCGGCGCCGAATCCCTTGATCACCCGCACGCCGCCGACCGATTCCTCGACGACCGTCGCCAACTCCGCCTGCTCCGCCTGCACGGCGAGTACGGCGGGATGGATCGACCTCGAGAATCGGCGCCCGGCGACCTGGATCAACGGGAGCGAAGCGAGCGCCAGGAGTGCGAGCACCCAGTCGGTGACGAGCAGGATCACCGTCACCGCAGTGACCATGGCGAGGTTCGACAGCGTGATCGGGATCATCACCACGAACATCTGGATCTGATTGAGGTCGCTCGACGACCGGCTCATCAGCTGACCGGTCTGGGCGCGGTCGTGGTAGCCGATGTGCAGCGACATGATGTGGCTGAACAGGCGCTCACGCAGGCGCGCCTCGGTCCACCGGGCCTCACGGAACGCGAAGAATCTCCGGAGCGCCGTGAAGAAACCGGCGACCATGCCGGCGATCGCGATCAGGGCGACCCACAGCCACAGCCATTCGCCCTCGTCGATCCCGCGGTCGATGCCATACCGGATGAGCAACGGCGAAGCGATCTTGCCCACCGACCAGGCCAGCCCGATCAGCGTGCCGATCAACAGGTTTCGGCGTTGTGCCCGCAGCGTCTCCCACAGCAACGGCCACGTCGAGGCGGCCTTCGCCCGTGAGGAGTCCGGGTCGGGCACCGCGTTCAGCCGAGAAGTTCCGCGACGCGTTGTTTGGGGCGGCCGATGATCGCTCGGTCGGCGGTGACGACGAGCGGACGCTGCAACAACTGCTTGTGCTTTACGAGGACGTCGACGATCTGGTCGACCGTCTCGACGTCGTCGTCGGTGAGTTCGAGCTTCTTGAACTTGCTGTCGCGACGAACCAGATCGGTCGGCGGATCCTCGAGCTTGGCGATGATTTCGCGCAGCGTCTCCGCGTCCGGCGGCTCCTTGATGTACAGCACGACGTCGACATCGACCCCGAGTTCCTCAGCAATGCGCACGGCATTGGTCGACGAGTTTCAATGCTGGTTGTGGTAGATCGTTGCGTCAGCCATGGTCTCGACACTATGCGCATCGTGCTCGAAACGACCGATCGGTTGATCGGTCGGAGTGTCAGCCGTCCGCCGGGTGAACTTCCTCGAGCAGACCGGTGCCGACGTCGTACACGAACCCCCGCACGTGACCCTTGAACGGCACGAACGGAGTCAGTTCCAGACGCCGCATCGACTGGAGAACATCGACGAATGGGTCCTCGAACGACTCGACCGCCCACCAGGGCTTGATTCCCAGTTCCGCTTCCAGTTCGCCCTTCAGCCCATCCTCGGTGACCATCTGCAGCCCACAGTTGGTGTGGTGCACCAGGACGACCTCGCGGGTGCCGAGGTAGCGCTGTGAGAGACACAACGATCGGATCACGTCGTCGGTGATCACTCCGCCTGCATTACGGATGATGTGCGCTTCACCGTGGCCGAGACCGAGCATGGCGAAGATGTCCATCCGCGAGTCCATGCAGGTCACGACCGCCATGTGCCGAGTCGGCCCGACCTGCAGGTCCTGGTCGGCGAAGGTCTCGGCGAAGCGTTGGTTCCGCTCGACGAGTTCGTCGGCGGTCGGCTGGAAATCGGAGGGAGGTTGAGAGGTGGCCACACCAAATTGTGACACCCGCTGCGTAGTCTCGGTCAAACCGGCTCCCTCCTTCTCACCCACGGCCTCGTGCCTGACACCCGAAGGGGACCCACCCGTGAATTTCTGCGACGCCCACCGCCTTCCACGCGCCCATGTCGACCCGGTCGACGACCATGCCGCCCGCCTGCTCATCTCGTCGGTGCTGGCGACCCCACCCCGACCGGAATCGTTCATCGTGTTCCTCGACGCCGATCGGTGCGCGTCGACGATCATGACCGTCTCAGGAACCGACGACCCCGACGCGATCCTCGACATCGCCGCGTTCGCCGGTGCGGCGGCGTCCGGGGCGGGGTTCTCCTCGGTGGTCCTCGCCTCGGTGCGCGCCGACGACCCGTTCGACCTCGACGACGCCGAGCGGTGGCTCGACATCGACGCCGAGATCGCCTCTGCGGGGGTCGAACTCGTCGAGTGGTACGTGATCGGACCGACCGTCAGCACCCCGCGCAGCTTGATCGGCGAACCGCCGCGGTGGGCGGCGTGACGCGATCAGCCCGATCGCGCCCGACGCTGTTCGGGGCTGAGCCGGAGGCCGGCGCCGCGCAACCGCCGGACGAGTTCGCGGCTCTCGACCACCACTGCGCCGGCCGCGATCATGTCGCCGCGGTACTCCTCGGGGATGTCGTAGTGGTCGCCCTGGAAGCCCCGCCGCGGGATGCCGACACCGTCGGCGAACTCGATCAACTCGTCATACGACGCATCGCTGACCATGTGGCACCACTTGCGCCCTTGGAACCACCACCGTGCTTCGTCGATGAGGATCGCCACGAGCCGAGCATGCCACGCCGTGCAACACTCGGGAGGTGTCCTCTCCGCTCGACCCCGTCGATGACACGCCGACCTCACGGCTCCCCGTCCGCTGGCGACGACACGTTTCCGACGACACCACGCTGCTCGATCGCCTCGTCGCCCGCCACCGCGAGAAACACCGCCGCTACCACACCGTGGCCCATGTCGCGGCCGTGGTCGGCTGGGTCGACGACCTCGCCACCGTCGAGCCGACGCTCGACCTCGACGCCACGATCGCCGCCGCGTTCTACCACGACGCGGTGTACGAGCCGACGTCTCCGGCGAACGAGCACGCCAGCGCTCGCCTCGCTCGCCGAGACCTCGCTTCGCTCGGCTGGGCCGACGAGCGGACCGCACATGTCGCCGCATTGATCGAGGCAACCCGCGATCACCGGTCCCCTCCCGACACCGACCATGCCGTCCTCTTCGACGCCGATCTGTCCGTGCTCGGAGCGACCCCGACCGAGTACGACGGCTACGTCGAAGCAGTGCGCGCAGAGTACCGCGAGGTCGACGACGACGCCTGGAAGGTCGGTCGGCGGCGCGTCCTCGAGGCGTTTCTCGAACGTGCATCGATCTACGCGACCGCAACGGGCCGCGAGCGTTGGGAATCATCAGCCCGCGCGAACCTCGCCCGAGAGATCGATTCCCTCACCTCCTGAACCGCTGGACTCGGCACGGCCGGACGGGAAGTAGGTGACGTGGGTCACCACCTGCTACGTTCACCTCGGTCGAAGACGTCGATGGGGGAGAAACGATGGCACTACTGGAAGTACAGGACGTTTCGGTGCGCTTCGGCGGCATCGTTGCGCTCAGCGAACTGTCGTTCGAGATCGAAAAGGGCCAGATCTGCGGCTTGATCGGCCCGAACGGTGCGGGCAAGACCACGCTGTTCAACGTCGTCAGCCGCATCTACGACCCGACGCAGGGCCAATTGCGCTTCGACGGCGACGACCTGCTCCAGCACGCGCCGCACGAGATCAGTCGCCTCGGCATCTTCCGGACGTTCCAGAACCTCGCGCTGTGGCCCCGCATGACGGTGATCGAGAACGTGATGGCCGGCGCACACACGGCGGCGAAACAGAACATGTTCACGGCGATGTTCGACCTCGGCCGCAAGCGCGAGGAGAAGCAGCTGGAACTCCGGGCGTACGAGATCCTCGCCGACATCGGTCTCGCCTCCGAGGCCTACGCACCCTGCGCCGGCCTGCCGTACGGCACGTTGAAGCGGGTCGAGCTCGCTCGCGCGCTGATGGGCGAACCCAAGCTGCTGATGCTCGACGAGCCGGCCACGGGCCTCACGCACAGCGAAGTCGACGTGCTCGCGGAACTGATCCACGACCTGCGCGACCGCTACGACCTCACCATCCTCCTCGTCGAACACCACATGGGGATGGTGATGAAGCTCAGCGAGCATCTCGTCGTCCTCGACTTCGGACGCAAGATCGCGGAGGGCCTGCCCTCCGTCGTCCAGGAAGATCCGGCGGTCATCGAGGCCTACCTGGGAGCACCAGCATGAGCGAATCCGCGAACGACATCGGATCGGACGCCGTCGCCACCGACAGTCCGAGGGCGAAGACCATCGGCGACACGCTCCTCGACGTGAAGGACCTGCACGGCGGGTACGGACCGATTCGGGTGCTGCACGGTCTCGACTTCCACGTTGCCGAGGGAGAGGTCGTGGTCATCCTCGGCGCCAACGGTGCGGGCAAGACCACCACCCTCAGAGCGTTGTCCGGCAAGCTCGATGCCACCGGCAGCGTCATGTTCGGTGACGAGGATCTGATCAGCAAGAAGACCGCGGACATCGTGCGCATGGGTGTCGCCCACGTTCCACAGGGACGTGGCACGCTTCCCGAGTTGTCGGTCGAGGACAACCTGCACGTCGGTGCCTACATCCGGAAGGACAAAGAGGTCCGCGCGGACATCGACCGGTGGTACGACGTCTACCCGGTGTTGAAGGAGCGTCGACACCAGCGGGCGGGAAGCCTGTCGGGAGGCGAGCAGCAGATGCTGGCGGTCGCCCGCGCGCTCATGTCACGTCCCAAACTGCTCCTGCTCGACGAGCCGTCGCTCGGACTCGCCCCGCTCATCGTGCAAGACCTCTTCGAGCGCTTCCGCCGGATCAACCAGGAAACCGGCACGACGATGCTGGTGGTCGAGCAGAACGCCCAGCTGGCGCTCAGCATCGCCGACCGCGGGTACGTGATCGAGTCGGGAACCATTTCGATCCAAGGCAACGCTCACGAACTCATGCACGACGACGCCATCCGCAAGGCCTACCTGGGAGTCTGACATGGATCTCTTTCTCGCACGACTCTTCGACGGGCTCTCCAACGGGTCCACCTACGCCCTGATCGCGCTGGCGTTGGTGATCATCTACAAGGCGACCACGCTGATCAACTTCGCCCAGGGCGAAATGGCCATGTTCGGCGCCTTCGTCGTCTTGGTGCTCGCGACCGAACAGGGACTGCCGATCTGGGTCGCGGTGATCCTCGGCATGGTCTTCAGCGCTGTCGCAGCAGCCGGCATCGAGCGGGTGCTGATCAGACCCTTCGATCCGTACGACCACCTCCCACTGGTGATCGTCACATTGGGCTTGTTCCTGTCGATCACCGCGCTCGCCGGCATCATCTGGCGGTTCGATCCGCGGGCCTTCCCGCGGATGTACCCCGCAGGTACTGCGCTCACCATCGGCAATGCCACACTCACCTGGTACACGGTGGGCGTCGTCGCAACCGTGCTCATCGTCGCCGGGCTCGTCACGCTCCTGCTGAACACCACCAAGATCGGCCTCGCTTTCCGCGCGGTGTCGTCGAACATCGAGTCGAGCGAGCTCGCCGGGATCCGCGTCGGGCCGACCCTTCAGTTCGGCTGGGCGCTCGCCGCCGCCGTCGGAACCCTCGGAGCCTGCGTCTTCGTCGCCGATCCGATCCGCCAGCTCGAGCCCTCCGTCATGGTGCGTGTCCTGATCTTCGCCGCCTCTGCCGCCGCGATCGGCGGACTCGACAGCCTCTGGGGAGCCGTCATCGGTGGACTGGTCATCGGCATGGTGCAGAGCATCATCGTTCCGTACGTGGGGTTCATCCCGAACGAGATGAGCCTCGCCACCGCGGTCATCGTCCTCATGCTGGTGTTGCTGTTCCGGCCGTCCGGATTGTTCGGTACGGCGAGAGTGGAACGGGTCTAGGGGGTCCACGATGTCTGCACGATTCATTTGGTCCGCGAACTCACGCGAGGCCCGTACCTACAAGATCGTCGGCTGGACGCTGTTCGTCATCGCGCTGGTGCTGTTCACCTTTGCGTACGCCGACACCGCCCAGATCGAGATCTTCGGCAACGGCTACGCGCTCAGCCTGCCGAGAGCGTCGAAGGCGATCGCGTTCATGATCGCGATTCTCGGCCTGCAGGTGGTGGTCGGTTACACGGGCCAGTTGGTCCTCGGCCAGAGCTTCTTCTTCGGCACCGGCGCGTATCTCGGCGCCTACATGGTCGCCGACCACAATTGGCCGTGGGTGCTCTCGCTCCTGGTCGTCGTTCCGGTGTGCTTCATCATCGGAGCGATCTTCGGGTTGCCGGCGCTGCGGATCAAGGGTCTGTATCTGGCGCTGGTGACGTTGGGGTTGGCGGCGACGTTCCCGTCGATCGTGCAACTCGACGCGCTCGACGAGTACACGGGTGGCGCATCGGGCAAGACGGTCAGCTCCGATCTCGTACCGCCGAGCTGGTTGCCACTCGACGGCATCTCCTCGATCTTCCAGAACATCCCGTTCTTCGGCCAGTACTTCGGAGAGGGCGATCTCAGCAGCAGCGAGTCCGAGCGCATCTGGAAGTTCTTCCTGTTCACGGTCCTGCTGGCCATCTGCATCTGGCTCGTCTCGAACCTGATCAAGAGCCGCTCCGGTCGGGCCCTGCGAGCGATCCGCGACAACGAGACGAGCGCCGCGGTGTCCGGCGTCAACCTGGCGAAGGACAAGACGTTGTCGTTCGGCCTCGCATCGGCGCTCGGTGGTGTCGGCGGTGTCGTCTACGTCGCCGAACTCGGCATCGCCTCGCCGCTCGACTTCACGCAGCTGTTGGCGATCAACTTCATCGTCGGCTTGGTGGTCGGAGGTGTCGGCACGCTCTCCGGAGCCGTCGTCGGCGGAATCGTGATCGCCTTCATTCCCGACTGGTCGGCGTCGACCGAATCGTTCCCCGGGATCCCCGAACGCTGGCTGCAGGGTCCGACCGGCGTGTTCATCCTCGGTGCGCTGCTCATCCTGCTCACCTTCGTACTGCCCGGCGGTGTCGTCGCCGGAATGCGACGGATCAAGGGGCGCATCCTCCAGATCGTTCCCCAACCCCCCAAGGGGGCCAGGGTCCCGACGCCCCCGGACGGAGCGGACGCAGAACTGCGCCACGAGGCCGACGAGATCACGGCCGGCGTCGCCGCGAACGATCCGTTGACCGACGAACCGAAGGACTGACCGAGGTCGACGACGGCTCCTGCTGTCCCTCAGCATCGCGGAGGGACGGCAGTCGTGAGGATTCGCGCGGCGCCGGTACCGCGGACTAATGTGTGCCTGTGGTCACAACCGGTGGCTGCATGGGAATCAATAGGGGAGAACATGCGAACACCACGCACGAAGAAGCGCGCGATCGCGGGCATCCTTGCGGCAGGTCTGCTCATCGCAGCCTGCGGCAGCGATGACGACGGCGGCGACGAGGGCGACACCACGGAAGCACCGGCAGGCTCCGACGCCGCCGAGGAAGAAGCAACCGAGGAAACAGAGGCGGCCGACGAGGAAGCCACCGACGACACCGAGGCAATGGAAGAAGAGTCCACCGAGGGCACCGAGGCAGGCGACGAGGAAGAAGCCGCTGGCAGCGGTGAGGAGCTCGCCCTCGAGGGCGAGGTCGAAATCGCAGCCGGTACGACCCTCAACCTCGACGAGTGCCCCGACGACTGGAACCCGCAGCAGGGCGTGGACGGCGACGAGATCCGCATCGGTCAGTCGCTCCCGCAGTCCGGCCAGCTGGCCGCCTTCGGAGCCATCGGCGAAGGCATGTCGGCGTACTTCGACTACGTCAACGACAACGATCCGATCGAGGACAAGGACCTGGTGCTCGTCACCAAGGACGACGCCTACGAGGCGGGCCGCACGGTCGCCAACGTCGAGGAGATGATCGACACCGACGACATCTTCGGCTTCGCCCACATCATCGGCACGCCCAACAACCTGGCCGCCCGCGACATCACCGCAGAAGCGTGCGTGCCACAGCTGTTCAACTCGACGGGCTTCCCGTTGTGGGGCGATCCGGCGAACTTCCCGTGGACGATCGGCAACATCCTCAACTACGAGACCGAGACGCAGTTCTGGTGCCAGAACATCGTCGACGAACTCGGTGAGGGTGCATCGGTGTCCGCACTGATCATGAACAACGACTTCGGCACGACCTACCAAGGTGCACTCGAACAGTGCGAAGCCGATGGTCAGATCACGCTCTCGGAAGTGCAGTTGCACGATCCGGCAGCACCGGACGTGTCCAACGAGATGACGACGATCATCGCGAGCGACGCCGACGTGTTCGTCGCCGGAACCACCGCCGCCTTCTGCCCGCAGACGGTCGGATCGGTCGCCGCCAGCGAATGGCGTCCGCTGTACTACATGTCCTACACCTGCAACAACCTCGCGAGCTTCTTCAGCCCGGTCCAGGACCAGGCTGCGCTGTTGGCGGACGATGGTGCGGGCGTGAGGCTCACGAACGGCAACATCACCTGCGGCGACCCGACGTTCGAGGACAGCGAGTTCGTCCAGCTCGCCCGCTCCGTGCTCGACGAGTACGGCGACGGCGTCACGTGCGAGGACGGCTCGTACTCGACGGGCGTGCTCTACGGCCTCATGGTCGAAGAAGTGGTGCGCAACGCATCCGAGATGCCGGGTGGCCTCAACCGGGTCAACCTGATGTCTGCCGTGTGGAACATGAACTTCGAGAACCCGGGCCTGCTCGGTGGAGTCCAGGGAACCGACGGTGTCAACGACGCCTACATCTCCGAAGCCGCAGAGGTTCAGGAGGTCGTGGTGGAGGACGGAACACTCACGTTCAACAGCCTCAGTGACATCATCGATCTCGAGGGCGAGACCGGCTCCTACGAGGGCTGATCACCGCCATCGAAACCGACTGACTGCTGAAACGGTCGGCGGGCCCGCCCCACGGGGTGCGGCTCGCCGGCCGTTCTGCGTTTTCGACGTCGACACGAGAGGCGCGTCGGTGCCGGTCACCGATGTGCAGGTTCAGCGGGCCCGACGAGTCAGTCGTCGGCGGAGCGGCGGGGCTTGACCGGAATCGGAATCAAGGCCGGCTCCGGCTCGCGCTGACCAGCGATGATGCCGCCGACGACCGCAGCAGCGGCCCCCACAGCGACGATGATCGTGATCAACACGCCATTGACCGTACCCCACCTGCGCCCGGTTTGACAGGTGTGCCTCGATGTTCGTCACTGTTCATGATCTTCCGCGCCATTCCCCGATCCCCCTGGACGGCTGACACAATGGGGTCATGAGCGATCTCCAGACGATGCCACAGGTCGATCTCGACACGATCACCGACGCGGAGACCGAGACGGGTGAACCGACGTCGGCCCACATCGTCAAGGCGGGTCCCGGCGAGAACGGTGCCGCCATCGTGCTCGAAGCGCGCATCATGGGCACCCCGATCGAGGCGTTGTGCGGGTTCGTGTGGGTGCCGTCGAAGGACCCGAAACAGCTCCCCGTCTGTCAGCAGTGCAAGGACATCTACGAGATGTACAAGTCGTTCAGCGACAACGTGAACCGGGACACCCCGGTCGACTGACGCATCGTTCGCCCACCCACCCGCTGCACGCCGATGCCAAGCCTGCGGATCCGCCAGGCGGTCCGAGCCGTCCTCACCACGCCCGACCTCTCGATCCTGCTCGTCCGGTTCGAATTTCCGACGGCGACGGTCTGGGCGCTTCCGGGAGGCGGCCTCGACCCGGGTGAGGACCATCCGACCGCGCTCCATCGGGAGCTCCACGAGGAGGTGGGATTGGTCGGGGCCGAGATCGGCCCGCACATCTGGACGCGACAGCAGATCGTCCAGTTCATCGATGGCAACTGGGACGGACAACGCGATCAGTACCACCACGTCCCGGTCCCCGCTCGGTTCACGCCGACGCCTGCGCTGTCCTGGGACCAACTGCGCGACGAGCGGCTCCACGAACTGCGATGGTGGACGTTCGCCGAAATCGACGCCGCAACCGCCGCCGGCACGATCTTCGCTCCCGGTCGGCTCGGAGAACTGCTCGATCATCTCGAGCGCGAGGGCGTCCCGTCCTCCCCGATCGACACCGGAGTCTGACCGCCGCCGTCCGGCCCACGCGGTGCGCGGCAGTCGCCGCCGGTTCCGCGCGTCCGGAACGAGACCCGTGGTGTGACCGGTGCGAGCGGGTCGGGGAGGCGACGTGCTCGTAACCTCCGCAACCGATGAGCACCGAAGCCACCGACGCGTCCAGGCCGACGTCGGTGATGGAGGGAACGCGAGCTCCGAAGTCGACCGCGCTCGGATCACGCCCGTTCGACCCGCGGCGCGTGCCGTTCTACTACGGCTGGGTCATCGTCGTCGCGGGAACGCTCGGTGCGATCGCATCGGTTCCGGGACAGACCGCGGGCGTCAGCGTGTTCACCGACGATCTGATCACGACCACCGGCCTCACCCGGCTCCAACTCGCGATCGCGTATCTGGTCGGGACCGGGTCCAGCGGTCTGCTGCTCGGAGCGGGAGGCCGCGCGATCGACCGATACGGGTCACGGGTGGTGGCGCTGGGCGCAACGCTCGGCCTGGCGTCCACGGTGCTCGGCTTGAGCGTGGTCGGACCGATGAGCACCGGGCTCGGTGTCGTGGTGATGTCGATCGGCTTCGGGTGCCTGCGCTTCAGCGGACAGGGGCTCCTCACGTTGGCGTCCCGGACGATGATCGCTCAGTGGTTCGACCGGCGACGCGGACTCGTCACCGCCCTGTCGAGCGCATTCGTCAGCTTCTCGTTCGCCGCCGCCCCCGCACTGTTCCTCGCGCTGATCGACATCGACGGCTTCCGCACTGCGTGGCGGATCATGGCCGTGGTGCTCGTGGTCGTGGTCGGCTCGGTCGTCGTCGTGCTCTATCGGGTCAGCCCCGAGGCGGCGGGCATGGAGATCGACGGGAGGGGTCGGACGGCGATTCCCGACGAGGACGGTTCCGACGAACTCGCGAATCGCCCGGCGCCGATCATCGGGACCGACGCCGACGCGACCCGCTCCGAAGCGCTGCGCGACGTGCGTTTCTGGGCGTTGACGATCCCGGTCGCTGCGCTCTCGTCGACGGGCACGGCGATCACCTTCCACATCGTCGACCTCGGCTCCGAACTCGGGATGACCGACGACGAGATCGTCCGCATCTTCGTACCGATCGCATTCGTGAGCGTGCCGATCACCCTGGGGACGGGTTGGTTGATCGACCGGGCGACCCCGCTCACCATTGCGGCGGCGATGGCCATCGCGCAGATCGTGATGTATCCGATGGTCGGCCTGCTCGACACCGCGTGGGGTGCGGCGATCGCCGTCATCACCTGGGGTGCGGCGCAGGGGTGCTTCTCCGCGCTGACGTCGGCCGCGATCCCGAAGGTGTTCGGCCGTCGGCATCTCGGCGCGATCTCCGGGGCGCAGATGAGTGCGATGGTGATCGGCAGTGCGATCGGGCCGGCACTCTTCGCCCTCGTGCACTCGCTGACCGGCGGCTATCGCGCCGCCCTCTGGATCTCCGCGATCATCCCCGCTGTCGGTCTGCTCCTCGCCGTCGAAGGACTCCGGCAACACCGCCGCGACCGATGACCAGCTGTTCTCGTCGCGACTCTGCCCGGTAAGCGACGAGATCCGCGACGTGAAAGCAGGTGCGAGCGACGTCAGCCGCCATGGTGGTGACTCGTGCGCACGATGCACGTCTGCTGCGCGGTCGCCATCAGTCGTCCGTCCTCGCTCCACACCCGCAACGATCCGTGGCCGAGCGACCGGTGGAAGCCCTCGGGGATGAGTTCGAGCAGCACCCATTCGCTCGGCTCAGGATCGATCACCCGCAGCGTGTTGTCGACACTCGTCGCCCCCGGCATCGCACCGAGCGCCGCGCCGATCCCCATCGGGATGATGTCGGCCACGTACGCCTGCGTGGCCGGACTGCCGATCACGTCGTCCACGATCCGACACCACATCGACAACCCACCGTGCTGAGGCTGCCCGACCGCTTCCATCCCGAAGCTGCCAGACCCCAGGCGGCGTTCCATCGTCCGGAAGAACGAGTCCGACACATCGATCTCGAACGGCGCGTGCATCGTCGAACACTCGTCGGGCGACGCCACCTTCGGCATGACCACGAACTGCTCTCCGTCGCCGCTCTCGCGAATGGTGTGTGCGCACAGAGCCGTGAAGACCAGGTCCCCGTCGATCGTCGCGACGACCTGCGATTGCGTGGTCGCGCGCCCGTTCGCGGGAATCGTCACCTGGAGATCGATGACCGAACCCGGTGCCGGTGAGCCGATGAACTGGGTCGTGATCCACTGCAACGGCCGTCCGGTCGCCCGTTCCGCAGCCTCGGCCGCCGCGGCGATTCCGGAACCGCCGTAGAGGAACCCGAACGGTGTCGCCAGATCGGCCCGCACGGCGAGCCGGTACCGATGCTCGTCCTCCGTCGACTCCAAGTCCAGCAGGTCGAAGCGGCGGTTCTCGTTGGCGGTCACGGCGACAGCGTCGCACCTCGGAGCGTTCGCCCGAAATCGCCGTGGCTGTGGCAGGCTCGACGATGTGAAGATCTCCGACGTCACCACGTTCGTCATCAAGAACCCGCCCCCCGGTTTCGGTGGGAAGTACTTCATCGTGGTCAAGGTGACCACCGATACCGGCATCGTCGGCTACGGCGAGATCTACGCCGCGACCTTCGGGCCACACACGATCGCGTCGATGGTCGACGACGTCGCCGCCCGCTGGGTGATCGACCAGGATCCCAACCGGATCGAGCTGATGTGGCGCAGGATCTACTCGAGCGGGTATGCACTTCGCCCCGATCCGACTCTCGTCGGCATCATGAGCGGGCTGGAGATGGCGTGCTGGGACATCGTCGGCAAGGGCGCCGGCAAGCCCGTCTACGACCTGCTCGGTGGGCGCGTCCACGAGCGGCTCCGCACGTACACTTACCTGTATCCGAGTGCGGGGTTCCGCGACGTCTACACGAACCCCGACCACGCAGCCGCCCGCGCGGTGAACGAGGTCGAACGGGGGTTCACGGCACTGAAGTTCGATCCGGCCGGCCCGTACACCGCGTTCGACGGACACATGCCGAGCCTGGCCGACATCGATTCGTCGGTGCGGATGATCTCCACGCTGCGCGACGCGGTCGGCCCCGGAGCTGACCTGCTCTTCGGCACGCACGGCCAGTTCACGGCCGCCGGGGCGATCCGACTCGCCGACCAGCTCGAACCCTTCGACCCGTTGTGGTTCGAGGAGCCGTGCGCCGCCGACCTCCCGCACGAGATGGCACGGGTTGCGTCCCAGACGACGATCCCGATCGCCACGGGTGAGCGACTGACCACCGTGTCCGAGTTCGCCGCGCTCGGTCGCCATCAGGCCGCGTCGATCTGGCAGCCGAACCTCGGGCGTTGCGGTGGGATTCTCGCCGGCAAGAAGATCGCCGCGATCGCCGAAGCCAACGGCTGTCAGATCGCACCCCATCTCTACTCGGGCCCGATTCTCGGAGCGGCGAACATCCAGCTCGCGGCGACCCTGCCGAACCTGCTCATCATCGAAGGCATTCGCGAATGGGGCGGCTTCCACGCGGAACTGTTGAACTCGCCGATCGTCTGGGAGGAGGGGTACGTGATCCCGTCGACCGAACCAGGCCTCGGTGTCGAACTGAACGAAGAGGTCGCACTCGCGAATCCCTGGCCCGCGGACGACGACGGCGCCCTGCACCTCTCGATGGTCCCCGACCCGGTGCGATAGGCATGGCCTACCAGGAGCCGGAGTTCTTGCCGTGGGACGGTCGCCGGGTCCCGATCACGTTCGTCGGCGGGTATCTCGGTGCCGGGAAGACGACCGCGATCAACGAGATCCTCCACGAGACGGACCGGCCGATTGCGGTGATCGTGAACGATGTCGGAGCGATCAATGTCGACGCCGCGCTCGTGAAGCGGCGCCACGGCGACACGCTCGAACTGACCGACGGATGCGTGTGTTGTTCGGCGGTCGACGGATTCGGAGCCGCGTTCGACCAGATTCGGGCGCGTCCCGAGCCACCCGACCACGTCATCGTCGAGCTGAGCGGGGTTGCCGAGCCGGCCAACGTCGTACCGTGGGGTTCGTCGGCCGGGTTCCTCCTCGACGGGGTCGTCGTGGTGGCTGCGGTCGACCAACTCCTCGACGCGACGATGCCCGAGTGGATCCGCATCCACCTCGAGCGGCAGTTGGCCGAGGCCGACCTGGTGGTACTGACGAAGACCGATCTCGCCGATGCGGCGGCGATCGAGGCGGCTCGAGCACGGCTCGGCGACATCGCTCCGACGGCGCCGATCGTCGATGGTGGACGCGGCCGGCGCGAAGCGGGAGCGTTGGGCCGATTCCTCGCGCTCGGCGGTCACCGGTCGGGTGATGCCGCACGCGTCCCGGGGCCGACGCTCTTCGACCTCCACGAGGTGAACTCCGTCCCGGTCGACGGACCGCTCGATCGCGCCGGCATCGAGGCACTGCTCGATTCCCTGCCACGACACATCGGTGGACACATCGCACGGGCCAAGGGCGTGATCCAGACCCCCGACGGCCCGGTCCTCGTTCAAGTCGTCGGACAACGGCGCGAGGTCACGCCCCTCCTCCCCCGCGAGTTCCAGGACCCCACCGACCTGGTCGTCATCTCGGTGTCCGCTGGCGTCTGACCCCGGTCGACACCTCAGCGGAAGTCGCGGCTGGTCGTCTTGCCGGGCATGGGGAGCGGGGCGAGGTGGTCGGCAACGATGTTGATCACGCCTTCCGCCCGTTCGAGGCGGCCACGCACGATCATCGCCGGAGCCCCGCGGGCGACCTTGCGGAATCGTTCCCAACAGCCTTTCGACACCACGACGTTGATCAGACCGAACTCGTCCTCGAGGTTCAGGAACGTCGTCCCCTGCGCCGTCATCGGGCGCTGACGATGGGTGACGACCCCGGCCACCCGCACCGTCGACGTCGGCGTCGCTTCCCCGAGGTCCTTCGAGGTGAGCACACCCAACTCGTTCATCTGCGTGCGCACGAAGATCGTCGGGTGACCCTCGGGTGACACACCGGTCGCCCACAGGTCGGCCACCGCGACCTCGACCGGGGTCATGCCTGGAAGCCGCGGCGCCACCGCCCCCGTGACAACACCTTCCAATCGGCCAGGTCGCGCCTGCACCGTGGCACCCACTGTCCACAAGGACTCGCGCCGATCCAACCCGAAACACTCCTCGAACACCCCGGCGGTCGACAGCGCTTCGAGATTGCCGAGTGTCAACGACGGCACCCGACGCACGAGATCCTCGGTGTCCACATAGGGACCACCACGGACCCGCTCGGCTTCGATCTCGTCGGCGAGTTCCGATCCGATCGACCGGACCGACCCCAGCCCGAGTCGGACCGCGAGGCCGGCCTTCAGCGATGCGTCGAGCGTCTCCTCCGTCGTGGTGGCGAAGCCGTGGGAGATCGGTCGTGCCGTCGAGCCCAGCGAACCGTCGCACTCCTCGAGTGACGCGCCTGCCATCGACGCGTTCAGGTCGGGAGTGTGGACGGTCACCCCGTGTCGGCGTGCGTCCTGCACCAACGTGTGCGGCGACCAGAACCCCATCGGTTGCGCGTTGAGCAACGCCGCACAGAACGCGGCCGGTTCGTAGTGCTTGATCCAACTCGATGCGTAGACGAGGTAGGCGAACGACACCGAGTGCGACTCGGGGAAGCCGTAGTTCGCGAACGCCTTCAGCTTCACGTACAACTCGTCGGCGACGTCGCCGGTGATCCCGTTGCTCTTCATGCCCTCGTACAGCCGAGCCTTCAGTGCCTCCATTCGCCGCGCCGATCGTTTCGACCCCATCGCCTGACGCAGCTCATCGGCCTCGGCCGGGGTGAAGCTCGCGACGTCGATCGCCATCTGCATCATCTGCTCTTGGAACAGCGGGACGCCGAGTGTCTTGGCGAGTGAGTTCTCGAGCAGCGGGTGGAGGTAGGTGATCGGCTCCTGCCCGTTGCGCCGCCGGATGTATGGGTGCACCGATCCTCCCTGGATCGGACCCGGCCGGATCAATGCCACCTCGACGACGAGGTCGTAGAACTTGCGCGGCTTGAGCCGTGGCAGCGTGGCCATCTGCGCCCGCGACTCGATCTGGAACACGCCCACCGTGTCGGCGCGACACAGCATCGAGTACACGTCGTCGTCCTGGGGGATCGTGGCGAGGTCGATCTCGTAACCGCGGTGTTCGCGCACGAAGTCGACCGCGTAGTGCAGCGCGGAGAGCATCCCCAGGCCGAGCAGATCGAACTTCACCAGGCCGGTCGCGGCGCAGTCGTCCTTGTCCCACTGGAGCACCGAGCGCTTCTCCATCCGTCCCCACTCGACCGGACACACCTCGATCACCGGGCGGTCGCAGATGACCATCCCGCCCGAGTGGATTCCGAGGTGACGTGGCGCGTCCTCGACCTGCGCGGCGAGGTCGAGCACCGGACCCGGAATCGAACAGTCGGACTGCGCCGCGGTCGCGGAGACGTTCCCCCACGCGTCGACCTCCTTCGACCACGCATCCTGCTGACCCGGCTCGTAGCCGAGCGCCTTGGCCATGTCCCGGATCGACGACCGCGAGCGATAGGTGATCACGTTCGCCACCTGCGCGGTGTGATGGCGCCCGTACGTCTCGTACACGTACTGGATCACCTCCTCACGCCGGTCCGACTCGATGTCGATGTCGATGTCGGGCGGACCGTCGCGCTCGGGAGACAGGAATCGTTCGAACAGCAGACCGAGCGACACCGCGTCGGCGGCGGTGACCCCGATCGCGTAGCAGACCGCCGAGTTCGCCGCGCTCCCCCGTCCCTGGCAATAGATGTTCGAACGCCGACAGAACTCGACCAGGTCCCACACGATCAAGAAGTAGCCGGCGAAGTCGAGTTGTTCGATCAGCGCGAGTTCGTGGTCGATCGTCTTCCATGCCCGCGCCCGGAGCGACAGATCCTCGTCGTGATGTGGTCGGTCCCCGTAACGACGACCGGCGCCGTCGGCCACGATCTGACGCAGGTACTCCATCTCCGACATCGGCGTCCCGTCGGCACGCTCAGGGCAGGGAAACGGCGGCAGGTTCGGAGCGACGAGGGCCAGGTCGAACGCCGCTGCCCTGGCGATCTCGACGGTGGTCTCGACCGCTCCCGGGTATCGACGGAAGCGGTGCGCCTGTTCGGCACCCGATCGCAGGTGCGCCCCGGCACCGGACGGCAACCAGGCATCGATGTCCTCGAGACTGCGTCGGGCACGCACCGCGGCGAGCGCAGTCGCCAACCGTCGCTGCGGTGGAGTGGCGTAGTGGACGTTGTTCGTCGCCACGCAGCCGACGCCGACCGTCCGCGCCAACGCGTACAGCGCATCGTTGCGTGCCGTGTCGGTCGGCTCGCCATGGTCCCACAACTCCACGAGCACCCGGTCCCGACCGAATGCGTCGACCAGTCGCTCGAGCTCGCGTTGCGCCGCCTCGGGACCGTCGTCGGCCAACGCAGCGGGAACTGCACCCTTGCGGCAACCGGTGAAGACCCAGCAGTGGCCGGCGAGCCCATCGGCGAGATCGTCGAACGCGAACCGTGGCGCACCCTTCTCCCCCGCGAGGTGTCCCTGACTGAGCACCCGGGCGAGCCGTGCATAACCACCCGGCCCGTCCGCGAGGACGAGCAGATGCGTGCCGCCGGGATCGGCAGCATGGGAGTCGGGAACGAGCCCGGTGTCGACCTGGCTGGTCGTCTCGGCCTCGGTGCGCGCCACCCGTGTGCCATCGGGTGTCTGACACCCGATGGCACG
>NZ_BAOL01000014.1 GCF_000350145.1 Ilumatobacter nonamiensis YM16-303 | reverse complement strand
TGAACCATCCGGTGTCAGACACCGGATGGTTCTCCGGCCAGACGAGGTCGGTGCCGCGGAGGGCGAGCACGTCGCGGGCTCCGGAAACTGCGATGCCGAGGGCGGCAGCCGTCGCGGCGATCGACACGCCGACCGGGGCGTCGTGGCGGATGACGCCGGTCGGTTCGAACGCCCCCGCCGACAGCACCGGCACCAGGCGGACGAGCATCATGCCGTACACGATCGCCATGAGCGAGTGCAGGATCCGTTCGCCCGGTGCGATTCCGCCGATCGACGGCCGGTCCCGATCCTCGACGACGAAATCGGCGAGGGTGATCACGATCTCGGCGACGAGGAACACGGCCACGGCGGCGACGACCACACCCGATGGGCGCCACCAGGCGAGACCGCCGTAGAGGACGACGTAGATCGCGTCGCGGGCCGCGTGCAGTCGAAGTTCGGTCCGCGTGGAGTCGAGACGAGCGGTCAGCCGTGCGCGGTATTCGTGGTACCACAGCGTGTCCCATGCGCCGAGCACGGCATTCACGAGGAGGAGCGCGAGCACCGTCGTCATCGCGGTACCCCGAACTCCACGTCGTATCGGCACGACCCGCCGAGAACGTGGATGTCGACGGTGGTGGCGCCGCCGTCGATCCGTCCCGTGACCGAGACGGCGTCACGAAGCGGGAGGCGAACGGGGCCGACGTGAACACTGTCGAGCGTCATCACCGTCGATCGGTCGCATCCGATGAACGTGTCGAAGTGCATGGTCAACGGACCGAGCCGTTCCTGGAGATGACGATCGGAGCTGCCAGGTCGGAGCGTCGAACTCCAGACGCGGGTTCCGAACCGTCGGACCCAACGCTCGGTGCTGCCGTGCTGTTCGACGGTCAGCGATCCCGTCCTGGTGGTGCCCGGCCGGAGCCCGATCAGGCGGGCAACGAGTCGGCCGGTGACGCCGTGGGCCGTTGCCGTGACCGAGCCGCGCCCCCCACTCACGGGAAGCAGTCGGCTCGGAACACCGGCGTCGTCGGGTGATGGCGACAGGGTCGAGGCGTTCACAGCGGCATCCGGATCTCGTGCAGTTCGAGGTCGGCGAAGGCGGCGTCGAACTCCGGCTGCAGACGGCGAAGATGCGGCAGCGGAACCTTCGGGGCAGCGTGGTGCTCCAGGTGCTGATCGTGGCTGAAGAAGAGCAGGCGTCCGAGCGATGTGTGGACCCGGACGTACGGCGATTCGATCGATCGGCCGTAGTTCGTCTGCGGTCCCTTCCCGGCGAGGATGGCGAAGGCGAACGACGACACGTGGATCATCGTCAGGAAGGCCCACGGGATGATCGTCAGGGGCACCAGCGCCAACGAAGCGACGTGGAAGAGGGCGTGGACGACCAACTCGAACACGATTCGGGGGCGGCGAACGGCGGGCGCCATCTTCAGACCGAGCGTCATCAACCGGTAGCGGAACGCGAGCGCGGCGAACGGCATCTCGCGCCATGTCGCGTTCTCGATCGACCCCTCCGGATCGGGCACGTCGGCGCCACCCCGGTGATGAGCGAGGTGGGTCACCTGGAGTGCGTGACCGCTCTCCACGACGAGGAGTCCGATCCAGCGCAGCCAGAAGTGACGGAATCGGGGAGTCATTCCGAGGCTCGCGTGGATGAGGTGATGCACGCAGGTGAGTGCGGTCCCGTACACCAGTCCGACGAGCGGGAGGGCGACGATCCACCAGCCGTGGGCGGCGGCGATGACGAACGCGGCGGCTGCAGCCAACGGCCGGATGATCATCATCGGGGCGAAGTGCCACGGCGGTGTGGTCGACGCCGTCGAGGTTCGCACTCGCATCGTCGGCAGCGCCCGGTGGGAGCGGGTGCACCAGGCGGGGAGTGGCCGTGACAGCCATCGATTGAAACGCTCGTTTGGAATCATGGGAGGAATCATAAACAGGTGTTTGAATTGAATGCAACACCTTGTTGAAACAAACGCTCGGAATGGTGCTACGGTGGGGCCATGGACATGACGACTCCGACCACGCCGACGGAAGCGACACCGCCGGGAACGCCGTCGGGCGGTCGCAAGCGCGGGCGGGGGGCCGACCCGGAGCGGACTCGTCGCGAACTGGTCGATGCCGCGTTCGAGGCGCTTCGACAGGACGGCATCGCGGGGACGACGGCACGCTCGATCGCGGCCCGCGCCGGATGCAACCAGGCGGCGATCTACTACCACTTCGGTGGGATCGAACCCCTGCTGATCCAGGCACTCCAGGAGAGCAGCGTCCGCCGGCTCGACCGGTACCGAGAGGAACTCGGCGACTCGACCGACATCGAGGAGCTCCTGCGGACGATCGAAGCGCTCTATGCCGATGATCGTGAATCAGGCCACATGGCGGTGCTGACCGAGTTGGCCGGCGGGATTGCCTCGAGCCCGCAGCTGCGTGAGGGCATCGACCTGGCGACGCGACCGTGGCTCGATTTCGTCGAGGAGCGGATCCGCATGGCGACGTCGGACCTGCCGTTCGCCGCGTTGCTCCCCGCCGAGGACCTGGCCGACCTGATCTTCTCGGTCGTGGTCGGACTCGAGCTCCGGAGTCGAGTCGATGGTCGAGAGGATCGGCCCGAGCGACTGTTTCGGCTCGCGTCGGTGGGTGCAGCGCTGGTGGGCCGATCCATGCCTCCGTCGGGTTGACGTACCCGGGCGCCGCTACATGAAGTGCAAGAGGTCGGCGAAGGTGTCCTCGGCGTCGGCGTCGAGGCCCTTGCGCTGGAACCAACCGCACACGTTGGTGACGTCGCGGTGGACGAAATCCAGTCCGGCGAGGTTGGCGGCGATGTCGACGGCTTGGGGGAAGTCGATGAACCAGAGCCGGTCGTCCCACCAGAGCAGGTTGTAGGCCGAGAGGTCGCCGTGCGCGAAACCCTCGGCGATCAGGATGCGCAGCCCGACGATCAACTGGTCGAAGGCTTCACCGAGGTCACGACGGCTCAGCCGCGCTGCCTGGAGCTGCGGGGCCGCTTGCGCGTCGTCGCCGATGTACTCGAGGTCGAACACGTCGTCGCCGTACGCGATCGGGTAGGGCACGCTCATGCCGGCAGCCCACAACCGCGACATGATCTCGTGCTCGTGGCCGGTCCAGCGGTCCTGCAGCAGCCGTCTGCCGTAGGTGGACATCTGCGCGACTGCGCGTCGGTCGCGAGACTTGCGGAACTGCCGGCCCTCCCGGTACTGCACGTCGTTGACGAACGCGGAGGATCGCTGGACGCCGAGCTGTTCGAGCTGGCCCTTGAACGTCACCTCCCTCGGCAGGTAGCGCTTGCGCGCGAATTGGCAGGTGCGGTTGTCGGCGCCGGTGCGGTGGACCAGGTTGACCTGGGCCTCCTTGCCGACCTTGATGACGCCGAGGTCGACGTCGGTCCACGGCTCGACGACGAGCCATGACGGGGTGGAACGCATGTGCGGAACTCCTGAGAATCGCGAGAACGAGAACGTCGCCGCGCAGGAGGACAGGTGTCTACAGCGCGCGGCGGAGGGGGAGCGGTGTCAAGACAGACATGTGTGAGCTCCTTCCGTCCGAGTCATCGCGGCCGTTCCGCGGTGGGTGGCACCACGGTACGCGACCGCCGAGCGTCGATCAGCATGAGTTCCGAGAACGCGCGTTGGTGCCGGCACCACCGCGCAGTCAGGCGAGACGGCCGGCGGCCTGGGGCTTGGAGACCGAGGCGCGGACGATCGGGATCTCGTCGTCGGCGAGGGGTTGCATCCACTGCTTGCGCGCCAGCGCGGCCTCGACGAACGGGGCGAGTTCTTCGTCCTTGGCACGTTGTCGCTCTGCTTCCTCGGCTCGGAACTCGGGCAGCACCTGATCGCCGAACATCTCGAGTGACGAGCAGATGTCGGCGTGACGGTTGCGGCCGCACTGCTGGATGAAGATCAGCTGGTCGACACCGACGTCTGCGAGTTCGCGGACGTAGCGACGCGCGTCGGCCGGCGTCCCGATGCAGCTCGAATAGGTGTCGCCGGCAGCCTCGGCCGCCGCGATCCGTTTCTGCTCGACCGCCGGGTCGCGCAGTGCCTGGAAATCACCCCACAGGTCGGTTCGTCCGGGGACCTGATCGCGAGTGACGAGTGAACTCATGGCGTACCCGAAGAACTCGAAGCCCTCCTGGCCGTTGCGGATCGCGGTCGCGCGATCCTCGTGCATCGAGAACCCGGTCACCAACGCGAGGTTCGCGTTCACCGTGTGACCGATCGGGACGCACTCCTCGCTCTTGATGATGTCGTAGTAGATGTCGGCCCACGCCTTCGCCTCGTCGGGGTCGATGAACGTGAAGGCCAGCGCACCGAGTCCGTTGCGGGCGGCGACCTTGATGGTTTCGCGGTTCGTGCACGCGATCCACATCGGTGGGTGCGGTTTCTGCCGGGGCTTCGGCAAGACGTTGCGGCACGGCATCGAGAAGTTCGGTGACTCGTAGCCGGGGTACGGGTCGAGCACCATCATGTTGGCGATCTGCTCGGCCGACTCGAGCGACATCGCCCGCTTCTGCTTCGCGGGGATCCCGAAGCCGTGCAGCTCCAGGCGGGTCGCCCCCTCGCCGATCCCGAAGTCGACGCGGCCGTCCGAGATCAGATCGAGCGTGGCCAGGCCTTCAGCGGTGCGAGCCGGGTGGTTGTAGTTCGGGATGACCTGACGGATGCCGTGGCCCAGTCGGATCCGGTCGGTCCTCGCTGCCGCAGCGGCGAGGAAGACCTCGGGTGCCGACGAGTGGGAGTACTCGTCGAGGAAGTGGTGCTCGACCTCCCAGGCGTGGTCGAACCCCAGTCGGTCGGCCAGTGCGACCTGGTCGAGCGCTTCGTTCAAGAGTCGGTATTCGTCGTCCTCCGTCCACGGCTTCGGGAGTTGATGCTCGTAGAAGACTCCGAATTTCATCGCCTCAGCACAGCACACTCGTCCCCGGGAGCTGCAGCCGGGCGAGTCGGGCGGTCATCGTCCGAGCCGGCGGTCGGCCTCGGCTTCCGCCCGTGCCCGGCTCCGCGGCACCCGGTTGACCGCGTCGAGGAATGCTCCGGCGGTCATCCAGTACACCTCGACGCCCTCGTCGCCTGCGACCACCGTTGCCGTTCTCGGGACTCCCCGCAGGACGGCGATCTCGCCGACCACGGCACCGCGCTCTTGCGTCGCGACGACGTCGCCGTTGCGTTCGACGATCGCCTTCCCGTGAGCGACCAGACACAGATCTTCGCCCAGTTCGTCGAACGTGATCAGAGTGGCGTTCGGCTCGAACGTCTCGTCGACGAGACCGTGCAGCACCTGTTCGATCGCAAACGGAGGAAGGGCGCTGAAGATGTCGGTCGATCGAGCGAGTTCGAGCAGGTCGGGATC
This sequence comes from Ilumatobacter nonamiensis YM16-303, assembly GCF_000350145.1. Classification (GTDB taxonomy): domain Bacteria; phylum Actinomycetota; class Acidimicrobiia; order Acidimicrobiales; family Ilumatobacteraceae; genus Ilumatobacter_A; species Ilumatobacter_A nonamiensis. The sequence goes on along the minus strand of NZ_BAOL01000014.1, from coordinate 19,444 downwards.
GACGGCCTTGCGCGCTCGATCGATCGACACCAGCCGTTTCCACATGACCGCGAGTCCGACCACACCCACGCCACCGACCGCGGCGAATGCGAGCGGTGTACTCATCCGTACCGCGAGGAACGACAGCCCAGCCCCGCCGAGTGCCAGGCCGAGCATCCTCGACGCCTCGAGGACGCCGAACAGCCGGGCCAGCGTGTCGTCAGGGGCCAGACCCTGGAGCATCGTGCGACCGGTGATCGACGTGAGGGTCACCCCCGCGCCGACCACGACGACCAGCAGCGTCGCCGACGTGAGGTGCGCGCTCCACCCGACCACACCGAGTGCGACGCACATCGACACCACGCTCGCAGCGAGGGCCCGTGCGAGTCGTCGTCGTCCGACGAGCGCGAAACTCAGCGTCGAGCCGAGCAGACCGCCCACTCCGAAGCCGGTGATCAGAATGCTGGCCGACGCTTCGTCCCGTCCGAGTACGTCGATGGCGATCACTGCGGCGCCCACGTCGACGGCTCCAGCGATCCACGATGCCGTCGCCACCCCTCCCACGAGTGCCCGGACCTGCGGATCGGTCCGCACCATCCGCAGTCCAGCCGTCACTTCGACGACGGCTGATTGGGGAGCGGGATCGTCGAGGTGTGGTCCGCCGACGGCGACGCTCGTCGTCCGGAGACCGATCGTTGCGAGCGCTCCGGCTGCCATGAGCAAGCCGATCCAGATCAGCACCGCTCCCGGCGATGAAGCGATGAGAACGATGCCGGCGAGCAGCGGCCCGAACATCCGTCCCGCCGTCTCGACCACTCCGGCGGCCGTGTTGGCCGCCGACAATTCGTCCGGAGTCCTCGCCGCCATCGGGATGATCGCGGCCGCAGCCGGTCCGCCGAACGTGAGGGAGATGGAGAAGAGCAAGGTGAGCGTGTACACGAGCACGATCGGCGCCTCGAGCACCATCGCGATTCCTGTGCCGATACTGAGGAGTGCCACAGCTCCGTACCCGTAGGTGAGCATGCGTTGTCGGGGGAGCACGTCGCTGGCGAAGGCGAGCACGGGAGCGAGGGCAGCGGAAGGCACGAGCAGGAACAGAACCAACGAACCTGCTTCGGCGACGCCGCCCCGTTCGAACGCGAACAACAGAACGGCGACCCAACAGCCTCGCTCGGTGATCGAAAAGGCGAAATGGCTGCGCAGCAGCCGAGCGAACAGCGGGTGGCGAGCGACGGCGCGCGCTGATCCCCATCGGCCGACCCGAGGCGTCTGGACCGCGTCCATGCGCGCGCGACCCTAGGTCAGTTGTTCCGGTCGATCGGGCGGCGGGGCCGACGTTCCCCGCAGCGATCAGCGTCCGAGGCGTCGGTTGGCTTCGGCTTCGGCTCTGGCGCGGCTCCGAGGTACCCGATTCACGGCGTCGAGGAACGCCGCTGCACCGATCCAGTACACGACGGTCCCCGATGGCCCCGACACCACCGTCGCGGAGCGTGGGACGTCGTGCAGCAACGCGATCTCGCCGATGACCGCACCTCGCCCGTGGTGGTTCACGATCTCGCCGCCCACCACGACCTCGACGCCTCCCTCGGCGATCAGACAGAGTCGGTCGCCGGTCTCCCCTTCACGCATCAGGACGGTGCCGGGTTCGAATGATTGGTCGCCCAAGGCATGCATCACCTGTTCGACGGCGTACGGGGGGAGCGCATCGAAGATCGCAGTGGACCGCGCCAACTCGAGCAGGTCGAGGTCGATCGGTCGGCGGGCTTCGTCGATCGAGACCAGCCGTGACCACATCGCGATCAGGCCGACGACACCGACTCCGCCGACCGTCGCGAATGCAACAGCCGGGCTCGTCTGCACGGCGACGATCGACAACGCGACGCCACCGAGCGCCAGTCCGACCATCTTCAGGGCTTCGAGCACCCCGAACAGTCGGGCCAGCGTGTCGTCGGGAGCCAGACCCTGGAGCATCGTGCGGCCGGTCACCGACGTCAGGGTCACCCCCGTTCCCACGAGAACCATCAGGACCGTTGCCGAGATGACGTTCGTGCTCCAGCCGACCACACCGAAGGCCGAGCTCATCAGGACCACGCTCGCCGCGAGCGCGACCGCCAATCGTCGTCGTCCCACCAGAGCAAAACTCGCTGCGGAACCGAGCAGCCCACCCGCGCCGAAGCCGACGATCAGAACGCTCACCGCGGCCTCGTCTCGATCGAGGACGTCGACGGCGATCACGGCGGCGCCCACGTCGAGCGCGCCGGCGATCCACGAGGTGGTGACGATCGCTCCGACCAACGTGCGGATCTGACGGTCGTTGCGCAGGACACGGATCCCGGCGGTCAACTCGACGAGCGCGGATCGACGCTCGGGGTCGTCGGCATGCCGCCCGTTCACCGCCGTCGACGTCCGGCGGCCGACGGTCGCAATGGCGCCGACCGCCATGACGGCACCGATCCAGATGAGGACCGCCCCCGGCGACGAGCTCACGAGGATGACACCCGCGAGGAGCGGTCCGAGCAGACGTCCGATGTTCTCGACCATCCCGGCCGTGGTGTTGGCAGCGGTCAACTCGTCGGGCGTGGTGGCGGCCATCGGGATGATCGCCGCCGTCGCCGGACCGGCGAACGTGAGGATCACGGCGAAGACGAGTGCCAGTGCGTAGATCAACACGATCGGCGCATCCAGGACCATGGCCGTCCCGGTTCCGATACTCGCTGCCGCGAGGAGCCCATAGCCGATCGTGAGGACGCGATGCCGTGGGAACACGTCGCTCCCCATGGCGAGGACGGGTGCCAGCGCCGCCGACGGAATCAGGAGGAAGAGTGCGAGCCATCCGGCCTCGCCGACGCCGCCGCGCTCGAACGCGAACAGGAGCACCGCGAGCCAGCATCCCTGCTCGGTGATCGAGAACGCGAAGAGACCGCGCAAGGAGCGGGCGAGCAACGGGTTGCGTGCCACGGTGCGCGCCGACTGCCAACGGCCGACCGGCGTGCTCTCGACCGTCTCCATCGGGCCGCGACCGTACGCGACGACATCAGGTGCGGCCGCATCAGCGGGTGATCGGTCAGGAACGGATCGGTGTGGTTGCGAGCGTCAACGGAAGCACCGGCCCGCTGCCCGCGCGTCGCAGCACGCGACCGACCTCGGTCAGCGTCCACCCGGAATCGATGAGGTCGTCGACGAGGAGTACCGGTCCGCTCGGTACCGGGCCGGATGCGTCGAACGCTCCCTCCACGTTCGAGCGTTGGTGGGCGCTGTTGGCCTGGACCTCCTGCGGGGGCCGCTCGTCGATCCGCACCACCGCCGCCTCGAATGGAATGCCGAGCCGGGCAGCGAGACGGCGGGCGAGATCGGGGACCAGATCACCCGACCGGTGCGATGGGACCGCGGTGACCCACTCGATCGAGGTGGCGGGTGCCCACGTGGCGACGAGATCGATCAGGGCGCCGACGAGGTCGTCACCGAAGTGGCGCTCCGCGTACTTGCCGCGTTCGATCGCGCGGCCCCAACCGTCGTCCCCCCACACGGCGAGCGCGTGGCCGACCTCGCTGCGTTCCTCGGTCGGGATCCCCTGCTTCTTCGGTGCGAGCACGATCGGACGGTTGCGGAGGAAGTCGCCGGCGCGCTGCAGCACCACCGAGTCGGGTTCGAACGGGGCGAACACCCCGGAGTCGGCCAGTGAGTCGAGCGCGGAAGCACCGGATGCGACGCGATCGGCGCGCCGGCAGTTGTCGCAGATTCCACACGGGTCCTCGGCCGGGTCATCGAGCAGCGCAGTGAGGAATTGCATCCGGCACCCGGAGGTCTCGGCGTAGTCGCGCATCAGCTGCTGCTCGAAACGGCGCGCCTGGGTGACGTTGTCGACACGTTCGGTCGGATAGACCCAGCGTTGTTCGGTGCGTTCGTACGACTGACCCTTCACGCGGCGCACGGTTCCTTCGACATCGAGTTGCTTCAGGATCGATTCGATGTCGCCCCACTTCACGTTGACCTCGGCGGCGATGTCACGCATCCCGATCGGACCTCGCGTGCCGTCGAGGACGGCGAGGACCTCGTCGACCTTCTCCGGATCCGGGAACGCGCGGTCGATGAAGTGGTTCTGGATGCGGAGGTCCTCCTGGCCGACGAGCAGAATCGCCACGCTCTCGGTGAGTGCACGACCCGCTCGCCCGACCTGCTGGTAGTACGCGATCGGCGAACCCGGCATCTGGAAGTGGATCACGAAGCCGAGGTCGGGCTTGTCGTACCCCATCCCGAGCGCACTGGTGGCGACCAGTGCCTTGAGTTGGTTCGCCTGGAGGCGCCGCTCCAACTGCTCACGTTCGTCGGAGTCGGTCGCACCCGAGTACGCAGCCACGTCGAAACCACGCGACTGTAGGAAGTCGGAGACCGCGAGGGTGTCGCGGATCGTGAGGCAGTAGACGATGCCCGATCCGGGCATGGCATCGAGTCGTTCAGCGAGCCACACGAGGCGCTCGGGTTGAGCCGGAAGGTCGACGACACCCAGCGCGAGTCCGGAACGCCCGAGGGCGCCGCGGAAGGTGGTGAGCTCGGCACCGAGCTGTTCGGCGACGTCATCGACGACGCGCAGGTTGGCGGTGGCCGTGCAGCCGAGGATCGGGACGCGGCCCTGACCGAACTCGTCGAGCATCTGCCCGATGCGGCGGTAGTCGGGCCGGAAATCGTGGCCCCAGTCGGAGATGCAGTGGACCTCGTCGATCACCATCATTCCGGGACGCTCCTCGAGCATCGGCATCACCTTGGCGGCGAACTCCGGATTGGCGAGCCGCTCGGGTGAGACGAGGATCAGGTCGAGCGAGTCGGTGTTGAGGGCGTCGGACAGTTCGTCGACGGTGGTCTTCGACGACGAGTTGACCGTCATGCAGCGCAGACCCAGCCGGGTGGCGGCCTCGATCTGGTTGCGCATGAGGGCGAGCAGGGGAGAGATCAACAGGGTCGGCCCGAGGCCCTGCTCCCGGAGCAGATGTGTCGCGAGAAAGTAGACGGCGCTCTTGCCCCAACCGGTGCGTTGGACGACGAGCACGCGCTGGTGGGCGACGAGCGCCTCGACCGCCTCGCGCTGGTGCGGCCGGAACTCGGCGTCCTCACGTCCGGTGAGTGTCTGCAGCGCCACGTCGAGATCCATCACCCGAGTATGACCGCGGGGTGTCCCAACGAGCCGGTGTGATCGTTTGGGTCCGTATCGAGCCGGGAACGCTCTCGTTGCCCGACGGGACGACGATTTCCGAGGCCGGCACGAGCACCAGCGCCAGCACCACGGCGCCGGACAGCACTCCTGCTCCGTCGACGACGGTCGGTCCGTCGAGCTCGTCGACCGATGCTCCGTCGCCGTCGACGACGGCCGCGCCCGGTTCGACATGGCTTCGAGGCGCCACCGATCACCTCGACCGACTTCGTCGACAGTCCGGCGCCGGACGCGACGACGTTCGAATCCACCGTCCGGTTCGCCGGACGGACCGCCGACGGTCTGATCGGGGTGCACGACCTCCAGGGGCAAGGTGCGATCGTGCGGTACTTCGACGCCGATCTGGTCGAACGGCCCGAACTCGAGCAGACGTTCACGTCGTCGACCACGATCCAGGGGATCGAGATCGAGTCGGGTGGGCTCGGTCAGATCTGGGTCGACGAGTTTCGGCTGTTCCACCTCGGACCGGATCAGTTCGAGGCGCGTTCGTCGACGACGCGGTCGACGGCGCATGGTTCGTCGAATCCACGTGACGGCCTTGCCGGGCGCAGGCGGCTGACACGTGCGACCGGACGAGCGGCGTCACGGTCATCATTCGGGCCCGCCGCTGATTCGAGATCGGCGCAACTCCTCACTCGACCGACGGCTAGTTTCAGGGCACCGAATCCCCTGAGGAGCCCCGAGAATGATCCACGAGCACAATTCCGATGACGAACAGTACATTCCTGCGTATGCAGGTCGGCTGAACTCACAACCGGTTCCGAAGAACCGCCTCCCCGACTCGGCATCGTCTCCCACGGCTGTGTATCGGATGATCCACGACGAGTTGTTGCTCGACGGGAGTTCGCGACTCAACATGGCGACCTTCGTCACGACGTGGATGGAGCCCGAGGCCGACCAGTTGATGGCCGAGACGTTCGACAAGAACATGATCGACAAGGACGAGTACCCGCAGACCGCGGAGATCGAACGCCGCTGCGTGAACATCGTCGCCGACCTGTTCAACGCCCCGAGCGACGGAGATGCGATCGGCGTGTCGACGATCGGGTCGAGCGAGGCGGTCATGTTGTGCGGGCTGGCGATGAAGTGGGAATGGCGTGCTCGTCGCGAAGCCGCCGGGCTCCCGGCCGATCGCCCCAACATGGTGATGGGTTCCAACGTCCAGGTCGTTTGGGAGAAGTTCTGTCGGTACTGGGACGTGGAACCGCGCTACGTCCCCGTCACAGCGGGCCGCTACGTCGTCGACCCCGACGAGGTGATGGAACGCGTCGACGAGAACACGATCGGCGTGATCCCGATTCTCGGGACGACCTACACGGGTGAGTTCGAGCCGATCGAGGAGATCCACGACCGGGTCGTCGCGTACAACGCCGAGCACGGGCTCGACATCCCGATCCACGTCGACGCGGCGAGCGGGGGTTTCGTCGCGCCGTTCATCCACCCCGACCTGAAGTGGGACTTCCGCCTGCCGCAGGTGAAGTCGATCAACGTGTCCGGCCACAAGTACGGGCTCACGTACCCCGGTCTCGGATTCGCGATCTGGCGGTCGAAGGACGAACTCCCGGAGGATCTGGTCTTCCATGTGAACTATCTCGGCGGCGACATGCCGACGTTCACGCTGAACTTCTCGCGACCCGGGAACCAGCTCGTCGGGCAGTACTACAACTTCGTGCGGCTCGGACGCGAGGGGTACACGGCGATCATGGAGCGGTTGCGCGAGACGGCGATGACGATCTCGGCGGGCGTGGCCGCGATGCCCCAGTTCGAGGTCGTCAGCGACGGTTCGGCCATTCCGGTGCTCTCGTTCACGATGGCACCGGATCAGCCCTTCACCGTGTTCCACGTCTCGGATCAGCTGCGACTCGCGGGTTGGCAGGTGCCCGCCTACACGATGCCCGCCGATGCCACCGAAGTCGCCGTTCTCCGCGTCGTGGTCCGTGAGGGACTCAGCTCCGACCTGGCCGAATCGCTGCTCGCCGAACTCCACAAGGCGGTCGCCCACCTGGAGGCGTTCCCGCCGAACGACGCTCCGGACACCGAACACTTCGCACACACGTGACGACTCGATCGGTGTCCGGAATCCGGTGGGCGCGCTCCTGGCGTGTGAACCCGTCCGATCTCGGATCGCGGGTCGCGCTGCTGTTCATGGTCGGGTCGGCGCTGTTCGCGCTCGGGTCGCTGCCTGCGTACGCCGCGCGCGTCGACCCGCGCATTTCGGCCGGCACGTTCTTCGTCGGTTCGATCTTCTTCACGGCGGCCGCTCTCGGACAGTTCGACCAGCAGATCGATCGGACGACATCGGGGAAGCGGAACTGGAGAGACACCGCGCGCGGCGCACTCTTCTGGTCGGCGTTCGTGCAGTTGATCGGCACGTTCCTGTTCAACATCAGCACGGGTGCGGCGATGAACACGAGTCTCGACGATCCCGACATCAACCGGCTGGTGTGGGCGCCCGACATGTTCGGTTCCGTCGCGTTCCTGGTCGCGAGTCACCTCGCGTGGACGGTCGTCTGCGGCGGGTGGTGGGCGGTGCGCCGCGACGACGAGGACTGGTGGATCTCGGCAATCAACTACGTCGGCTCGATCTTCTTCATGGCGTCGGCCATCGCATCACTCGTCCTGCCCACGGGTCAGGCGCTCAACATCACTCTCGTCGACCTGGCGACCTTCCTCGGCGCCTGCTGCTTCTTCCTCGGCGCATACCTGCTCCTGCCACCGCCGTCCCGATCCTGAGTGTCAACTGGGGTCAGACCCCGGTGGAAACCGGTCCGACGATGTCGACGAGGCGGAGGACCGCACGACCGGCCTCGATCGACGCCTCGGTGTCGACGGTCGCTTCGATCCGCCACTCGTTCGTCTCGTCCGGGTCGAGCAGCACCTGTGCGACACGGCCGATGCGCGGTTCGTGGACGAACCGGTCAGGGTTGCGCGCGTCGGGGCCGAGGTCGATCGAATCGAACCGCTCCCAGTACGGGGCCATCGCGGTCGCCACGTCGGCGGCCGACGCGAACCGCTCCGCATCGACCGCGTTGTCGACGAGCCCGTCGTAACCGCGGCGTCGGGCGAGGCGCTGGGTCCACTCGAAGATCTGGTTCCGGACCATCACGCGGAAGGCGCGCTCGTCGTCCATCACGGTCGCCGGCGAACTCGGACGAACCGGTTCGGTGTCGTCGTCGGACGGCGCGATCAGTCGCTCCCACTCGTCGATCAGGCTCGAGTCCACCTGGCGCACGAGCATCCCCAGCCACGACGTGAGGTCGTCGATCTCGTCGGTGCGGTACTCGTCGGCGATGTTCTGGATCAGTCCCTTGTAGACGTCGGAAAGGTAGCGGAGGACAACGCCCTCGGAGCGCTTGAGCTTGTAGTGCGACACGTACTCGCCGAACGTCATCGACCGCTCGTAGAGATCGCGCACGACCGACTTCGGCTTCACCGTGTCGCCGCCGACCCACGGGTGATGAGCGCGGAACCGATTGAAGCTCGAGTAGATCCAGTCCTTGTTCGGCTTCGGCGCCTCGACCTGCGAGAGACGTTCCATCCGCTCCTCGTACTCGACGCCGGACGATTTCATCTCGGCCATCAGTGCACTCTTCGCCTCGTCCACCTGAGCGGCGACGACGACACCGGGGTTCTCCTGCACCGCTTCGATGATCGTCAGGACGTCGAGCGCGTGGCTCACCTCGTTCGACAACGGTGGCGCCTCGACGACGACCGCCATCGCGTCGTCGTGGTCCTCGTCGTCCGGCCCGTCGTCGTCCTCGGTGACGTGGTTGGGCGCGGTGGCATCGGGCTGCTCCCCGTGGTCACGGAGTTCGGCGATCGCCTGCAGCGCCCACAGCGAGAGCGGTTGGTGGAGGGCGAATTCGTCCTGGAGATCGATCATGACGCGGACGAGTCGACCCTCCTCGTCGGGTTCGTCGAGGAACTCGAGGATCCCCGCGTCGACGAGTGACCGGTAGATCGAGATCGTCCGTCGGATGTGTCCGCGCTGGCGCTTGCGAGTCTCGTGGTTGTCGGTGAGGACGCGACGGATCGCTGCGCAGCCGTCCTCGCCGTCGATCACCGGACGGTCGAGCATCGACATCACCATCTGGTGATTGACGTGGAAGTGCGACCGCAGTTCCTCGGGCTGACCGCCGACCAACTTGTCGAACACGTTCTGATCCCACGCTGCGTAGTTGCGATCGGGTGCCTTCTTCTTCACGATCTTCTTGCGACCCGACGACTCCGCCTTCTCCGCGAGGCGCAGGTTCTCCACGACGTGCTCGGGCGCCTGCACCCAGACGTCACCGCGGTCGTCGAACCCCTTGCGTCCTGCGCGGCCGGCGATCTGGGCGAACTCGCGGTTCGACAGGATCCGGACCGACGTGCCGTCGTACTTGCACAGCTGCGTGAACAGCACGGAGCGGATCGGCACGTTGACGCCGACGCCGAGGGTGTCGGTTCCGCAGATGATCTTGAGCAGCCCGTCCTGGGCGAGCTTCTCGACGAGCAGTCGGTACTTCGGCAGGAGCCCGGCGTGATGGACACCAACGCCGGCGGTGATGAACCGTTTGAGGTCCTTGCCGATCGGCGAGTCGAAACGGAAGTCACCGATCGCCTTCCGGACGGCGGCTTTCTCCTCCTTCGACAGCGGGTCGAGCGCCAGGTAGCCCTGTGCGGCGTCGGTCGCGTCCTTCTGCGTGAAGTGGACGATGTAGATCGGTGCGCGCCCCGATTCCAGCAGCTGTTCGACGCTGTGATGGAGCGTGGACGTCCGATACTCGAAGTGGAGCGGGACGGGGCGTTGCGCAGACCTCACGATCGACACCGACCGATCGGCGCGGGCTTCAAGGTCGCGCTGGAAGAAGCCGACGTCGCCGAGGGTCGCCGACATCAGGATGAACTGGACGTGCGGGAGTTCGAGCAGCGGGAACTGCCACGCCCATCCCCGCTGCGGGTCGCCGTAGTAGTGGAACTCGTCGACGATCACGACGTCCACATCCGTGCGCCGACCATCCCGCAGCGCCTGGTTGGCGAGGATCTCCGCCGTGCAACAGATGATCGGCGCGTCCGCGTTCACCGCCGCATCGCCGGTGATCATCCCGACGTTGTCCGAGCCGAAGTCGCGGCACAGAGCGAAGAACTTCTCGCTCACGAGCGCCTTGATCGGCGCGGTGTAGTAGCTCCGGCGACCCGACGCGAGCGCGGCGAAGTGCGCCGCGGTCGCGACGAGCGACTTGCCCGAACCCGTCGGCGTGTTGACGATGACGTGGTTGCCGAGCAGCAGCTCGAACACCGCTTCTTCCTGCGCCGGATACATCTCGATGCCCTGATCGATGGTGTAGGCCGTGAAGCCCTCGAGGAGGGCGTCCGGGCCAGGTTCTGAAGAGAGGTGCCGGATCAGGGGTGAGTCGGCCGCCATCGGGAGCAGAGTAGGTGCTCCCGATGGCTCAAGCCGATTGCCAGGTGGCTACCTCGATGTGACGACGCCATGGGTGGGGCCGATGGCGTCGACGTTCTCGTACTCGCTCAGCTCGACGAGTCCGTGCGGTCCACGCTCACCGTCTCGCAAGTCGTGCCCTCGAGGGGGCCCGGTGCTGTTGAGAAGCCGTCCCCCGGGGCCGACTCGCCAGGAGCAACGTTCTCGATAAAGCCGAGTGCTGTCCCGATTCGAATCCCGTCACGAACGATGGCAACCGAAATCGAGTAGTCCGAGAGCTTCGAGGATCCGTTGGTTGCCACCAAGCGGGTCTCGATGTCGTCTGCGAAATCGAGGCCGGTCACCTCGCACGTAACCTCGTTCACGTCATCGCTGGACTCGGCCGCAAACCGTTCAACCTCAGCGATCTCACAGGTCGTTCCGCCAGCCGAGTCGAAGACGAACTGTTCCTCTCGAGCGGTCTCCCCTGGTCGAACGTAGTTCACGAACACGGTCTCGTCTGCTAGACGCTCGCCGGCGTCATCTCGGAAGTTGACATCGACGAAGTAGGACGATTGCTTGCTGCTGTTGTTCGTGACGTCGAAGACAATCGTGTCTTCGTCGAGCACCGTGCATGGACCGACGTCGGCCGCTTCCCCGGTTGCCTCGGCCTCTTCTTGAGGCTCGGTCGCCTCGGTCGCCTCGGGGGTTTCGGCTTCGGCGGGCGCCTCGGCTCCCTCGGTAGTTGCGGCTTCGTCGGGAGCTTCGGTCTCGGCGCGAGTCTCGGTGTTGGAGGGCTCGTCAGCGGACGACTCATTGCCTTCATCCGACCCAGCACCTGCGGCGCTGGCGATGACGATCAAGAGCACGAAGATACCGATGGCGATGACCCACCACTTCTTCCACCAGGGCTTCTTGGAATCGCTCGGCGGCTCTGCGGGTGGCCCGGGAGGTTGAATCGGCGGGGCAGGCGGCTGAGGTGGGGGAGGCTGGGGTGGTGGGGGCTGGTTGGGTGGTGGAGGTTGGCCGGGGATTCCGCTATCAGACATGAGTCGGGAAGCTACCGGCGAACATTTCTCATGTTCACAAATCTTGACGCGACTGTCATGTGGGTGCCGGTCGGTGAAGGGCGGCAGGTACCGGTCGACGTCCCGATCACGGTTCCAGACGGGAATGCGTGGCAGGTGGCTGGTGGCCACTAGGTCCGCTGTCGTCTCCCCACGTTGCCACGATGACCACGTCCGTGAATCCGTCGAAGATCGCGTCGTCGTCGACCGCACCGTCCTCGGCCGAGGGCGGGAGGTGGCGAATGAGCAGGGGAGTGGTCGACATCAGCGGAGTCCTGTCACGGTGCGCACCGTTCGACGGCATCGACCATTGCCTCGACGTCGGGCCGGTCGGCGGGCCCCTCGCTGAGGTGCATCCACGCCAACATGCCGTCGGGAGCGATCACGAAATCCCCGCCGAGCTGCCGCGTGTCCTCGGTCGCCCCGGTCATTTCCGCGGCGGCCTGCCTCATTCCGTGCCGGACACCCGATGACGCAATCGTCTCGCGCAGGATTTCGCCGTAGCGGCGCAGCGTCGACCAGCCCCAGACCGCGCGGAGGCTGCCGCGGCCGAGTCCGTAGGCGGAGTACACCGATCGGTCCGCATCGATCAGGATCGGGACGCCGAGCGCGCGCCGTTGCTGATACTCGTCGAGACGGTCGGGTGTCGTGAACGTCACCAGGACGACCTCGGCCCGGTCGGCGAGTCGCTCGCTCACGGCGGCGATGTGTTCGGCGCACGGCAGTCAATGGATGTGCCGATGGAAGACGATCACGATCGGCCGTCGGTGGTCGCCGCCGACGTGATCTCCGAGCGACCAGGTGCCTCCGCCGTGGAGCGGCAGCTGGAACCCTGGTGCGGGCGCGGCGATGGTGGGAGCTTCGGGCACGGTCTGACCGTACCGGCCGTGGGAAGATGGACGACCATGAGCGAGACGACTGCAACCACATCTGCACCCCGCCGATCCGATGCCACCCGCCCGATCGAGTTCACCGGGATCAACCACCTCGCGCTCGTCAGCAGCGACATGGCCAAGACCGTCGACTTCTACAGCGGCGTCCTGGGAATGCCGCTGACCAAGACGATCGAGATCCCCGGCGGTGGCCAGCACTTCTTCTTCGACTGCGGGAACGGCGACTCGCTCGCGTTCTTCTGGTTCCCGAACGCGCCGCAGAGCGTGCCCGGTGTGTCCCAACCGGCGAATCGCCCAGACCAGGGCGACATCGTCAGCGCCCACGGGTCGATGAATCACGTCGCGTTCAACGTGTCCGCGGACCAGATCGACGACTGTCTCGCCGCGCTCCGCGACGCCGACGTGGATTGCACCGAGGTGTGGAACCACGACGACAGCGAGTGGGGCGTGTCGCGCGAGCAGCACGACGGCGTGTTCGTCCGGTCGATCTACTTCAGCGACCCGGACGGCGTGTCGCTCGAGATCGCCGCATGGACCCGAGAGCTCGGCCCCGACGACGTGTCCCACGAGCCGCGCACCGCCGCCGACGCCTGATTCGACACCCCCCCGCACGTTTGCGTCCGCATTCGGGTTGCACGTCCGACCAGAAGTACAACGCAAACGTGGGTTCGTTGCTCAGGTCGGCCAGGGACCGGGTCGTCGCATCTCGAACCACTCGGCCAGCACGCCGTCCCACTCGTCGCTGGTGACGTCTCGGCTGGTTGCTCCGGCGCCCTCGTCGACCTCGAGGCGGTCGGTGGTGAGCTTGACCCGACCAGGGGGAGTGGTGTCCAGCAGGCGCGTGGCGAACGGTTTCGTCGACCAGTGTTTCGTGGAATCGGTCTGCAGTGAGGTGGAGATCGGCGCGAAGTCGTCGAAGCGGTGGGCAACCCGCTTGAACCGGAACTGGGCCTCCGGGACACCGCCGACATGGCGCGCGAGGGTGGTTCCCTGCGGGCTGGGGAGCAGTTCGTAGGCGCCGTTGCCTCCGTCCTGCGGGCCGCTGCGATTGAGGGCGATCGGCCGGATGAGTCCGTCGCCGAAACCCACATCGACGAGATGTGGTTCGAGGTCGTCGGGTCCGCCGGACACTTCCAGCGCGAGGTGATCGATCACGGTGCTCGGTCCACCGAGAAGCACCGCGGCGCCGAGCAGGATGACGTCGAAGCCCAGCGCATCGAGCAAGCCGGCGAACGCCCCGTTGAGTTCGAAGCACCAACCGCCGCGCCTCTTCGTCACGATCTTGTCGAATGCCGCGGCCTGATCGTGTGGAACGCCATCGGCGAACACGATGTCGAGGTTCTCGAACGGGACGTGGACGAGATGCGCGCGCTGGAGCCGCGTCAAGCCTTCGAGGTCGGTCGTGATGGTCGCGCGCTCGACCCCGATGCGTTCGAGATATCGCTCCACGTCGCCATCGCGCATCTCCGCCAGCGTACGTGTCACCGGAATAGTCCGTGGGTGGCAGGCACCGACGGTCATTTCCGTCGAGGTGGCCGTCGGGCTGTCTACGGTGATCGCCGTGTTGATCGATCTGGCCATCAACCCGTTCGGCGCCGACGTCGATGCGATGGTCGACCTGGCGGTTGCCGCCGAGGATGCGGGCTTCAGCGCGGTCTGGGTCGCTGATCATTTCAGCGGCTCGGTGGTCGGGCGGCCGTGGTCGCGCGACCCCTTCGTCTGTCTCGCGGCGATCGCGACGAAGACGAGCACGATCGACCTCGGACTGCTCGTGGCCAACATGCAGAACCGCCACCCGGCCCAACTCGTGTCGGCCGTCGACTCGCTGGTCTCGCTGGCTCCTGGTCGTGTTCACCTCGGCATCGGATCCGGAGCCGTGCCCGGATCGAGGTTCGCGGTCGAGCACGAGGCGATCGGAACCGATCTCGGAACGCCCGACCATCGCCGGACGATGCTGCGCGAGACGATCGGATCGGTCCGCGCGATCTGGGCGGGAGAAGCGACCTACAGGTCCGAGACCGGTGTCGGCTTCGCGGGACTCGACGGCATGGTCGGCCGCACGCCGTGCCCACCGATCATCGTGGGAGCGTCGGCCTGGCCCACGATCGAGTTGGCGCTCGCCGTGGCCGACGGCGTCAACCTTCGTCGCACTCCGCAGGCCAGGGAGCACATCGAGAGAATCGGGTCGGCGCGTCCTTCCAGCTTCGAAGTCAGCGTGCTCGACGGGTTCGATGACGCGGTCGACGACCGTTCGCGGATCGACGAAGCGATCGAGATGGGCATCGACCGACTCGTGCTGGGAATCTCGGTCCCTCACGACGTGACCCGTCTGGATGCGCTGGACCTCGCTGCGTTCCCCCCACGTTGATCGTCGCCGGAAGGGGCTGTCGGCTACCGTCGCCGGTCATGGGAAACGCTCGCCGAATCGTTGCTGTCGGAGTGGTCGCCGCTGTGCTGGCGTCGTGCGGAGGGTCCGACGACGCTGACGAGCCGGTGGAGACCGGGGCGCCGACGACCGAGGCCGAGACCGATCCATCCGAGGACTTCACGCCGGCCGACGGCGAGGAGGACGTCCCGCTCGGGTCGACCGCTTCGGGCGATGATGCAGGCGAGGAAGCCGAGACGACGGATGAGGACAGCACCGCCGAGACGGCGGAGACGGACGCAGACACCGGCGATTCGACAGCGACGACCGAGGACACCTCGACCGATGGTGGAGCGGAGGCGGCCGGCGCGGTCGACGTCTCGATGGTCGAGTGGGCGATCGACGCCCCGACCGAGTACACGGCGGGCGATGTGACATTCACGGCGACGAACGACGGTAACTTCCCCCACGAGTTCGTCGTCATCCAGGGTGACGGCTACGAGTCACTGCCGCTCGCCGAGGGCGGCGCCGTCATCGAGGACGATCTTCCGCCGGACACGCTCATCGAACGAACCGATCGCCTCAGCGGCGGATCGACAGCCGACCTGACCGTGACCCTCGAACCGGGCAACTATGTCCTGCTCTGCAACCTCGGAGGCGGATCGAACAGCCACGCCGGCCAGGGCCAGACCCTCGACATCACCGTCTCGTGAGTCGTTCGACCCCCATGCCTACCGAGGGGTAGCTTCGGCTCATGATCGCGGGTGTGTTCGACGAGTTCCTCGGTGTTCCGACCCACCCGCTGGCGATCCACGCGCCGCTCGTCCTGATCCCGATCGCCGCGATCGTCGCGATCGTGTTCGCTGTTCGAGCGGACTGGCGCCGACGCATCGGATGGTGGGCGCCTGCGGTCGTGTTCGTGCTCGTCGCCATGCTGTACGTGGCGAAGGAGTCGGGGGAGGCGGCGAAGAACGCCGAGAACGTGTTCGGCGACATCGACCGCCATCAGGACCTCGCGAACACCACCTTCGTGCTCGCGATCATCTGGCTGCTGCTCACCGTTGCGCTGGCGGTGTGGGACCGGATCGGCGCGCCACGTGCCCGAGCATTGTCGGCCGCCGTTGCGCCAGCACCTGACTGGATCGGCACGGCGCTCAGCATCGCCGCCGCCGTCGCTGCGGTCGCCACGACCATCTGGTTGCTCCGCACCGGCCACGCCGGCTCCGAGTCACGCTGGGATCTGTGACGCCGGATCAACCGACGTCCGCCAGGGTGACGTCGGATCAGGTGACGACGACGGTCGTGCCGACGGGGGCGAATCCCCAGAGGAACGACGCGTCGAGGTTGTTCTGACGCTGACAGCCGCCGGAGAGTCGGGTGCCGAGCTCCTCGTCGGTCTGGTACACCTCGCCGGTGGCGACCTTGGTGGGAATCCCGTGGAACCCGATCGCGCCGCGTTCGGTCTTGAGCCAGCGGATCATGTTCGGCAGGTAGGCCTTGCCGTTCCATGCCGTCGACATCTCCGAGCGGCTGTACACCTGGTGGGTGCCGGGGATCTCGTTCGCGTAGGTGCTGCCCGACACTAGCCACGAGCGGATGATCCGCTCGTTCTCGTCGACGGCCCACACGCGCTGTCCGGCGCGGTCGTAGACGACCCGGTAGCCGGACCCGGAGTCCTCGGGAAGCGGCGGGGCATCGTCGCCGGCGGATCCGACCGGGGAGAGCTCCACACCCCAGAGGTCGACCGCGCCGGGTGCCGGCGCCGGGGTGCGGGTGACCAGCGACTCCTCGTCGGGCCAGATCGCGAGTCCGAGCGCGGTTTCGCGCCCGACGACGCCATCGACGTAGAAGTCCTCGGCCTGCTGATATCCGCTGACCGCGTCGAACGTGGCCTGGTCGAACTCGCCCGAGGCGGTTCCGCTGAGGTGACCGGCGTCGATGAGTGCGTCCTGGAGGCAGGTCACCCCGTCGCCGGTCGCGCCGAGTCGGAGGGAGAGTGCACCGATCGTGCATCCGCCGTCGGCTCGTGCCTGTTCTTCGGTTTCGCCGGCTTCGTCGGGGTCGGGATCCGCGAGTCCGGCGAGTTCCACGTCGACCATCTCGACGAACTCGTCGCCTTCTGCGGCGGCTTCGGCTTGCTCGGTGGCTTCGATCGCCTGGTCGATGTCGGCGATCGCGTCGTCGGGCGCGGCCGCGGCATCGTCGGTCGCCGACTGATCGGCGGTGGCGATCGCCGTCGAATCGTCCGAGTCGCCACCCGCAGTCGCGAATCCGGCGACGGCACCGATGCCCAGCACGCCGACGACGGCGGCGCCGAGGAAGACTTCACGTCGACGCTGCTCGACCGGCTTGGAGTAGCGAGGACGCGCACGTTGGTCCATCTCGACCGGCTGACCTTCCCACTGCTCACGCATATCCGCCGAGGCTAGCGAACGACAGCCCTCGTGACCTGGCTCTTGGGTGAGTTTCCCGTCGGTTTCTCGGGACGGACCGCCGGTCGGTGTCGGACTGCATCGCCGCCCGCCGCGACCAGGGAACGGTTAGTTTGGGTCGCATGGGAAAGGGAGCGCATCGGCCACACCACCAGCGGATGGGCAGGCAGGGGCTTCCTCGATTAACCACGCCGATGGTCCGTGACGGGGTGGACGGAGAACTCCGGTCGGCGTCGTGGGACGAGGCACTCGACCGGGCGGCGGCCGGGCTGTCACGCGCTCGGACGCGGGTCGCCGACGGGTCGGAACCGAACGCGTTCGGCATGTTCTCGTGCTCGAAGGCCACCAACGAGGTCAACTACCTGGCCCAGAAGTTCGCCCGGATGGTGATGGGGTCGAACAACATCGACTCCTGCAATCGAACTTGACACGCTCCTTCCGTCGTCGGTCTGGCGACAGTGTTCGGAGCAGGAGGAGGGACGGTCTCGTACGAGGAGATCGAGAACGCCGACGTGATCCTGCTGTGGGGCTCGAACGCCCGTGAGGCTCACCCGATCTTCTTCCATCACCTCATGAAGGGCCTGGACAACGGCGCCTCGATGTACTGCGTCGACCCGCGTCGCACGTCGAGCTCCAAGTTCGCCGACCTGTGGCTCGGGATCGACGTCGGTACCGACATCGCGCTCGCGAATGCGCTGGCCCGCGAGATCATCCACGCCGGGCTGGCGAACGAGGACTTCATCGCCCATTCCACGAGCGGATTCGACGAGTTCGCCGCCGCGGTCGAGCCGTACACGCTCGACCTGGCCGCCGAGGTCACCGGTGTTCCCGCCGTGGCGATCCGCGAGGTCGCGCACGCGTACGCGACCGGCGAGAAGTGCCAGATCCTCTGGACGTTGGGAATCACCGAACACCACAACGCGGTCGACAACGTGGTCGCCCTGTGCAACCTGGCGCTGCTGACCGGCCACGTCGGCCGTTGGGGCTCGGGGCTCGTTCCGCTGCGCGGTCAGAACAACGTGCAGGGCGGTGGCGACATGGGTGCCTTGCCCGACAAGTTGCCCGGTTTCCAGAACATCGACGACCCCGCATCGCGTGAGAAGTTCGAGCGGGTCTACGGGACCGCGCTCAACCCCGATCCGGGGATCCACCTCACATTGATGTTCGAGGCGATGGAGCGCGGCGAGATGACCGCTGCGTACGTGGTCGGCGAGAACCCCGCCGACTCCGAGGCCGACATCGTCCACGCCCGCGAACTCCTGGACGGACTCGACTGTCTCGTCGTCCAGGACATCTTCATGACGCGGACCGCAGAGTTGGCCGATGTCGTGTTCCCGGCATCGGTGGCGTGGGCCGAACACGACGGAACGGTCACGTCGTCGGAGCGGCGGGTGCAACGGGTCCGTGCTGCCGTCGAACCGCCGGGCGAGGCTCGCCACGACATCGACATCATGGTCGCGCTCGCCGGTCGGCTCGGGGTCGACCTCGGCGCGAGTGGACCCGAGGCGTTGTGGGACGAGCTGCGGTCGCTGTCGCCGTTGCACGCCGGGATGTCGTACGAGCGTCTCGACGACGGAGGGTTGCAGTGGCCCTGTCCGTCGCTCGATCATCCGGGATCACCGTTCCTCCACGGTTGGTTGTGGGAGGACGACCTCGGCGGTCGGGACCCGGCGCCGTTCTCGGTCGTCGAACACGAAGGTCCGAAGGAGCGGTTGTCGGCGGAGTTCCCGCTGCGGCTCACGACCGGTCGATCGCTCGACTCGTACAACACCGGCGTGCAGTCCGGCGGCTTCACGTCGCCGATCCGGTACGGCGAGGCTCTCGACGTCAATCCGGAGGATGCCGTCGCGCTGTCGCTCGAGGACGGCGAGCGGGTGCGTGTGTCGTCACCGCGTGGATCGGTCGAGATGAGCATCCGACTGCAGCCGGACATCCCGGTCGGACTGACGTTCACCACCTATCACTTCCCGGAACTCGTCGACATCAACGTCCTGACCAACGACGCGTGGGACAAGCGCTCGGGAACGTCGGAGTTCAAGGCCGCCGCGATCCGCATCGACAAACTCGCGTTACGTGACGGGTCTGACCCGTCACGTCACGC
>NZ_BAOL01000015.1 GCF_000350145.1 Ilumatobacter nonamiensis YM16-303 | reverse complement strand
ATTCTCGGGCGGGTGGCCGCTCGGAGACGTCCCGATAGCGCGAGGTGTGTCCGGTCGATCTAGGCGAACATTCAGGAGCGCTTTCGCGCGCTCGAATCGTGGCATCTGGCACCGCGCACTCGGCGACTTGGGCTTGGCATCGCAGGTGTACTCGATCGGCTGCCAGGCGTCATCGGCGATGCTGGCGATCGCGGTCTGGACCGCCGCAACACTGGTGCGCACGCCCATCGTGGAGCGGACCCGCCCCGACCGGGGTTGGAAACCAATAACCCGAGTGATGTGCCCCCGGTTCCGCGACCTCGGGATGCTTGAGTCGGTCATGCCGTTTTGGTGTGGTGGATCTTCTCAGACTCGATCGGGGTGAGCATCCCGATCGAGCTGTGGCGGCGCTGTCGGTTGTGGAACACCTCGACGTACTCGAACATCGCCGACGCCAACTCGACACGCGTGTTCCATCGTTTCCGGTTCAGCAACTCGGTCTGCATCCGGCCCCAGAACGACTCGATGACGGCGTTGTCGTAGCAGTCGCCAATGCTGCCCATCGACGGGACCAGTCCCGACTGGCGGGCCCGATGGGTGAACGCCCAGGATGTGTATTGCCCGGACTCAACCGGTGGTCGCAACACCGGCTTGTTGGAGGGAGCGTAGATGCTCGTCGAAGGCTTCGGCAGGGGTGCGCCAGCCGAGGATCTTGCGGGGCCGTGAGTTGAGGGTCGCGGCGATTGCTTCGATCTCTTCAGCCGACCAGCGCGTGAAATCGGTGCCTTTCGGGAAGTACTGGCGCAGCAGTCCGTTGGTGTTCTCGTTCGTGCCGCGCTGCCAGGGGCTCTTCGGGTCGGCGAAGAACACCGGGATGTTGGTCTCGACCGTGAAGGCGGCGTGCGCGGAGAGCTCCTTTCCGCGGTCGCAGGTCAACGACCGGACGAGTTGATCGGGCAGCGTGGTCATCGACGCGGCGAGACGATTCTTCATCGTGATCGCCCGTAGCCGGCGAGTGCCGGTCGGTTCTTGCGGGCGGGTTGTTCGCCGTAGCCCTTCTCGCGCGGGAGATGGACAAGCATCGTGAACCGGGTGGTGCGCTCGACGACGGTGCCGATCGCAGAGCGTTGAAGGCCGATGATCAGATCGCCTTCCCAATGGCCTGGGACGGCTCGGTCTTCGACCTCGGCGGGCCGCTCGCTAATCAACACGTCGTTCGTGACGTGATCCCACGCCCGGCGACCGACACGCTTGCGCGGAATCCGCAGCGCCCGACCACTGCGCAGGCATGCAGCGAGTTCACGTTTCAACGCGCCACGGCTTTCCACGTAGAGCGCCTGGTAGATGGCCTCGTGGCTGATCCGCATCGACTCATCATGCGGGAAGTCGATCTTCAGGCGCTGCGCGATCTGTTCCGGGCTCCAACCCTGCACCCACCGACGGTCACCTCGATGCGGCTTGTTCTTGCCCTGCCACTTCGGGCCCTCCGGGCCGAGCACGCGGCCATCGGCGGCATGGACTCGACCGGAGAGCCGGTCCTGGACATAGTCGTGCAACGCCTTGTTCTTGACGAGCTTGGCTGTCTTCGGGCGCCGAGCATGCCGCTCGGCGTGCCACTGCGCGAGCGACGCTTTGTACTCGAGCCGGAACGTGCGCGTTGACGCGTTCCGTCTCAACTCTCTCGAGATCGTGGACGGCGACCGCTTCAGTCGACGCGCGATCTCGCGCACGCCAGCACCCTGAGCTTTGAACAACGCGATGTCCTCGCGTTCGGCAAACGACAGGTAGCGGCCTGTCACGGTCGGAGGCAGACAAGGATTCACCCCACCAGCGTGGCGGAACCATCGATACCCGACCGGCGATGACACGCCCGCCGCCTTTGCTGCGTCGTCGGTCTTCTCGCCCTTGGCGATCTCCGCCCAGAACGCCACCCGGTCCTGACGCCACGCGATCGTCGGTCGACCCGGCGACGGGATCTGGCCCCGATACAGCTGCACCTCCCGCTGTCGCTCCTTCATCGTCCCCATGATCAGCACCTCCATCATCGAGGTGTTGCGACGGCCGGTTGAGTCCGGGCAATTCACGTCCGTGAGATTCACCGAACGCCTCGACGAGATCGGTGCTCGTCCGTCGATCGGCACGATCGCTGATTCGTATGACAATGCCCTCGCTGAGACAACGAACGGGTTGTTCAAGGCCGAGTGTGTCTACGGGCCTGACGCTCCGAAGCTCTGGGATGACGTCGACGAACTCGAACTCGCGACGCTCACCTGGGTTCACTGGTTCAACCACGAACGTCTCCACAGCCACTGCGGCGACGTCCCACCCGACGAGTTCGAAGCAGCTCACTACGCTGCCCAACAGACCGCCCCGACCGGGGTTGGAAACCAATAGCCCGAGCCTCTAACAGACCCAGGGTGACTCACCGCCCACACGTTCGCAGTCGACCGGCTCCAGATATGCGTCAACAACCTGACCAAGCGCATCAAGCGGATCGCGTTCGGGCTCGTGAACTTCCGACATCACCGCGTCCGCTGCCTGCTCTACGCCGGCCGACCCGACTGGACCCTGCTACCCACCCTCCAACCCTGAAACGCGAACAGCCACGCTGCGTGCTGAAACAACTTCAGCAAATAGCTTGACAACTCCGGTCACCTCCGTAAGTATGGGTGCTGAAAGTTATTCAGCAAACGGTATTGAACCGTCGAGGGGGCCAGAAGGCGTGACAAGTTTCGCGGATGATGACGCGTATGGTGGGGTTGCTGGCGGACCAAATTCGCCAATATTCCGAAGCCAGCTCATCGAATTTTTTCACAGGAACGCGCCACGGAAGGTGCTTGTTCAGGAGCCGAGCGACCGTGTAGTCGGTGCGGCGTTCACGCGAAGCCGCGCCGATCGAGCCGATGCGGATGCGGCGCGTGCCTGGCAATCCACTCTGTTCGACGCAGGGCTTGCGTGGCGGACAGGTCCAAAGGAATTCGGAGGCGCCGAGATGTCGGCGTCTGAGCTTGAATGCTTCACCGAGGTCGCTGCGGAGTTTGAGCTCCCTGACACTCATTGCTTGCACGTCGGACTGTCAATCGTCGCACCAGCGATTCGCGAACATGGTACCAGCGAGCAGAAGGCGTACTGGCTGCGACGGTTGTGGCGGGGCGAGTCGATCGGGTGCCAGCTTTTCTCCGAACCGGATGCTGGGTCCGATCTTGCGTCGGTTCGAACGACGGCAGTGCGCGACGGAGACCAATGGACGATTACCGGGCAGAAGGTGTGGTCGTCAGGTGCCCACATTTCGGACGTCGGACTGCTGCTTGCGCGGTCCGATGCCGATCGCTCGTCGCGACACAAGGGATTGTCGATGTTCTTGATCGACATGTCGGATCCAGGAGTGACAGTTCGACCTTTGAAGCAGATCAACGGGAACAGTCGATTCAACGAGGTCTTCGTCGAGGGGGTGTCGGTCTCTGATGACCGCCTCATTGGGGGCGAAGGAAACGGCTGGAGCGTCGCCCGAACGAGCCTAAACAGCGAGCGTGATGGAATGGCCGTATCCGACACCCTTTTCGCTAACCCGCTTGAGCGCTTGATCGAACTTGCACGGGAAGTTGGAGGGTCGCAACGGCCGGAGATCCGCCAGCGCATCGCCGACGTGTATTCGCGGTCAGTGATCTCCAACTGGATGATGGCCGGCACATCCGCAGCGGCCGGAAAGCTATACAGCACCGACACTTCGAACCGTCTCTGTTCGCTCGCTGTCGAGCTCGCTGGAATTGCCGGCGTCACGGATTCCGGCGACCGCAACCGCTACTGCTGGTCGGAGATGCTACTGGCCATCCCGTCCCTGCGTATCGCTGGTGGCACCGACGAGATTATGCGAAACCTGGTCGGAGAGCGCGAGCTAGGACTTCCGCGAGAGCCGAGATAGAGCAGAAAGAGCAACCACGACAATGATGACAGGCGAACAGTACAAGCAGTCGCTTCGCGATGGCAGAGCCGTCTATATGAACGGCGAACTCGTCGATGACGTGACGTCGCACCCGCTTCTCAAGAGCGCGGTCGATCGGGTAGCCCGCGGCTACGACAAGCACTACCAAGCTGGCGAAGACGCGTTCGGACCGTACTTCAGTATACCGACCACGCCGGAAGCACTTCGTGAGGAGGCGATTCGCAAGAGCAGCCTCGACGGCCCGACCAACACGACGAGCTCATCGCTACTCATGCTCCTGAGTGCGTCCAGCAAGATGCGCGCCACGCACCCGGAATACTCGGATCGAGCGATCGGCTACCTCGAACGGGCTCGGGCGGCGGACACCCGCTGCGTCCAGACCATCACCGACGCAAAGGGACATCGCGCGCTACCGCCGTCACAGCAAGACGACCCAGATCTCTATCTGAGGATCGTCGAACGACGGAGCGACGGAATCGTCATCAACGGGGCAAAGATCCACATCTCACACGCCGTGATTTCGCATGACCTCTTGGTGATGCCGACGAAGAGGATGAAACCTGACGAGGGTGATTGGTCCGTAGCGTGCGTCGTGCCGGTCAATGCACCTGGTGTCACGATCGTCAACGTCAGCTTTGCACCTCGCCCCGACATTGACGAGCGCTTCTTCCCCTTCAGTTCGAGCCATCCGCGCACGGAGGGCTTCGTGATATTCGATCATGTCTTCGTTCCATGGGATGACGTCTTCCTCGCGGGCGAGTACGAGCACTCGGCGACGTTCGCTCACTCGCTCGGGCTCTGGGAGCGAGCGGCTTCGCTCGGCCACTACGTCGACGTCGCCGACACGCTTGTTGGTCTCGCTCAGCTCATCAGCGAGGCCAATGGCACCGACAAGATCTCCCACATCAAGGAAAAGATCGGAGAAATGATCCTCTACGCGAGCATGCTACGAGCAAGCTACGAAGCGACCCTCGCCGACGTCAGTTACACACCTGAAGGTTGGGCCTCGCCGAGTGAGCTTCATGCAACTGCAGGCAAGTACTACGGCTCAGCCAACTTCAGTGCGATGGTTCGCCATCTCCACGACATCGCAGGTGGAGGCGTGCTCACATCACCGACGCTCCTCGATCTCGAACACGAGGTGACAGGACCATATCTCTCGAAATATATGAGAACTATGCCAGGTGTAAGCGCACAGCTTCGATTGCGTCTATTTCACGCGATTCGCGACTTCACCGCCGACGCCTTCGGTGGATTCCAGCACGTGACGATACTGCAACAGGGTGGCGGTCTCTTTGCACAGCAGATCGTTACGAAGAAGCACTTCAATATGACTAATGCAAAGAACCTGGGACTGCAGACGGCCGGTGTAATTGGTTGGGATGAGTCGGTACCCGACTGCCACCTGAGTGACCTTGAAGGTCAGCTCGAAAGAACCAAGCGGCCGGTCGAAACTGAGGCGACAGCATGAATGCCGGTGCGGCGCCCGTCGACGCGCCGCCCGCTGCGGTAGCGAACCGTGAACAGGCCGTCAAGGAGGCTGTCGTCCTCCTGCTGGCTGACTCTGTGAATTCTGAGGCGCCCGCGGGCCCGCGCGCGGAAGTCACTCGACGCAACGTTCTCGATGCAGCGCTCGCCGTCTTTGCGCGTGATGGATATTCGCAGAGCTCGGTTCAGGAAATCGCAACCCTTGCCGGGGTCAAGGTTCCGACCATTTACCAATACTTCAACGGCCGCCCCGGACTCTTCGCGTGCGTTGCTGGCGAGCGCGCCATCGAAATGCTGACAAGTGGCGTCGATCACTGGGACGTCACCCAAGGGCGAGAGGGTCTCCGTCGGGCAATTGAGAGTCACGTCAGCTACTTCGACTCACATCGTTCATGGATGAAGGCGATGGAGGAGGCGGTGCATGTAGAACCGTCGATCGCCCGTCTGCGACGCGAGTTCCGTACTACGCACAAGGCGAGGTTCGGCAAGGCGATTGCGAAAGGCCAGCGGCTCGGAATCGTAAAGTCCTCCGTGAGCTCTGATGTGCTGGCTCGGGCCTTGACACAAGGAATCGATCGATTTCTCTTCGACGCCTTCATCTTCGACCCGCCTACCGAGGCACTGTCGGTCGATCAGGTGTCCGCAGAGCTGACGTCGATCTGGGGGGACGCACTGTGTTGTCCGTGACGGCTGGAAGTACTCGCGCAGGCTTTAGGACGCGCCACCAGGTCTGCGATTGGCTCGACATTGCGGCTGAAGCCACGCCGCAGCGCTCGGCGTGGATTACGGGCGATGGATCGGTCACCGACTATGCGACGGCCCAACGCGAGGTCCGCAACATTGCAGCTGGACTAGCCGACTTGGGAATCCAAAAGGGGTCTAGGGTCGCAGTCTTGTCGACCGACTCGGTCGACGTCATTGAGACCTACCTCGCCATTGCCGGCCTCGGGGGAACGATCGTTCCGCTCAACTTCCGGCTGTCGGCGGTGGAATTGGCCGACCTGATGAAACGAGCCGAACTGGACTCGATAGTCGTCGCCCCGCGTTACGTAGCGACGATTGTCGACTCGCCCGTTGCAGAGGTCGCACCACCCATGATCGTGGCGACCGAAGTTCCTCGCACGGAAGTCGAAACGGTCAACCCGTCGATCAGTGCAATGCGAAGCAGTGCCCGCTCGATCGAGTGGGTGGCTCGGGAAGCCGACGAGCTCTTCGCCATCTCATTCACCAGCGGTACAACCGGCCGTGCGAAGGGTGTTCTCCAGCCGATCCGCATGGTGGAAGCAATGGTGGAGGCAGGAATCGCGAATCAGCGTCTCGAACCTGGTGACTGTCGATACGCCGGCTCACCGCTGTTCCATGTGTCGGGATGGGCAAACGCGCTCTACGCATTGCGGCTCGGCTCTACACAGCTCATCCTTCCCCAATTCGACGCCGCGGTCGTACTCCGTTGGATGCAGGCACACGACGGTCTGACTGGCGCAACCTTGATGCCGACGATGATTGGAGAGATCCTCGACTCGGAAGCGGCCGTACGCGGTTCATTTCCGCGACTGCGACAGATCAGCTACGGCGGGTCGGCGGCTGGTGAGCAGCTAGTGCGGCGGATGGATGATGTCTTCGACTGCGACCTCTTCAACATATTTGGCGCTGGAACCGAGGTTGGCGGGCAGGCACTGCTCGGTCCCGAGGATCACCGACGCGCTCTCGATGATGAACGTGCAGATCTTCTGGTGTCGGTCGGAAAGCCTCCTCCGGGTGTTGAGCTTCGCATAGTTGATGACCAGCTCACAGACGTGGTGCCGGGCACCGTCGGCGAGATCGTCTCACGTGGTCCATGCGTCATGACCGGCTATCTCAACGAACCCGAGCTCACACGCAGTGTGCTGCTCCCAGATGGTTCGTTCCGATCAGGCGACCTCGGATGGCTGGACGAGGAGGGCTATCTCCGTCTGGCGACCCGGCGGGTCGACATGATCCTTCGCGGCGGCGAGAACATCTATCCGGCCGAGGTGGAAGCGGTACTTGCGTCGCATCCGAATGTGTCGGACTGCCTCGTCGTCGGCGTGCCCGACGAACGTTGGGGTGAACTCGTCATCGCCCTCGTCCAATCGTCTCCAGCGGCGAAGGCCGATGCTCAGGAAATGATCTCGCATTGCAAGCAATCACTCGCAAGTTACAAGACGCCGGCACATGTTGTCGCCGTCTCATCGATACCCCGGTCGGGACCGCTGATGAAGGCTGATCGAAGCGCAGCGCGCTCGATCGCGATCGAGCATCTTGCCCATACTCACAAACAGAAATCGAAGGGAATGATATGAGCGAATCTTTGTCCTCTACCGTTGAAAGAACCTTTGTCGGACTGCCATCGCCTGCGATCGGAAGGGCGGGTGCTGGGGGTCACCCATGCCAAGGCATCTACTATCGCCTGCGGGGAAAGGTTCCGAAGACTGCAATCATTGCCACCCATTACAACCTCGATTTCTCGGAACACTATCTAGCCCCCTACATGGCCGAGCGCGGCTTTGGCTTTCTCGGGTGGAACACGAGATTCCGTGGCAACGAGCCCTACTTTCAACTTGATCACGCACTTGCCGAGATTGGCGTTGGTGTGGCGTGGCTCCGCGACCAAGGCGTCGAGGAAGTCGTGCTGCTCGGCAACTCGGGCGGTGGCTCGCTGATGGCCGCCTACCAGTCTCAGTGCAAGGACGTCGATATCCGACCATCCGTTGGTCGACCGGTATTTCGAGGCCTGTACGACCTCGCGCCCGCCGACTACATGATCTTTCTGGCTGCCCATCCAGGCAGACCTGAGTACATCACCGGCGCGATGGATCCGAGCCTGACTGATGAGTTTGATCCGACGTCCATCGACCCCAGCTTGGACATGTATGACGCGCGCAATGGAGTGCCGTTCAGCGATGAGTTCCTGCAGCGTTACGGACGTGCTCAAGTGGCTCGGAACGCAAGGATCACCGAGTACTGCCTCGCGGAACTCGATCGACTACCAAGTCTCGGAACACTCGAGCGTCTGTTTGTGATGAACCGCACCTGGGCGAACCCGCGGTTCCTTGACCCGACGATCGACCCGTCGAATCGGCCGGTCGGGCGTTGCTACTTCGGAGACCCGGCTCGGGCAAACCGCAACGTATTCGGCGTTGGAATGGTCACGAGTCTTCGGACCTGGCTGAACATGTTCAGTCTCACTGAGTCGGACTGTGTCGTCGACTCGCACCTTCCCAAGAACGATCTGCCGACCCTCGTCGTGCACGCGGATGCGGACATGGGGGTGTTCCCGGCAGATGCGCAGAAACTTCTCGATCTCACCGGGGCCGACGATAAACAACTCGTCACTCTTCCTGGCGGTCACTACTTCAATGAAACCTCAGAGGCTCGACCCAATGTTGCCGACCATGTTGCGGCCTGGTTGCAGGCTCGAGTATCGAACTAACGAAGCGACGTAGACGCATCTAAATAGATCGCGTCGCACAATTCAAACAACAAAAATGGGGGAAACATGTTCCAGAAACCAACGATAGGGAAGCCAGGAGCTACGCGACGGGGTGTCGTGGCGCTACTGATTACCGGTGGACTGCTCGCCGCTGGATGCGGTGGGAGCGGCGAAGGGGCTGACGACTCGATCGCCGGCGGCGCCTCCACCGCACCGACCGTAGAAACGGCGCCAGAGCCGGACGAGACTTCAGTGAGCGCGCCCTCGGATACCGCAGTGGAATCTACTGCTCCGTCTGAGCCATCCGCGGACTTCGATCCTGACGCGACGCTTCGGCTCATGTACAGCGTCGGTCCCGTGAGCCTCGATCCCACCAAGTCGACTGCCGGAAGCGACGCGATCGTCTTAAATCTGCTGTACGACAGGCTCATTCACATCTCGCCTGATGGCGAGCCGATTCCAGGGCTTGCGGAATCCTGGGAGATCGATCCAACCGGCAACACGATGACGCTTCATCTTCGAGACGACGTGACCTTCCACGATGGCACGCCACTCGATGCGGACGCAGTGAAAGCCAACCTCGATCGTGCGATGGCAGAGGAGAGCACGGTTAATGCTGAACTCGCGACCTTCGATTCGGTCGAGGTGATCGATCCGCAGACGGTTCAGTTCACCGTTCCCCTGGCATCGCCAGCCCTTCCGCTGTATCTCACGGGGCGCTCCGCGATGATGATGAGTCCCGCGTCCTTTGGCGCAGTCGACCTGGACACGAAGCCTGCCGGATCGGGGATGTATACGGTCACTGAAACAGATCCTGGTGTTTCCGTTGAGTTCGTTCGCAACGACGACTATTGGGACCCCGAAGCTATCGGGGCCGCAGGTGTAGAAGTCTCCTACAACACCGACGGCCAGACTCGACTCAATTCCGTAAAGGACGGCCAAACCGATTGGGCGTTCATCGATGCAGCTGCTGCCGACGAGGCGGCCGACGCCGGACTCCAGCTGCTGGATCAGACTGACATCGTGTTCTACCGTGTCGCCCTCAACCTTGCGCGGGCGGAGTTCGACAACGAACTCGTCCGCCAGGCAATCAGCTATGCGATCGACCGAGAGGCCATCCTCGACGTGGTGTTCGATGGCGAGGGCATCGTGCTAGACCAAGCGTTCCTGCCCGGCCGGCCCGGATACAACGAGGACGTGGCTGGCACCTACACCTACGACCCTGACAAGGCGAGAGCACTCCTCACCGAGGCGGGAGTCGACGAGGGGGTTGCGTTCGAGCTGTTGACACCGAACAGCACCTACTACTCGAAGATGAGCGATGCGATCGCCGCGCAATTGGCCGAGGTTGGCATCACGGCCACCTTGCGGCCGGTCCCCGGCGGTGACGTGATTCGTCTGTACGCGATCGACAAGGACACGGACGCTCTGACAGTCGCGAACCGTTCAGGAAATCTCGACCCACTCATCACTCTGCGTGATCTTTACTCGGAGGATGGACGGCTCAATCCGTCCGGGATGACAGTTCCGGGGTTCAACGAACTGTATGAGGAGGCAAGCACAGCGACTGATGCTGATGCTCGCGAAGCCGCAATTGAATCGCTTACGGCGCTTGTCGTCGAAAGCGCGATGGATATCCCCATGTTCAACGCGACGAGCTTCTTCGCTATGGCTCCTGGCGTAGCCGGGGCACAGGGCTATCTAAACGGTCAACCGGAGTTCCGTGGAGTTGGGATCGTTGCTGGCTGACCATACCAATCTGAGCGTGGAGCCACTCGTCGCGGGTGGCTCCACGCTTCGCCTGCCTCGATCTTTGAAGCGGGTCATGCGGGTCACTTTCGGATCCGTCGTCGTCCTGCTCTCGGTATCTGTCGTTACGTTCCTGCTGTTGCATCTGATGCCCGGCGATCCGGCGATAGCAATTCTTGGCGAGGACGCGACAGCGGATCGCCTCGAGGCCGTTCGGGATCGTCTTGGCCTGGACGAGCCGCTTCCGGCGCAATTCGGACAGTGGCTGGCAAACCTCGCACGCGGGGACCTCGGTCAATCCTTGTTCAGTTCGCAAACGGTGATGACTGCGCTGAGCACCCGCCTGCCGGTCACTATCTCGGTGACGTTGGCGGCGCTTGCGTTCGCACTGGCCGTTTCGATCCCTGCAGGCGTGATCGCGGCGACTCATCCGGGAGGATGGATCGACCGGGCCGTGTCACTCGGAGCGGCTGGCGGCGTGGCCCTGCCGAGCTACTTCATCGGTTCTCTCTTGATCGTGTTTCTCGCGCTCAAGACGGATCTCCTACCTGCGACTGGATACTCGCCGCCGAGCGACGGGCTCGGAGCTTGGGCGCTCGGTCTGGTGCTTCCCGGGATCACTCTCGGTGTAGCGGCCGCCGCGGAAATTACGCGTCAGTTGCGGGGAGCGCTGCGCGACGTGCTCCGCACCGACTACATCCGTACGGCTCGTGCTGCCGGGAACAGCCCTCGAGTTGTGGTGTGGAAGTACGCCATGAAGAACGCTGCCGTGCCGCTCGTAACTGTTGTCGGCTTTCAGATCGCTGCACTCCTGAGTGGCTCCGTCATTGTTGAGCAGATCTTCGGAATTCCCGGACTTGGGTCGTTGGCGGTGACGAGTGTTCTGCAGCGAGACATTCCCATGGTGCAGGGTCTGGTTCTTGTTACGGCGACCATCGTGGTGATAACGAATCTCCTCGTTGACACGGCAGTATCGGTCCTCAATGTAAAGGGCCGCGTATGACCGTCGACGAAACATCGACACCGCAAGCAGCAGCCTTGCCTGTAGGGCGTTCGAATACACTCGTATGGCGGTTCGGTCGCCAGCGGCTTGCGGTTCTCGGTTCAATCTTCCTCGTTGCTCTGCTCGTGGCGGGACTGGCCGCGCCATGGTTTGCCCCACACGACCCCAACGCACAGGATCTCAGGAATGTGCTCGCATCGCCGTTGACCGACGGGCACTTGCTCGGAACCGACGAACTCGGACGCGACGTGTTCAGTCGGCTGGTGTACGCGATTCGGATCTCAGCCGTTGCCGTCGCCCAAGCCGTTGGGATGGCTCTGCTAATCGGCGTACCGTTCGGACTCGTCGCAGGCATGACTGATCGGGCCGTCGCAATGGTCGTCATGCGCATCACCGACATCGTGATGGCTTTCCCTCCAATTATTCTCGCTATCGCGATCATCGCTGTCCTCGGGCCGGACCTCACCAATGCCATGATCGCTCTCGGACTGGTGTTCGCCCCGCGCGTCGTGCGACTGACTCGTTCATCCGTCTCCGCGGTGCGACACGAGACCTACATCGAGGCTTCCCGTACGATCGGGACAGGATCTTGGCGCCTCATGTTCTGGCATGTGCTGCCCAATGTGCGAGCGCCGTTGATCATTCAGACGTCGATTCTGGCCGGTGTGACACTTCTCGCGGAGGCGGGGCTGAGCTTCCTCGGACTTGGCGTACAGCCGCCCAACGCATCGTGGGGAACGATGATGCGAAGCGCATTCGACTCACTCAACGACCAGAATCTGCTCATTCTGTGGCCAGGCGGCATGATCATGCTGACTGTGCTGGCGTTCAACGTCGTTGGCGACGGGTTGCGCGACTCCTTCGGGCGCGAGGTCCATCGGGGGGATCGATGATTTCCGAGCCAGCGCAGGAGCCAGATGAGCCCTCGGACGATATCAATGTCTCGAGGACCAGCCTGCTCGACGTTGACGGCCTATCCGTCGAGTTCCTCAGCGGAGGACGATGGACGCGCGTCATTGAGGATGTGTCCCTGACGATCGGGCGCGGGGAGACAGTCGGGCTCGTAGGAGAATCTGGGTCGGGTAAGAGCGTGACAAGTCTGGCCATCATGGGCCTTCTGCCGAGTGGTGGTTCGCGCACTACCGGCAGCATCTGTTTCGATGGGATCAATCTCGTTGATCTCCCCGAGCATGGCCGGAACGACTTGCGTGGAGATCGGATGTCCATGGTATTCCAGGAGCCGATGACCAGTCTGAACCCGTTGTTCACTATCGGCGACCAAATTCAGACTGTCATTCGGCGCCACACCGGATGTGGCCGAGCCACAGCCAAACGTAGAGCCATCGAGGCGCTCGATCTGATGCGCATCCCGGCCGCCAGCGCCCGGTTGCGCGACTACCCCCACCAGTTCTCCGGTGGCATGAGACAGCGAGTGCTTATGGCGCTCGCTCTCGCCTGCCGGCCGGAACTATTGATCGCCGACGAGCCGACAACAGCGCTGGACGTCACTGTGCAGGCCCAACTGCTCGATGTGCTGCGCGAGGCCTCTCGTGAACTCGCGATGTCGGTCCTCTTCGTAACGCACGACCTGGCGGTGGTCGCCGACGTGTGTGATCGAGTGACCGTCATGTATGGCGGGCAAGTAATCGAGAACGCCGGTGTCCACGAGATGTTCGACCGGCCGCTTCATCCGTACACCGACAGTCTACTGAGATCCGTACCTGCAGTGGACGATGCGGCCGAGCGCCACGTTTTGGCCGGGAACGTTCCGAGTCCGGGTTCGAATCCGTCAGGATGCCGGTTCGCCCCTCGTTGTGCGTTCGCTGACGACGAGTGTCGAGCGGGCCCGCCAGAGCTGACCGTCCAGGAGGCCGGACGATCCGTACGGTGCCGACGCGCGGCATGTCTCAACTTCCGGCGCCCGTGATGACTCAGCCCGACGGACCCCACAAGGAGCGATCGCCGCTCATCGAGTTGCGCAAGTTGCGGGTTGAGTTCCACCCCCACGGGCGCAGTGGGGGAGCCCTCGTCGCAGTGAACGAGGCAAGTCTGGTTGTCGCGGAAGGTGAGACCCTGGCCGTCGTCGGCGAATCAGGCTCAGGTAAGTCCACGATGGCCCGAGCGATCGTCGGAACAGTGCCCGTCGCCGGTGGTGAGATTCGGCTTGCTGGACGTTCCATCGCCGGTCTCAAGGGTCGCCAGCTTCTCGAAATGCGTCGCGCGATTCAGATGGTGTTTCAGGATCCATACTCCTCGATGGACCCCACGATGCGACTAGCGGAAATCGTAGGAGAACCGCTTCGGGTCCACAGTCGTCTGGGTCGAAAGCAACGTCTAAGCGAGGTTGAACGTCTCCTTGAGGTCGTTGGCCTGTCTGCCGCGGACGCACGGAAATACCCGTATGAGTTCTCAGGTGGGCAACGCCAGCGGATCGCGATTGCGCGGGCGGTGATTCTCGAACCAAGCGTTCTAATCTGCGACGAGGCACTCTCGGCATTGGACGTTACGACGCAAAATCAGATCCTCGCTCTTTTCGTCGATCTTCGCGAGCGGCTGAAGATCGCGATGATCTTCATTGCCCACGACCTCTCGGTCGTTAGGCACTTTGCTGATCGAGTTGCGGTGATGTATCTGGGGAGGATCGTCGAACACGGTCCGGTCGAGCGCGTCTTCAACGCTCCGATGCACCCGTACACGAAGGCCCTCCTCAACTCGGTCCCAGTACCTCATCCAACGCGACAGCGTGAGCGACGGCAGATGCGTACGACGATCGAAGGTGAACTTCCGAGCCCCATGGACCGAGCGTCGGGGTGCGTGTTCCGTTCGCGCTGTCCGGTAGCGATCGAGCAATGTGCCGACGGTTCGCCACCAGACGTAACCGTCGAAGGTGGTGGCGCGGCTGCCTGTTTGCTCGTGGGCCCCCACCGGCCCGGATCGCGAGCAGAGGACGACGGTGAGCTTTGAGTGTGAATCTGAGTCCAGGAACATCGCCAGCTAAGGGCTCGGTTAGCGCCGTCCGAAATGAAATTTCAGAGCGTGGCCTTCACGGCGACGAGGTAGGCCGGCGCCGAACAACGGAATGCGGCCGGTGCCGTGAGACACCCCAGGTGCGCAGGAGTCAAGCAGCGATCGGGATTTTCTTGAGGTCGTTGTCGATGCGGTGTGCCCATGCGGTGGTCTCGTCGTAGACGCGTTCGTGCCGGAGGCCGCCGTGAAGTATCCCGATCCAACGGTTGCCCAGAGCCCGCAGGGCCTTGTGGTGCGAATCGCCGGCGGCTCGTCGTGCGTCGTAAAACGCGCGGGCGCCCAGGCTCGCTGAGATCGAACAGAACGATCCTTGGTCGATCGCGTCGGCGAGCCTGGCGTTGCGGACGAACCGGGCGAGTGCCACATATTGCTTGCCCGACGTGCGGGTGATGGGCGACGTTCCGGCGTAATTCGGCGCTTCGCGTTCGAGGGTTGGGTGAGGGTTCCGGGGTGGTCCCGGGCGCGGCGAAGGTGAGGGGGACCCAATCAGTGGTCCAGTCGCTGTGCGGCTTGGGGTTGGTAGCTGTGAGGGGCTCTGCATTTCTCAGCGATGTTCGAAGTCGTTGAGTTGCGAGGAGCCCCTGCTCGGAAACGGATGCTACGCGCATGTGCGCGCTGCTGGTCGGTTTGCCCGAGGTCACGGTGATCAGTGTCGGGGACTGGCCGGGATGGTTGCGAGTCGTGCTCGAAACGCCGAGCGAGCGACCCAGTGCGGCTGCGGTGGGGTTGCTCATTGCCACGGGATCCGCGAGGTCGAACTGCACGGTCTCTCGTAGCTTGCGTTCGGCTCAGGAGTCGTTCGCCCTAACTTGAGGCTGCAATGAATGACGTAGATGACGAGCCGGAGCGGAACGACTGGGCAACTCCCCACGTCAAGAAGGCGGTCCGCGTGGAGGCCTGGGTCACGGGAATCGTGATTGTGGTGATCCTGGTTGGTCTCCTCTTCGGGGTAGTGGCACGATGACCTGACGTGTTCGCGCTCCTCGAGATGGGCGCCGCACCACGACCGCGTGCCGATAATGACCGAGCCGCAACCGCCCCGAGACCTCTCGGAGATCCGGCAGCGAAGAACGCAGCTCGAGGACGATCGCGCAGTGCACAATCTCGCGCGCATGAGCGCTCCTCGGTCGTGCCGCTATCGAGCGGGCCCGCCGGGGCGCATGGCACGAGCGATATGCGTGACCCCAAGCGGCACATCGGCCACGGTCGGGGCGGGGCGATAATGGGCACTTCAGCGTGATCCAATTGCCATTTCCGGAGCGGGTTCAGCGGTGACGGACGACAGTCGACATGCGCAGGCCTCAGATCGCTAGGCAGGACCGCATCGAGCGTCAGGCGATTGTGAGGTCGATGAGCAGGCGCTGGCTCTGCAACCGGGCCACACCCACGAACCGATCGGTCGGGTACTCCAGCACATCTGCTCGCTCGGCTCGTGCCCGCTCGCACATCAATTCGAAGGCGTCGATCTGTCGAGGCTCCAGACGTGTGGGTGTGGCGAGGACGTAGAGCCGGCCTCCGCCACACCGTTCGAACACTGCGATCGGCAACCCCGGAGGGAATGGCATGGCCT
Source organism: Ilumatobacter nonamiensis YM16-303 (assembly GCF_000350145.1). Taxonomy (GTDB): domain Bacteria; phylum Actinomycetota; class Acidimicrobiia; order Acidimicrobiales; family Ilumatobacteraceae; genus Ilumatobacter_A; species Ilumatobacter_A nonamiensis. The sequence continues at coordinate 15,622 of NZ_BAOL01000015.1, read as the reverse complement.
TGGCTCCAGGCGCTTCAAGGAACAGGCGCACGCAATATCCGGACAGCGCCGGAGACAGGACCTGGACCGGAAGAACTGATGGCGATAGCGCCTCAGCTGGAGGTCGGAGGTATGCGAACGGGATGAGGATTCCCACGCCCTCGATCCATCCGTCCTCAGGCGCCTCGGGGATCCAGTGGTCGACCACTGCGCGTTCGCGGCCGAGGCCCTCTGCTCCCTCTCCCGTCATGGCAATTCGCCACGCCGGCTCGCCAGTCTCGCGGCCGGGCTCGTTGTGGAGGCTCACCTTCCAGTCTTTCCCGGTGTTCAACTCCAACAGATAGACGTCGTCTGCGTTCTTGCCCGTCCAGATTCTCCAGATAGACGAACGGTCGCCGGAACGGGGGTCAACGACAGCGAACTTGCACGCCTTTCCTGCAGCGAGAACCTCGGGCCACGACGCTGCAGCAGCCATACCGTTCAGTCTGGCAGAAGGACCGCTCCGGTGGGCACGGCGTGAGTGCACAACGTGCAGTCGAGTCCTCCGCCTAGGGCATCACGTATCGCCGGAGAGGTGCGGCTGATCGCCGGCGGCTGGCGGGTCGTGGGCATGCGAGCGGCCAGCTCGTGTTGTGTGGACCCTTCGATTCGAGGAGGTTCACGATGACGACAACATCGATCATGGTTGGCACGGACATCACGGCGGGTGAGCGACGCGTCGCCAACGGCGACTCCCGCCCTGGTCATGAGGCGGTCCTCGACCGTCCATCAAAGCAGCGCATCGATTCACCACACAGTCGCATAGTCGGAGAACTCAACCTCGATCTCATCGGCCGAAGCGAAGTTGTCGAGCGTCCCATCGTGCAGGTCAACGATCGCCTCGAAGCTCATGACGAAGTCGACCACCCTGTCGACGTGAATGGGATCGCCCATGTTGAGGTGTGGAGCGACGCCATACAGCTCGAGGTCCCCTCGCACGGTCGCTCGGAACCGGGCCACAGCCCACGCGTCGGGAAGACCCTCGACGGTCGACACGTCCACGCCGAGTAGCAACACCTCCCTGACGTCCGTTGGGACGAACTGCACCTGCGAAATCGCATCGGTCACGCGAACCGTCGCGTCGTAGGCGGCGTAGCGAAGACACTCCAACACCGATCCTCGGTCTTCGCGGAGTAGTTGCGCTGCCAGGTTCAGCGCCGCCGCCTGACGTGCCGGGTCTTCGATGAGCTGGGTCTGCATGAAGTCGCCCAGTGTGGGAAACAATTCAGCGGTCGACGATGAAGTCCCCTTCACCATTTCGGCGGCGAGCTCCGGACGGAGCTGCCCGTCCTTTGCGAAGTCCGTCGCGTTCCCGCTGACGAATGCAACCTTGCCGATGATCGTCGATTGACAGGCATTCCGGACGGCGTCCCAGACCAGAGCATCGCCCGCGCCAGCTCCGGACGGTTTCACGGGCGGGGTGCGCGTGATCACTCGGTCGAGAAGGTCGCTGAGGCCGTCGTTGGGCAACGGCCAGATCTCAACGTTGGCGGCGGCCAACGCTGCTCGGAGCCAAGATGCATAGCGGTCGGCGTCGTTCTCCTCGGGTGGCCCGTCCTGCGCTGTGGCTCCGAGCCGCCTGAGTACGTGTGTGGCTGAGGCGATCTGGGTCCGTGCCTTGGCAGCGTCGGTGGCGAATCGGTTCGTTGCCTCGCGCACCACAACCTCGGGAACGATGACCCGCCGGAGACCAGCTGCCGATTCGGCGCACACGAGCTGCCACTGAGCAGACCGAAGGCGGTAGTCGGCGACGATGGCTGTCGTGTCGACAATCAGGATGGAGAAGTGCGGAACGGCCACACGAGCACGGTAGGTCGTGCTTCACTTCGCCACGGTGGATGTGTCGCAGCGACCGGACCGTGGCGTGGGGCGCGATGGTCAGCGGCCTGGATCTGGAGCAGATACCGAGCGGACAGAACCACTCGCGAGGTGCCGTACCCGAGCGGGGTCAGCGGCGGCCGGCCGTGAACGTTATGCGTGCCCTCGAACGGCACCTTCGAGACGCGTTTGACGCAGATACGCGCGCGCGATTGGGGACAGGTCACCTCCGCTCGATCGGCCCGTCGGGGATCGTCCACATGGTGCGGATGTCGAGGCGATTGGACCCTGTCGCTCGGCGGGGCTCGACCCTCTCGAGTGGTGGCGGACTACGGGAGTTTGGAAACGAGGACGTCGGCCGGCAGGATCTCGGGCGCTGCGCCGAGGAGATGCTGGTTCGCCATCAGGGCTTCGACGATTGCGCCGTTGGCGTGGGCGTCGCGAGCGGCCTCGTCGGGAAAAGCGTCGAAGATCCAGAAGGTGTCGGGGTGGGTCCTGACCGCGAACCAGACGATGGTGCCTTCCTCTTCGTTGGCGAGTTCGACAGCGCTGGCGAGCAGATCGCCGAGCGCGTCGTGCTGTCCATCGGCCGCGACGATCTTGGCGATGAAGGCATACGGGAGTGACGCGGGTGTGGACATGGTGGTCTCCTTGATTCGGGGTTGTTCGTGTGAGAAGTCCAACCTACGACGAGCGAGGGTCGATGGCGAGTGGCGCATACGGCAGTATTGCTACCGTTCACGCCATGCGTATCGGACTGATCGCGCTCGACGGTTGCTTCGGCTCGGCGGTCGCATCGGTGATCGACATCGTGCGGGTGGCGGACGGAGCCCGCAGCGATGTCGACCCGCGTATCGACCCGATCGAGCTCGCCATCGTCGGACCAAAGCGGCGGGTGACCACGACGACATCAATGACCCTGTCGGTGGACCATCCACTGTCGGAGTCCGGCGACTTCGACGTGGTCATCGTCCCTGCGCTTGGGACCCTCACTGCCGCCGCCACCAACGACGCGCTGCAGAGCCGAGGTGCCCGTTTGGTCATCGAGTCACTCGCGCGTCTCGACGACGCGGCCACCCAGATCGCAGCAGCGTGCACCGGTGTGTTCACCGTCGCCGAGACCGGACGGATGCACCATCGGCGGGCAACGACCAGCTGGTTCCTGGGGCCGGAGTTCCGAAAGCGCTATCCGAGCGTCGACCTCGATCTCGACACCATGGTCGTGGTCGACGGAAACCTCGTCACCGCTGGCGCCGCCTTCGCCCACATCGACCTCGCACTCTCAATCGTGCGATCGGTCAGCCCCGACCTGGCCCAGCACGTCGCCAAGCTGCTCCTCATCGACGAGCGCCCGTCGCAGGCGGCCTTCGTCGCCTACGAACACCTCCGGCACGATGACCCGATCGTCGTCGAGTTCGAACGCTTCGTGCGCGCCCGCCTCGACGAACCGCTCGACGTCGCGTTCGTCGCGCAGTCGCTCGGCACGAGCCGGCGCACCCTCGAACGACGAGTCCGTTCGGCGCTCAACCTCACTCCGCTCGGCTTCGTCCAACGTCTTCGCATCGAACGGGCTCGGCATCTCTCGGCAACCACCGACCTCAACTCCGCCGAGATCGCCCTGCGGGTCGGCTACGCAAATGCCGAGACACTCCGCTCCCTCCTGCGCAGAGAACGACGCCGTTCCTGAGTCCAGCACCATGCATGTAGCCGGTGTAGTAACGCGCGATTGGATCCGATCGCGCGCAGGTAGACGGCGTTCTGCGGGGCGCGCGTTTCCGAGCGCGTCAGAGCCACATCCGCGTCGGTGTGCTGCACGGGGTTCGTACGAGCGGCCAGGATGGATCGATGTCGGATCGTCCGCCACGGTCGTCGTGGGTGAGTGCGAGAGTCGTTGTCGCCGAATCATCGATCGAGGGCCGTGGCTTGTTCGCCACCACCGACGTCGACATCGGCGACGTCGTTGTTCACTTCGGCGGGAACGTCGTCACCGACGACGAACTCCATCGTCTGCTCGCTCAGGCCGTCTCAACTGACGGCTACGTCGACTCCAGTGGAGTGAGCGCCGACGAACACCTTGTGCTCGACGATTCCCTCGCACGTTTCGGCAACCACTCCTGCGACCCGACGGTGTGGCTCGATGGCTCCTTCTCGCTCGTCGCACGCCGAACCCCTGACGGGCGGCGATGAGATCACGGTTGACTACGCAACCTTCTCCACGCTGCCCGAGTGGTCGATGCGATGCCGTAGTGGCACGAAACACTGCCGTGGCGTGGTGACCGGCAACGAATGGCGCCTTCAAGAGCTTCAAGCCAGGTACGGCGACCGGTGGAGCGAGAATGCGCGGCGCCTGATCGCCTCTCAACGGCCATGAGCCCGGACGTGCGTGGCTGGCGCCCGCTGATACGCGCACCCGACCGAGCACCGACGTGCCGTTCTGATCGGTCGAGGGTCGGCCGGCGTGATGTTGTTATGCGCTGTCAGAGTCGATACTCGGTCCGTCCAGCAGGCGCCTCTACGTCCGACGCGTCGTTGAGGCGTTCTGCTTGAGCGGGCCGGGCTTGACTGCGTGAACGGCTTCCTCTTGGGAGTTGGTTTTCTCGTATGGATCCGACCGAGTATTTCGTGGAAGGAGTCATGAGCAGGACAGAGTTGGTGGCCGTGGACGAAGCGCAACCGATGCGGGGCAGCGATCCGCCCCAGCGACCAAGGAGCCGTATCGACGACGAGTTCACGGCGTTCTACCGCGCTGAACACGACGGTCAGGTCCGGCGCGCTGCTCTGCTGGTCGGATCCGACGAGGTGGCAAACGACATCGTGCACGACGTACTGGTCGAGGTCCTTCGACGGTGGGACACGATCTCTCACCATGGCTCGTACTTGAACCGAGGCGTGCTGAACGGTTGTCTGGACCGCGTTCGCAACGACAAAGTCGTTGCAGTTGCGCATCGTCGGCTCGCCGCAGGCGAAACGAGCAGCACCGACGACGTGCTCTACGACGTGATTGCCCGACTGCCGTTCAATCATCGGGCAGCGGTCGTGATGCGCTTCTACGAACGCATGACCGAACAAGAAATTGCCGAGGCACTCGGCTGCAAGCCCGGCTCGGTCGGACCCTGGATCCACCGAGCACTCACCACGATGCGAAAGGAACTTTCATGATCAACCTGGACGAAGAACTCAGCCGCTCCCTCGAACGACGCGCTGACAACGTCGCAGTCCGAGATGACCTCGACGACATTCTTGCGGGAACGAACCTTGTTCGTTTCAGCGATGCGAACACCAAACCAAGGCGACGATCGCAACTGGTGCTCGTCGCTGCTGCAAGTGCACTCCTGGCCGGGATGGCCGGCCTCATGTGGGTGCAGAACTCGCGTTCCGAGCCAGCATCGACGTCACAACAGCCAGCAGTGCCACCCGTAGACGGGTCACTCCCCGCCTTCTCGCCTCCAGCCGTGTTGCTGAGCGGTAACGAGGCCGTTGCCGGCGACGAGTGGCTGTGGCCGACGGTGCTGCCAGATGGATTCGAATTTCAGTACGCCGATCGGAACAACAACCCGTCAGGCGATCTCAAATCGGTCCAGTTCGGTAGCACCGGTTCGCTGGCGGGCCAGCTGAGCTTCTGGATCAGTCCAGACACCCCATCGTTTGAAGGCGGCCAATCCGTCGAGGTAGCAGGACGCAACTGGACGATCTCCACTTCTGCCGGCCAAGCCCGGGGAACGGCTGCGATCGGCGATCGCTACGTCGACGTGGGCGGACCGGTCAGCCAGAGCGATCTGCTCGCCGTCATCGATGGCCTGGCCCTCGTGTCTGAGGACCAGCTGCCATCGGCACCGCTGAGCTATGACGATGCCATGACCGACGTTGGTGAGTTTGATGTCAACGGCGAGCAAGTCGTCATGAGCGTCGATGAGTCGAACGGCTGGTTCTGCACCGAGACCCGCACCGACAACGAATCCGGTGGCGGCTGCGTCACCTACTTCGACCCGGCAGAGACCATCTCGCGCTATCACGGCTTCAGCACCGGTTTCGATGAGACCACCTCGCAACTACAAATGAGCACCCGAGGGATGGCCTCAACCGATGTCGCTCGTATCGAGGTCGAGTTCATTAACGGAGCAACCGCTTCAGTCGTCCCCCGGAACACCAGTGGCGAGTTCTCCGACGTCCGGTTCTGGACAGTTGGAGCGGTCGTCGACCTCCAACCCGGCCAGGATCCGAACGGGGTCAACGACGTCTTCATCGAGATCAGGGCATACGCCGCCGACGGAACCCTGATCGCCACCCGCACAAGCGACGACGACACCGTCGGTCAATAGATAACTCATGGCACGAAGCCCCGCCAGCACCCGCTGGCGGGGCTCTGTCGCGTGCAATCGCATGCGCCGTCCCGTTTCGCTCTATCGACTCGCAGCCAAGAAGGGTGATATGGCGTGGCCGCCCGCACGCCGACGTGCCGATCTCTCTCGGTCTGGAACCGTTGCTCCGACTGTTGATATGCGCACGCCACAGTTCCTCTCCCGCTGGTGCGGCGCCGCTCGTCTGACTGCGAAACTTGGGTGATGAACGAACACCATTTCGTCGCGACGGTGGTGCTGGTGAAGTCCGATCAGGTGCTCCTGTGTCATCGTCATCCGAACCGACAGTGGTACCCGGATGTGTGGGACACCCCCGGCGGTCACATCGACGCAGGTGAGTTGCCGGCGGATGCCGCACGAAGAGCTGCTCGAAGAGCTCGGCGTCACGATCCAGATCGACGACGAGCCGTTCCGGATTCACGACCCGGCTCCCGATCTCACGCTTCACGCTTGGGTGGTCACCAATTGGGCCGGCGACATCACCAACTTGGCGCCAGAGGAGCACGACGAAATCGGTTGGTTCGCCTCGGTGACCTTCCTCGCCTTGACCTCGCCGACTCGTCTCTCCTTCGGCTCGTTGCCGACGCTCTTACGCTGGTGGCCGATCGAGATCGGATCGACATCGAACTCTCCAGTGTTCGAGACTGACGCGAATGCCTGACACCGCCTTTTCAGCTGTGCATCCCGCAGACGGCATCGAACACGTTGCGTGGCTCACTGCGTCGCTCGTCCCACCGCCCGCGGGAGGCGTGTCGTTCCGAGTGCCTCACTCCTACGAGGAAGTCCTTCGGATCCATCATCGACTCGACGAGCACGCGACATGGAGCACCGTCGTCCCCAACATCGACATCCGCACGGCGCCAAAGCTGCCGTATCCGCTCCCTGACCCCCTCGAGCAGGTTGCGGGCGAACTCGGCGATCTTGCCATCGATGCCCTGCTCCCAACTCTTCAACGAGCGACCACCACACCGGACCACATCCACTTCGCTCAGTGGACCGGCTGGGGCGATCTTCATCGCGGTTCGCAAACAACGACCATGCGCTACGCCTCAGCGATCGAGCAACAAGCGAACGACAGGAAGAACGCGATGCGAGAGAGGTCCTATGGACCGATCTACGCGTTCGTTGAGAGCTGCCCGCACGTCGACTGGTGGGGTGGTCGAACGATGTTCCTGTTCGACGGTCCCATCGAAGCGGTGAGGACCGTCGGCACGCCATCCTGGTTTCGCCAAGGGCTCAGGCGGCGATGTCCGCAGTGGTGGTGGCCGCGAGACCGCAGTTGGTTCGTTGCCACCGAGATCGACGACCCTTGCAGCTACGTCGCTGGCAACGATCAGCTCATTACCGACGTCGAGCGTCTCGGTCTCGACAGCGCACGCGTCCGCCAGACCGACCACTGGTGAGCAACCGTGGACAACGAACAATCCCGCGCACCCACCCGAGCACCGAAGTGCCGTTCCAGAGCAGGTTGGCGTCTTCGATTCGCTTGGTGATATGGGCTCGTGATCGTGCGGTGCTCGGCGACCGGGAGGTGGGTGAATGCGCGGCTCTCCGACCACGGGTGGATTCCGCAGCGTCCGTGGTCGGAGGACGACTTCCTTGCGGGGACGTACTGTGCAACTGTGAATCTGATCGAGTCGGTGCGTGACGACGTGGCGCGCCGGGGCCGACCCGTCGGTCGACGCGAGGTGCCGGTGTTGGCGTGCATTGCGATCGTTGCGGTTGTGGCGGCGCAATGGACCGAGCCGGGTGCCACGATCGATCTTCTTGCGTTGATCGGTGCGGGTGCGGTGCTGGTCGCGCCGGCCGTCTTCGGTTGGGTCCCCGGCGAAACATTCGTCGCCGCCGTGGCGGTACCGGTGTGTCTCGCCGTCGGACACGAGGGCCATCTTGAGGTGTCGCTGTTCCTGGTCGTGACGGCGTGTCTCTATGCGGCGTGGTATCTCGGCTCGGTGCTGCGCGCTGCCCTGATCGTCGTCGCCTGTTCGGTCGGGATTCTGGGTGCGGCGCTGGCGAGTGACGGGGGTTTCTCGTGGCTGCCATGGGTCGCGGCCGTCGTGTTGATGTTCGTGGTCGGCCGCACGCTGTGGCGTCAGGATGTGCTCGTTCGCGACCTCGAAGCGGCTCGGAGCGCGCTCGCCGACCAGGCGGTGGCCGACGAGCGCCGACGGATCGCTCGCGAGTTGCACGACGTGGCGGGACACACCCTCGCGGCCGTGATGCTGCACGTGACGGGCGCCCGCCACGTCCTGCGTCGGGATCCGGACGAGGCCGAACGCGCGCTGCTCGACGCCGAGGCGGTGGGCCGGGCGAGCATGGATCAGATTCGTGCCACGGTCGAGACCCTGCGCACGAGCGAGCGCGGTGTCGATCCACCACCTCCGGAAGCCGACCGGCTGGTCGACCTCATCGAGGAGTACCGCCGAACCGGTCTGACGATCGACGCATCGATCGATCCCGACGTGGCGGACATCGGAGGTGCCGTTGGTTTGGCGACGCACCGCATCGCCCGCGAGGCGCTCGCGAACGTCGCACGCCACGCGTCGACGAATCGGGTGGAGTTCGTCGCCGTGTTCGACGGCGGTGTCGTCCACCTCGAGATCTCCGACCATGGTCGAACCGTCGGCCCTTCTGGTAGCGATGCAGTGCGACAGGGTGGGTTCGGCCTGGTCGGCATGGGTGAACGTGCCCGATCTCTGGGCGGTTGCGTCTCGGCAGGACCGTCGGCTGACGGATGGCGCGTCGATGCGCTCCTTCCGGTCGTGGGGGGCGAGCGATCTCGGTCGGGTGGGGCGTGATCCGCGTTCTGATCGTCGATGATCAACCGGTCGTGCGCGCCGGGGTCATGCGGATCCTGTCGCCCGCCGATGGATTCGACGTCGTCGGGGAGTGTTCCGACGGTGACGAGGTCGTTGCCGCCGTCGTCGAGCTCCAGCCCGATCTCGTGCTGATGGACGTGCGGATGCAACGCACCGACGGGGTGACGGCGACGAGCGAGCTGCGTGAGCGCCGTCTCGATGGTGCACCCGTGCTGATCTTGACGACGTTCGACGACGACGACGCCCTGTGGGGTGCGCTCGATGCCGGCGCTGCCGGATACGTGCTCAAGGACGCTCCGGCGGAGGATCTCCTCGCAGCGGCCCGTGCGGTTGCCGGAGGTGGCGCGTGGCTCGACTCGAGGGTGACGCCCCGCGTCATGGACGCACTGCGTCGCGTCGGAGGCAGTGCCCTGCAGCGGGCCGTCAGCGTCGAGCGGTTGACCGAGCGAGAGCACGATGTCCTCCGGCTGATGGCGCGGGGCGCCACCAACCGCGAGATCGCCGGCACGCTCATCGTCAGTGAGGCGACGGTGAAGAGCCACGTCGGCGCGATCTTTTCCAAACTGGGTGTGCGCGACCGTGCCGCGGCGATCGTGTTTGCCTACGACCACGGAATTGTCGCCGCAGATCCCCAACCTGGGGATGAGCAGCAGCGTCGACCGTAGGGCGATGTGCGCGCACCGCACAACGCTCATGCTGCAGTCATGTCCGCACGACAGCTCGCCCCACTCCCACCTCTCGCTCGCACTCGCATCCGGGCCTCGTCCGATGCCGTTATCACCGTCGACGCCGTCTCGAAGTCGTACGCCGCGCGCCCGGTCGTCGACGACGTGAGCTTCTCGGTATACCGAGGTGAGATCTTCGGGCTGCTGGGGGCGAACGGCGCGGGCAAGACAACCGTCGTGGAGTGTGTGCAGGGCCTGCGCAGACCCGATACCGGGACCTTGCGTGTGCTCGGTCTCGACCCGATCGCCGATCGCGCCCGGTTGCGGCGTGCGATCGGGAGCCAACTCCAGGAGTCGTCACTGCCCGACCGCCTACGCGCCGGTGAGGCGGTCGCGCTGTTCGACCGTTCACACGGACGCGACGCATTGGCTCACCTTGACCGATGGGGACTCGCGGAACAGGCCACGACGAGCTTCGCCGACCTCTCGGGCGGGCAACGACAACGCCTGTTCGTCGTGCTCGCACTCCTCAACGAACCCCAGGTCGTGTTCCTCGACGAACTCACCCAGGGTCTCGATCCGGCAGCCCGGCGCGGCGTGTGGCAGGTGATCCGAGCCGTTCGCGATGCCGGCGCCACCGTCGTGCTCGTGAGCCATTTCGCCGAGGAGATCGAAACACTCTGCGACCGCGTCGCCGTCATGGATCATGGGCGGATTGTCGACTCGGGATCACCTCGGGAGATCACCGATCGCCACGCATCGCTCAGCACGGTGTCCTTCTCCGCGCCCCGTGCGTTCGACCGCCGCCGCCTCACAAGAATCCACGGCGTGGACCGCGTCGAGCAGGAAGCCGGACGCATCACCGTGTTCGGAACCTCGCCGATGATCGCTCCCGTGTGCGCCGCAACGCTCGACGGCGAGAGCGGACCCGACGATCTCCACATCCAGCACCCCACCCTCGACGACGCCCTCGTCAACATGATCGGAACGAACCGATGACCGCCACACTCCCCTCGACGACACCTGCCATGACGGGACATCGCCCGACCAGCGGCCCCGCCCGACTGATCGCGACCGAGGCCAAGCTCTTCCTCCGGGAGCCGATCGGACTGATCTTCGTCTTCGCCTTCCCGATCCTCACCGTGTTGATCATCGGCTCCAGCTTCGAGCCCGACGATCCGGCGTTCGGCGGCGCGGCTCCGTCGGACTACTACATCGCCGCCTACATCGGTGTCGTGCTCGCCGCCGTCGGGCTGGTCATGTTGCCGGTCCACCTCGCGTCGTACCGTGAACGCGGGGTCCTGCGCCGGTTCCAGGCGTCTCACTTCTCACCATGGGCACTGCCCGTCGCATGGATCGTCGTGGCCACGACACTCACGGTCGTCGCCGTCGCAACTCTGCTCGCCACCACTCAGCTCGTGTTTGGCGTGCCCGCGATCGACGACGCCCCGCTGACCCTCGTCGGGTTGGCGCTCAGCATCTGGACATCGATCAACACAGGCATCGTGCTCGGCCTCGCCCTGCCCAGCGCCCGGGCGGCCCAAGGTGTCGGCCTCGCACTGTTCTTCCCCTCGTTCCTCCTCGGAGGCGCCGGCCCTCCCCCCGACGTCATGCCGTCGGTGATGCGCACGGTCGCCGAACTGGTCCCGACGACGCACGTCGTCCAGACGATTCAGCAGCCGTGGCTCGGGACAGGCTCGTCAACTACCCCTCATCTCATCGTGCTCGCCGTCATCGGCGTCGTCACCACGATCGCTTGGATCAAGCTCGCCAATCGTGTCGCCACTCGATGAGACGTGGGGCTCGTGCTTGCTCGAGCGCGAACCGCTCCCTCACACCGATGTGACAGGTCGCCGATCACGAAAGATCAGCCGACTCAACGCCCACGTGGTGTCGACCGGTCAACAAGCTCGACCCGAGCACAGCGGACAATCGTTCGCCGCCAAACAGCGCAGATCAACGCCTCAACGGCCCCGGTGATCGCGATATCGAGTGGCTCCAGCGCAGGAGCGCTCCACTGACGTGCCGATCAGGAGCACCCACGTCTGCTCTTCTGATGCGTCGTTCTCGAGCGGGTTCGGGCAGACCGAGGGCGCTCGGCCCGGTACGGTCTCGCCATGCCCGACGAGATCATCCCGATCGATGATCCACGGGTTCTCGACATCAAGATCTCTGAGTGCGACGAGCCTCTCGTCAACGTTCGCGACTTCGGCATCGAAGTGATCGACAACCATCCGCACGTCAGCAACGACACACCGGCGAGGTTCTCGTGCCGACGCTCCGTTGCGCAACGCCTGGTCGAGGCGAACAACTCCCTGGACGCCGCCACGGCGATCGCCGTGGCGGAGGCCCACCGGCCGCTCTCGCTGCAGAGAACGTTTTGGGAAATCAACTTCGAACGTGTCCGGTCAGCCAATCCGGAGATGAGCAACGACGCCGTGGCCGACGAGACGGCGAAGTTCGTCGCACCGCCGTGGATCACTCCTCCGCACTCGACGGGCGGGGCTGTCGATGTGGTCCTGATCTCTGCCGGGCGCGAGATGCCGATGGGCTCAGGGTTGAACGAACGGTGTCCGGAGATGGCAACGCACGCGGCTGGCATCAGCGCCGAGGAGCGACGAAATCGGTCGACCTTGCTCTCAGCGATGAACGCCGCTGGCTTCGTCAACTACGGCCACGAGTGGTGGCACTTCTCGTACGGCGATCGCTACTGGGCCTACATGACGACTGCCGAGTCGGCTCCTTTCGGCGGTATCTGAGCGAGCGGGCGCCGCCACGTTCGAGCCACCGTCGCGCTACCGCAGGCGTCCACCTCGATCCGACTGTGCGCAATCTCGGGCGCCGAAGCGCTCCGAGATGTGCCGCGGTGGGCGGGGTGACGCTTGCGGTCCAGTCGCGATTATCGGGCGGCCGCGGGTCCTACTCCGTGGTCAGGCGGACGAGCAGGTCGGCGTAGTCCTTTGCTGTCAGGTCGCGTTCGGGGCCGAGCGGCTCGACGACGAGGTGGACGCCGCCCTGTTGCTCGTCGACGACGAGCACAGCGGTCGTGACCGGCGGGAACTCGGGGTCGGGTTCGAACGATGCGACCTGGATCTGTCCGATGTCGGTGTCCACGATCGTGTTGCCGTCCCGTGTGGGAACGAGGTCGACGTAATCGGCGAAGTCGTCGGCGTCGTTCACGGTCACGACCTCGAGGCGGACGTTGGCCGCGCCGGTCGCGTCACCCGACCATGCACACTGGTACCGGCCCCCGATCTCGCCGAACCGGGCAGTCCCGGAACCGAACAGCTCCAACTCGACGCCGTCGATCTCGATGCGATCGACGAGCTCGCACGGTGCCGACGGGTTGATCTGCATCACATCCGTCGACGGATCGTCGGCATCGAGGCGTTCGCGACTGATGTCGAACCAGCGATCGACGCCCTCTTGGTCGGACTGCCCTGCGCAGCCGATGACCAGTGCCGCGACGAAGGCGACGATGACGATGGTGCGGCTCATGGACATGTTCTGTCAGTGTGGGGTGCGAGGACGCCGATGGCTCGATCCGTACTCCGCCTCGCAGACCAGCACGCCGGTCGCTTCCCCGACCGGTGCGTGCTGTCGGGTGTGCGTACCGACCGCGCCGTGCGATGTGCCGCGGTGCGTTGGGGCGGGCGACGATGGCTGCTCGGAGTTCCCGCTGCTACATGGATCGTCGGGCACCGACCGGGCGGACAGCGAGAACTCGTGTCGCTGCCGGTCACCGAGACCGTGTGGTCGACCTGGAGCCGACGGAACCTCTCCACACTGCTGCTCATGGTATTCGGGGCCGGACTGATCGCCGGCGGCGTCGTCATCGATGACGGCGGCTTGCTCTCGACCGGCATGGCCATTGTCGCGCTCGCCGCCGCATACCGCGCTCGCGCCCACCACAACTACTGGACGACGTGCACCCTCGACCCAGGCGCCGGTCTCGTGATCGTAGATCCCGCCCACCCCGACTTCGACCGACAAGCCCGAGAACTGTTCACCAGATCGATCGGCCATGGCTGAACCCGCGTGAGCGCAAAGTCGCTTGCACATCGGTGACCTACGAGCGGGCACGGTGGAGCGCGCCCTTCGGGTGGCGTCGGCGGCGACGAAGATGCGAGCAATACTGAGCAACTCCGCTAGCACCGTCGTGCCGTTCTCGCTCGGCGCGAGGGGCTGCCGGGATGTGTTGATATGCGTGCCTGAGGAGGTCGAGGGATTTGGTTCGGTCCGTTCCGTTGTCGATGTGCTCGGTGGCGATCAAGGCTGGGGCGTCGTGTGTTAGGAGGGTTGTGCTTCGAGGATTGCTTGCAGTCGGATGATGTCGTCGGCCCATTCATCTGCGACGCGTTGCGCGACTTCGGGGTGTTCTTGAAGCCAAGCGGTTTGGTGCTCGCGCTGCGCGTTCTGGAAGACCTTCTCGCTGTTGCTCAATGCTGGGCAGACCGAGTCGATGGCGGCTGCTCGATCGAGTCGGAACTGGTCCATCTGCTCCAGCCCGATGAGGTCGTTGTCGGCAATGTTGTTCATCGCTGTCTCGATTTGGGGTGAGAAGGCAATCCAGACTTCCTCGTAGGCGCCTTGGGCGTTCGTGGCGGGGTCGGCGGTGATCTGTATCCCCGCGTCTTGGGCGCACTCGACGACTGCGTGGGTGGCTTCGATCATGTCGGATCGCTGGTAGATCGCAGAGATGTTGCCTCCCCACTGGTTGGTGGCTTGTCCGATGTAGTCCAGCGAGTTGACCTCGCCATACCAGTCCGACATCACGAACGTGTCGGCGCACTGAGCTTTCTGGGTGGTCCACCCGTCCGTTTCGGCTTGCGCGTCGGCCCAGTCCTGCCACTCGACGAGCTCCGTCGCCGGCGAGTCGGGTGTGGGCGAACGCCGGTACTCATAGCCGGCTGCGGTCATGCATTGGTCGATCTCGCCTTGCAGCACGAGGTCCCACAGACGAGTGAACTCAGCGGGTTGATCGAAGTTTGTCGCTGCGGGAGGGTTCGACCAATCAACTCCCACGGGTGCCGCTGTGGGCACGCTCTCAAGCGGAGTGGTGTTCGTTGTTGAGGCGGGCCCTGCCGTTTGGACTGGTTGATCAGCAGAGCGAGGTTCGGTGTCGCGCACCACAGCCAAGGTTCCGAGACCGACCACGGTGAGCACAGTGGCTGCGACGAACCACGCACCACGGTGTGGTCGAGGGTTGATTGATTCGATCGCAGCGGTCCGGGGTGCTGGGTCGTCAACGGCTGCGTCGAGCGTGGTGCGGTAGCGGTGAAGGCGTTCTTCAACGGTGGGCATGACGTGGCTCCTGTTCGAGTTGGCGACGCAATCGGACCATCGAGCGGTGGAGCCGATTGCGGACTGCGGCGGGTGACTTCCCGATGATCTCGGCGACTTCCTCGTAGCGGTAGCTGTAGCTGTGCACGAGCACGACGATCGTTCGATCATCCGCCCTGAGCTGAGCGAGCGCGGTGTGGAGATCAGCGCCGAGCGGATGATCATCGGCGTCGTGGGAATCGGGTATTTCGGGTGGGAGTTCGACCTCGCGCGCCCAGCGCCGATGGCGCCGAGCATTGGACTGGCTCACCCGGTAGAGGTAGCCGACCGGATTGGCCATTTCGTCGAGCTTGTTGCGCTCCGTCCACGCGTACTCCGACACCTCGCTGAGCAACTCGATGCCCAGCTGGGGCCCGTGCCGGGCGATCAACGCAGGACGGAGACGCGCGATGTACTCGGGCACGCGGGTCTCGTGGACGCATCCCGCGTCCTCGTCCAACTGCGGCTCATTCATCGGCATACAACACTGACAGACCCCTGAGCAACGCGAATCGTCTCAAGAACTTCGGCCAGCCGGTACGCCCAACGTGACGAGGAACAATCTCGCGCACCTCACTGCTCGCACTCGTGCCGTACCCGGACGGGTCGGTGCTCCTGGCGG
>NZ_BAOL01000016.1 GCF_000350145.1 Ilumatobacter nonamiensis YM16-303 | reverse complement strand
ATCCGGACGCCCACGGTCCCGATCCCACGAAATTTCCCCCGATGGGCCAGACCCGGCCGGGACCCCGGGACCCCGGGTGGTATGCGCTGGTCAGTTCCGGGTGGCGAGGGCGGATTCGGCGGCGGTGCGCATGGCGACGGTGTCGATGACGGCGTCGTCGCCGAGCCAGATCCGTTGTTGGAGAGCGGCCTGATGGACCAACATGCCGAGGCCGTCGACGGTCCGACACCCACGCTCGGCAGCGGCACGCAACCAGCGGGTTTCGAGCGGGTGGTAGACGAGATCGGCGACGACCTGACCGTCGTGGAGCCGCTCGGGCTCGCACGGTGAGCCGTCGTCGTCGCCCATGCCCACGCTCGTCGCGTTGACGACGATGTCGGCTCGGTCGAGGTCACTGATCACGCCAGGCGACGCGACCGGCACCAACGCCGCTGCCTGCTCGGCTTTGTCGGGGCTCCGGTTCAGCACCGTGATGTCATCCGAGCCGGCCTGGGCGAGCGCGACCACCAGTGACCGTGCCGCTCCCCCGGCGCCGATGATCGCCACCCGAGCGCCTGCTACGGACACCCCGGCGTCGGCGAGCGATGCGACGAATCCTGCCCCGTCGGTCGACGAGCCGACCAGGTCGTCACCGTCCCAGCTCACGGTGTTCACGGACTGCAGAGCCCGTGCTGCGGGATCGAGCCGATCGACCAGCTCCGCGACCGCCGCCTTGTGCGGCATCGTCACCGACAGCCCGGCGATCCCGAGCGTGCGCATCGCCGAGAGAGCCGAGGACGCCTCACCATCGGCGACGTCGAACGCCACGTACGACCAGTCGATTCCGGCCGCGTCGAACGCCGCCCGATGGATCGCCGGCGACAGACTGTGGGCAATCGGCGATCCGATGACCGCGGCCAACCGGCCGGTCATCAACCGAGGAGTCCGGCCGCCGCTGCGCGGTCGACGTTCGCCTGATGCTGCTCTCCGGTCGCCGCGAATGCGTGGGTGCCGTCCTCGTCCGCGAGCACGTAGTAGAAGTAGAAGCACTCGTCCGGCTGCGGCAGGTCGACACAGATCGGATCGCCAGGCGCCGGGTTCGGAGCCGGGTTCAGGGCAGCCTCGATCGATGCTCGACCGGGGCTGGCGATCGGCGTCTTCGGAAGACCTGGTAGCAGGTACGTGTTCCAGTCGCTCGGTATCTGGCGAACCTCGGAGAACGGCGTGTTCGGATCGAGTCCGAGCTGATTGCGCCCGTACAGCACCGCCGCGTCGATCTGCAGCGGGAAGGGGTTGTCGGGGTTGTTCGTGGTAACGCCTAGGCGATTGTGGATCACCCGCGAGATCTTGGCGCGGTCCTCGGGAACCTTCGCTTCCTTCTCGATCATCGAGGCGATCGTCAGGATCTCGTACGGCGTGCGCCCGAGGAGCGCTGCCTTCGACGTGATGTCCTCCTGGTTCGTGACCCGCTCCATCAGCGCGATCATCCGGTCGATCACCTGCGCCTCGCTCTCGGCGTTCGACACCTCGTAGGTGTCGGGGAACAACAAGCCCTCGAGCGACGACGCCCCACCGGCGGGCATCAACGTGGACGTGACCTCCGGATCGGCGGCGGCCTCCGCGAAGTCGTCGGCCGACGTGCGGTCGATCTCGGCCTCGAGGCGCCGACCGATCTGCGTGAGCGTGAAACCCTCGGGGAACGTGACGGAGCTGTAGGTCTGGCCGGGTGGGGTACGGAGTCGGCCGAGCACGTTGCCCATGTGGTCGTTCGGCCGGATCTCGTAGTAGCCCGGCGTGATCTCGAGGCCGCCGTTGCGGTCGACGTACTGCTCGAAAACGCCGGCATCGGAGATGAGGCCGTCGTCGACGAGGCGCTCGGCGAGCGAGTCGAACGTCTCGTTCTCGGCGACGGTGAAGCTCTGCACGGCACCCGGTTCACCTTCCGGGTTCAACTTCTGGACGTACCACCATCCGACGGCGCCGGCGATCACGATCATCACGATCGCGATGCACATCACCGCATACACACTCCACTTGGCAACCCGGGTCTGATGCCGCAGCCGTTCGACGCTTCCGGTCCGATCGGAGTTGTCCCACGGATCGGTTTCCCAGTCGAGGGCCGGATCGGAGTCGGGATCGACCTCGGCCTCGGGCAGCAACGGATCGAGCTCGGTGGTCATGACACGCCACCGTGTGCCCACGTGTTGCGGCGATGCTCGAGCCACGCCTGCAACATCACCGCGGCCGCCGCCTTGTCGACGACCTGACGACGCTGCTTCGCATCGAGGCCCACCTCGAGCATGTGTCGCTCGGCGGTCACCGTGGTGAACCGCTCGTCATACATCTCGATGGGCACCCCTACGACGCTAGCCATCTGCTCGGTCTCTTTGGTGGCAGCCTTCGCGGCAGGTCCGTGGGTGCCGTCGAGCGAGAGCGGCAGACCGACCACGACGACTTCGCACTCCTCCACGTTCACGAGCTTGGCGATCTCGGCGTGATCGTGACGCCGACTCTTGGAGCGGTGGACCGTGGTCAATGCCGAGGCGATGGTCCCGGAGATGTCCGAGACGGCGATTCCGATCCGCTTGGAGCCGAGGTCGACACCGAGCGCCCGCACACCGGGAACCCGAGCAGCACCGGACGGTTCAGGAGAACTGACCAACGGCTTGCGCGGCGATCTGCAGCGCCTCCTGGATGCCCGACGGATCCTTCCCGCCGGCCGTGGCGATGTCTCCCTTTCCGCCGCCTCCGCCGCCGACGGCTCTGGCTGCGTCCTTCAACAGCACCGACGCCGGCTGCTGTGCATCCTTCGGCACGGCCGCGACGAGCGCCACTCCTCCGGAGGGGGTCTCACCGACGAGCACGACGGTCTGAACCGTCGGCTGCTGGCGCACGGCGATCGCCAGGTCGCGGAGTTCACCCGGATCGAGTTGATCGACCTGGGTGACGACCACACCGTCGTTCGCGATCGCGGCCAGTTCCGTGGCCCGACCCATTGCGAGCTGCGCCCGGAGGGTCTTGATCTCCGCCTGCAACGACTTGATCTCGTCGAGCTTGCGCTGGACACCGCCGACCACGTCGTCGCTCTGCGCGCCGACGAGCGTCGCGACGTCACCGATCAGGGCCTCGTCGCGCTGGAGCAGCGCGACCGAACCCTCGCCGGTGAATGCTTCGATCCGGCGCAGGTTCGACCCGATCGAGGCCTCGCTGACGACCTTGACCATGCCGATGTCGCCCGTGGCCGCAACGTGCGTACCGCCACACAACTCGATCGTGTCGCCGGCTTCGAGCACCCTCACGATGTCGCCGTACTTGTCACCGAAGAACGCGATCGCTCCGAGCGATTCGGCTTCGTCCTTGGTCGTCTCGAAGATGCGCGTCGGCTGGCTGTTGAGCGTCTGGGCGTTCGCGAGTCGTTCGATCTCGGCGATCTGCTCGGGCGTCACGGCCTCGTAGTGCGAGAAGTCGAAGCGCAGGCGATCGGGCCCGACCCACGAGCCGGCCTGCTTGACGTGCTCGCCGAGCACCTCCCGCAGGGCGTGGTGGAGGAGATGGGTGCCGGTGTGGTTGCGACGGATCTTCTCGCGGCGCTCGTGGTCGATCGTCGCGGTCGCGGACTGGCCCGATGTGATCGTGCCGTCGGTGATCCTCACCGTGTGGCGCCGCAGGTTCGGAATCGCGTAGGTCGTGTCGAGCACCTCGGCGGTGCCGGTCTCGGTGACGATCGTCCCGGTGTCACCGATCTGACCACCGGATTCGGCATAGAACGGCGTTCGGTCGAGGAACACCTCGGCGCCGCCGTCGTCGGTCTCGTACACCGCGAGCACGCGGGCCTCGGCCGACTCCTCGGTGTAGCCGACGAACTCGGTGACCCCGAACTGATCGACGATCTCCCGGTAGCGACCGAGCGAGGCGTCATCGACGGAACCCTTCGCCGCCGCCTTCGCGCGGGTGCGCTGTTCGTCCATCGCGACGTTGAACCCGTCGAGGTCGACAGCGACGTCGCGCTCTGACGCGATCTCCTGCGTCAGTTCGAGCGGGAACCCGTACGTGTCGTGGAGCAGGAACGTCGTGGAACCCGACAGCGATGACGGATCGTCCTCCAACGCTGTGTCGAGGATCGACAGACCGTTCTTCAGGGTCTGACGAAAGCTCTCCTCCTCGCGGGTGATCACGCTGGTGATGAAGTCCTGGTTCTTGACCAGATCGGGATACGCATTGCCCATCACGCCGATCGCCGTCTCGGTGAGGCGCGGCATCACCAGTGACTCGGTGCCGAGCATGTACGCGAAGCGGACCGCTCGGCGGATGATCCGTCGCAGCACGTAGCCGCGCGCCTCGTTCGACGGGAACACCCCGTCGTTGACGAGCATCGACGACGAGCGGGCGTGCTCGGCCAACACCCGCAGCCCGAAGCTGTTCGGATCCTCGTAGTCGCCGACGAGGTACTTCTTGCCGGTGAGCGACTGGGCGACGTCGATCAGCGGCTGCATCAGGTCGGTCTCCCAGACGGAGTCGACGCCCTGCTTGAGCGCGAGGATCCGTTCGAGCCCGGCACCGGTGTCGATCGAGGGCCGTGGAAGAGGCGTCCGCGTGCCGTCCTTGGCCTGGTTGAACTGCATGAACACGAGGTTCCAGAACTCCATGAACCGGTCACCGAACGGGTCGCCCAGCGGCCCGCCGTCGGGACCGAATTCGGGTCCACGGTCGATGTGCAGTTCGCTGCACGGTCCGCAGGGGCCGGTGTCGCCCATCTGCCAGTAGTTGTCCTTGTCGCCCAGCCGCTGGATGCGATCCATCGGCACGCCGACCGACTCGTGCCAGATCGCCTCGGCCTCGTCGTCGGACTCGTGCACGGTGACCCAGATGCGGTCGCCGTCGAATCCCCAACCACCCGATGCAGGATCGCCGGTGACGAGTTCCCACGACCACGGGATCGCCTTCTCCTTGAAGTAGTCGCCGAAGCTGAAGTTGCCGAGCATCTCGAAGAACACGAGGTGCCGCTTGGTCCGGCCGACATCGTCCAGGTCGTTGTGCTTGCCGCCGGCTCGGGCGCACTTCTGCGACGCGACCGCACGGTTGTACGGAGCCTGCTCGTCACCGGTGAAGTACGACTTGAACGGCACCATTCCGGCCACGTTGAACATCACCGACGGATCGTGCGGGATCAGGCTCGCCGAGGGCACCACCGTGTGGCCCTTGTCCGCGAAAAACCCCGTGAACGAGTCACGGAGCTGATCAGCCGTCATCGAGTCAGTCGTCGCCATACGGCCGTGGATGCTATCCATCTCCGATCCGCGACGTCCGGTGAGATGTGAGACCGACACCACGCCCGAACTCTCACCGCGCCGACCGACTCCGGCGTTCCGGTGAGATGTGAGACGAACGGGTGGTCTCACATCTCACCGAGCGAGCTGGTAGAGAGTGGCCCGATGAGTGAGAATCCGGTGGTCCACGAGGACCTGCACGAGTGGATCAGCTTCGATGATCCCGACGAACACCGCACCTGGGTGTTCGATGCCACGTTCCTGCGCTCGAACTACCGGTGCATCTACGGATGTGGCTGCAAGGGCATCCTCGACCAGCCGACGCCCGAACTCGAACAGGGCTGCTGCAGTTACGGCGCCCACTTCGTCGACGCCGAGGATCTCGCCACGGTCGACACGTTCGTCAGCCGACTGCAGCCCGAGCACATGCAGTTCCACGCCGACATGGTGGAGCACGGCTACACGATGGCGGGCGAACTCGACGACGAAGGTGAACCGACGATCGTCAGCCGCCTCGTCGACGATGCGTGCATCTTCCTCAACCGGCCCGGCTTCGACGGTGGCGTGGGATGTGCGCTCCACATCGCGGCCGAAGCGGAGGGCGAGCGACCCCTCGACTGGAAGCCGCAGGTCTGCTGGCAGGTTCCGCTGCGATTGGAGCACTCCGAGGACGAATCCGGCCACGTCACCTCCCGACTCCGGGAGTGGAAGCGACGCGACTGGGGCGAGGGCGGCCAGGACTTCAGTTGGTGGTGTACCGAGACACCGGACGCGTTCGTCGGCGGCGAGCCCTACTACGTGTCCGCGCGCGACGAAATCAGCGAACTGGTGGGTTCACACATCTACGACCTCATGGTCGCCGTGTTCGAACGACCGACGGCGGTTCCGGTGCCGCATCCGGCACTTCGAGTCCGCGACTGATCAGTCGTCTCAGTCGTCGGCGTCGTCGTCTTCGTCGTCGTCGAACGTGACGCCGTACTTCGCTGCGAGCGCTGCGTACTCGTCGTCGTCATCGTCCTCGTCGTCATCGACGACGTCGGTCGATGAGTCACCGAACCCCAGATCAAAGGCCCCGGGGCCCGATTGCTTCAGTTTTCTCGCCTCTTCGAAACGGCGATGACGACCCTTCTTCACGACAGGGCTCCCTCACTGGACGGTTGACATGGAGACACGATTGTATCGGCGGGAGCAGGTAATTCGCGGGCGTGGAGAAGCAGTCGGTCGTGTGTCACGATGGCGCCATGTCGAGCGTCGCCGTCCTCAACCAGAAGGGTGGGGTCGGAAAGACCACGGTCACCCTCGGCCTTGCGTCGGCGGCGGGGGCCGCCGGACGGCGCCTGCTGGTGATCGACATGGACCCACAGGGATCGGCGAGTTGGGTGTTGGGTGTGGACTCCGATCCGGACGACGTCACCGTGGCGGACGTGCTCTCCGGCGCTCCGATCGTCGAGGCGATCCGTCCGGCCGACGGCGAGTCGGGATGGTCGGACGGAATCGATGTCATCCCCGCTGGTGACACCCTTCAAGGCTTCGAAGCCGGCGAAACCGGGCGGCTGGCCGCCGCATTCCGCGAGGGCCGCGACGTGCTCGACTCGTACGACGCGGTGCTGATCGATTGTCCGCCGTCGCTCGGCAATCTCACCACCAACGCGCTCACCGCGGCGCGGCATGCACTGTTGGTGGTCGAACCGTCGGCGCTCGGGCTGCGCGGCATCGGCGGAGTGGCCGATGCGATCGACGACGTGTGGGACGTGTCGAATCCCGACCTCGAACTCTCGGGTGTCGTGCTCAACCGCGTCCCGGCGATCTCGAACGAAGCCGAGCGACGAGTCGCGGAACTCCAACGGATCGTCGGCCGCGCGACGATCTGGAAGCCTCCGGTCCCGGCCCGGGTGATCCTCAACCAGGCCGTCGGCGAGCGACGGCCGGTCCACAGCTACGCCAGCCGCGCGAGCGACGCGATCGACGTGTTCGACAAGCTCTGGGCGAAACTTCGCCGCACCACCCGCCGGACCTGACGTCGTCGACGCCGGCGGTGCGGGTCAGACGGGCATCAGGGTGAGACGGCCCTGCGGGTCGAACGTGAGCCCGGCCTTTCCTGACACGAGGTCACGGATGCCCTGACCGAGCAGCTCCTCACGCCAGCCCGACGCCAACCTGGCATCGTCGTCGTCACGCAGGAGCGACACGATGTCCGCACGCGTCGCCAACATCGTCGTGTCGATCTTTTCGTCGCGCGCCATCTGCGACACCCACGCCGAGATCAGTGTGATCGCCGGTCGTAGATTGCGGTCGAGATCGTCGGTCGACTTCGGAGCGTCGGGCGGCGGAGCGTTCTTGCCACGCTCGACGGCGTCGAGGATCTCCTGTGCGATCCCACCCTTCGTGTGACGGTCGTCGATGCCTCGCGCCTGGCGCAGTTCCTTCAGCGTGGACGGGCCGCGCTGGGACGCTCCGAGAATCGCGAGGTCGGGCAGCACCTGGCGGACGGGAATGTCGACGCGCATCGCACGTTCTTCGCGCCACGCAGCGAGCGACTGGGCAATCGCCCGACCCTTCGGTCGCAGCGAACGCGCGTCCTTCAACCGGAGCCAGGAGTCGCTCGGATTCGCTCCACTCACCGGGCGGGTGCGGAGTTCCTCGCAGGCCTCCTCGGCCCAGCCGAGCCGACCCATCTCCTCGAGTTTCGCCACGA
This sequence comes from Ilumatobacter nonamiensis YM16-303, assembly GCF_000350145.1. Taxonomy (GTDB): domain Bacteria; phylum Actinomycetota; class Acidimicrobiia; order Acidimicrobiales; family Ilumatobacteraceae; genus Ilumatobacter_A; species Ilumatobacter_A nonamiensis. The sequence goes on along the minus strand of NZ_BAOL01000016.1, from coordinate 10,674 downwards.
GCCGGTCGTGGACGTCGAGCAGATACTCCACGTCGGCCGCCGCGTACTGGCACTGGTTGTCGGTGAGCGGTCGGTGCAGCCAGTCGGTCAGCCGGTCGCCCTTGGCCGGGGTGATGCCGACCTCGCCCTGGAGCAACGACACGAGCGACGGGGTGCCGTATCCGACGAACCCACCGGCGATCTGGGTGTCGAACATGCGGTTCGGGACCGAACCGACGGCGTGCGTGAGGACGTCGAGGTCCTGTTGCGCGGCGTGGATCACGCACAGCGAATCGGTGTCGAACAGTCGACCGAACTCGGACACATCGAGTTCGAGCGGGTCGATGAGCACCAACTCCTGCTTGTCGTTGGTCCCTTCCGGCCACCAGGCGATCTGGATCAAGGCCAGCTTCGGGAAGTACGTGCGCTCGCGATGGAACTCGGTGTCGAGCGCGTAGCGCGGCATCTCGAGCAGCTCGTCGACGAGTTCGACGAGACCGTCCTGACTGTCGATCCAGCCGAAGTCGATGTGCGGTGGCCGTTGCTCAGCCATGGGTGTCTTCGGTGTCATCGGTGGCGATGTCGAATCCGGCATCGGCCCAGGCGAGCATCCCGCCGGCCACGTTCACCACCCGGTGACCCTCCCCTGCAGCGAACTCACACGCCCGGTAGCTGCGTCCGCCCGCCTTGCAGATCACGTACGTGGGGTCACCCGAGAACAGGTCGAGTCGCCCCGGAACGGTGGCGAGCACCACGTGTTGCGCGTGCGGGACCCGGCCGGCAGCCCATTCGTCGTCCTCACGCACGTCGATCAGTGTCACGTCGGGGCCGAGCGCATGCAGGTCGGCCACGGAGATCTCGTCAATTGCCACGGAGCACGACCCTACCGATCCGGTCGCTCACTTCGGGAGGTCGTCCGGTCGGTTGACATTGCGCAGCGCGGCCGCATCGACCGTGACCGTCGTGTGCGGGAGTTCGGCGATCACGCGATGCAGTGCCCGTTCTCCCGCCACGAACCGCTCACGCACGACGCCTCGCGCCGCCAGCGACCACAGGGCACACATCGGTTCCAACCGGTCGGTGGCCGCGGCCCAGACGCGACTGTGTCCGTCGCCCGCGGCCGCTTCGAGCATCGGCCACAGCGCATCGCTGGTGATGTCGACGAGGTCACACGACAGCACGAACGCTGCGTCGATGTTCCCGTCGGCCGCCAGATGATCGAGCGCCGACAGGACGCCTCCCACGGGCCCCTCACCCGGGTACTGGTCGGCAACCACGGGCGCGCGCAGGTCGGCGAGCTCGACCGGATCGCCGCCGACCAGGACGAGGGGGTCGGCCGAGACGCCCGCGAGCGCGTCGAGGACCCGATCGGCCATCGCTCGACCGTCGACGTCGATCGTCGCCTTGGTTCGCCCCATCCGCCGACTCGCCCCACCGGAGAGGACGACGCCGGCGACCTTCACGACTCCGCCGTACCCGACGGATCGAGTTGCAGCAGGAACTGGGCGCAGCGCTCGGCCTCGTCCATCTCGCCGATCTCGGCGGCCATCGCCCCGAGCCCACGCAGCGACCGCAGGAACCCACGATTCGTCGGCTCCGCCCAGCGCACGTACCCGGAACCTCGCCAGCCGCTCGCCCGCAAGGTGTCGAGGCCGCGGTGATATCCGACCCGATACGCCGCGTAGCGCTCGATGGTGTCGCGGCCCAGGTCTCCCAGCTCGGCCCAACCGGCCAGGAACCGAGGCGACGCCGCCACGACCGCAGAGACCGCGGTGCGTCGCTCCTCACCGGTGAGGGCGAGGGCCGCCGCGAGTCGTTCGGCATCGGCGGGGGCGGGCGCGGGCAGCACCGTCGTTGGGATGCCGCTGGAGAACTGGATCGGTTGGTCGCTCACGGCGTCAGCGTACGCTGCGCACGTGCTCGCCATCACGCTGTCGGAGGCCCGAACGATCGCCATCGGGCTGGTCGTGGTGTTCGCCGTCGCCGCGGTACTCGGCTTCTGGATCCTGAAGTCGATCTTCCAGAAGCTGCTGATGGTCGGCGTGCTGGCATTGTTCGGGTTCGCGGTGTGGACACAGCGCGCGTCGCTGCAGGACTGTGCCGACAAGGTGATGGCCGCGTACGAGTTCGACGGTGTGAACCCCACGATCATCGACACCGACTGCTCGTTCTTCGGGACCACGATCACGATCTCCGACCCACGCGACTCCCCCGACGAGAACACCGACGCGCCCGTCACCACCGAAGCGTCCCCGTGAACCTGGTGCGCCTGACCGCCGGCAAGGCGGTCGCGAACACAGCGCTGCGTTGGGTGCCGCCCTTCCTCCCGGTGCTCGAGAAGGCCTTCGGAGCCACCACGGGACAGATGACGACGATCCTCGGCATCGGCGAGATGTCCGGGCTCTCCACGATCGCGGTCGGCAGCCGCCTCGACCGCGGCCGAGAGCGTGCCGTCATGTCGCTCGCACTCCTTGCGATCGCCGTGTCGTCGCTGGTGTCACTCGTGGGCACCACCTTCACGTTCGCGATCGGCTTCGTCCTGGTCGTGCTCGGCGTCGCGAACTGCACGGTCGCCGGCCACGCCTACATCAGCCACCGCGTCGCCTACGCGGAACGCGCGCGTTCGATCGGCTTGTACGAGACGTCGTGGGCGTTGGCACTGCTCGTCGGCGCGCCGATCATCGCGGTGCTGATCTCGCTGTTCGGCTGGCGCGGCCCGTACGTCGTACTCGCCCTCGCCGCGACGGGAATGGCGGCGGTGATCTGGCGCTCCGCGGAGAGCAGCCGGCCGCTTCCCGATCCATCCGATCCGATCCCGACCCCGGGCTGGCGGTCGATCACCCGGCGGGCGTGGTTCGTGATCGGCGGATCGGCGATGCTCGCGATGGCCGGTCTGTCGGTGTTCGCGATTTCGGGTGCGTGGCTGGACGACGCGTTCGGCGTGTCGACCGGCGGGCTCGGCGCCGTTGCGATGGGGTTCGGCGCGATCGAGTTGCTCGCCTCGACCGGCTCGGCGGGTTTCGCCGACCGCTTCGGCAAGTTCCGCAGCACCATGACCGGGATCGCGCTGGTCATGGTCGGCCAGACCGTCATGGCGATCGCTGACGAGACGCTCTGGATCGGCGTCGTCGGGATCCTGATCTTCCTGTGCGGATTCGAGTTCGCGATCGTGACCTCGTTCTCCCTCGTCACCGAAGCGATGCCCGGAGCCCGCGGCACCACCATCGCGATGTCGAACGGGGTCGGAACGGTGGCCCGCGGGTCGGGCACGATCGCCGGAGGATTGCTGTTCGGCGCCTACGGGGTCGAGGGCACCCTCGCGCTGTCGGCGGTCGCGGCCACGCTCGCCGCCACCGCCCTCGTGATCAGTCGACGCGGACGAGTCTGAGCACGTCGGTCGCAACCGAACGCTGCCCGCGATGCGGATCGGCACCCGGGCCACTCGGCGCGCCGGCCAGGACGACGACGGTGTCACCGTGGTCGATCGCCTCGCTCTCGAGCGCGGTTTCCACGGCGAACCACACCATCTCGTCGGTCGAGGAGTACATGTCGACCGCGATCGGCTCCACGCCCCACGACAGGCACATCGTGCGGACCATCTTCGGATCGGGCGACAAGCCGATCATCCGAGCCGCCGGACGGAACCGCGCCATCGCCCGTGCGGTCCGGCCACTGCGCGTACAGCACAGGATCGCCGCGACATCGGCATCGACAGCGGCCTCGGACGCGGCGTGTGACAGCGCCATCGTGATCCGCTCCTCGACCGGGATCGTCCCGTCGAAGTCGCGTTGCAGCCGCCGCAACTTCTCCGCCCACTGCCGGTAGCTCGCTTCGGATTCGGCACGGCTGGCGACGGTCGCCATCGTGCGCACGACCCCCACCGGATCGCGCCCGATCGCCGTCTCGCCGGAGAGCATCACCGCATCGGTCCCGTCGAACACGGCGTTGGCCACGTCGCTCACCTCGGCCCGCGTCGGTGACGGTGCCGTGATCATCGACTCCAGCATCTGCGTGGCCGTGATCACCGGCTTCGCCGCGGCGACACAGTCCCGCACGATGCGCTTCTGGAGGTGCGGGACATCCTCGATCGGGCAGTCGAGTCCGAGGTCTCCGCGGGCGACCATCACCGCGTCGGACGCAGCGATGATGTCCTCGAGGTCGTCGAGGGCGGCGCGGGTCTCGATCTTCGACACGAGCTGCGCCCGCTTTCCGACGACCGCACGAACTCGATCGATGTCGTCCGACCCGCACACGAACGACACCGCGATGAACTCGACTCCGGCCTCGGCCATCGTCTCCGCGAGAACGAGATCGTCGGCGGTCGGCGTTTCGAGGCGGGCCACGGTCGATGACAGGTGGACGCCCGGCTGACCGTTCGCTCGGCCGCCCGTGTCGATCCGCGCGCTCACCGCAGCCGGCCCCACCGCGACCACCGTCATCGAGAGCGCGCCGTCGCCCAACTGCACCCTGGCGCCCGGTTCGAGCGCCTCGATGAGGTCATCGTGCTGCACCTGGATCGTGGTGGCGTCGCTCGGACCGTCACCGGGAACGAGGTTGACGAGACTTCCACCTTCGAGCATCACCCCGCCGTCGGGAAAGAGTCCCGAGCGGATCTTCGGACCGGGCAGATCGGCGAGCACGGCGACCTCTCGGCCGACGGCATCGGCGGCGTCGCGAACACGGGCGAGCTTGACGAGATGGTCCTCGACATCGCCGTGGCTCAGGTTGAGACGAACGACGTCGATCCCCGCCTCGATGAGCTGTTCGAGCATTTCCGGGGAATCACTCGCTGGGCCGATGGTGGCCACGATCTTCGTTCGACGGGTCATGTCTGCTTGTCTATCGGTAGATGGAACTGTTGTTGATCAGACACGCCCTGCCGATACGACGCGAGTTGGTCGACGGAATTGCGGACCCGGAGTTGTCGACGGAAGGGCACGAGCAGGCTCGTCATCTCGGCCAGTATCTCGCATCCGAGCCGCTCGACGCGGTGTACGCCAGTTCGTTAACCCGCGCGCAACAAACCGCGGAACCGGTGGTCGCCGACCGTGGGCTGAACCTGGTGATCGAACCGGACGTCGCCGAGTACGACAAGGACAGCCCGGAGTACGTGCCGGTCGAGGAACTGAAGGCCGCGAACGACCCCCGGTGGCAGGCGATGCTCGACGGGACGTGGCAGGACGAGGCAGAGGATCCCACCGCCTTCAACGAGCGCACCGTCGGGGCGATCGAACGGATCATCGACGGGCACCGGGGCGGACGCGTCGCCGTGGTGTGCCACGGCGGCGTCATCAACGCCTATCTCTCCAGGGTTCTCGGACTCGACGCCGATTCGCGCGGGTTCTTCTACCCCAACTACACCTCGATCCATCGAATCGCCGCGGCCTCCACCGGAGAACGTTCGATCGTGACGATCAACGAGACGAGCCACCTCCGCGGCACCGGGTTGCCGATGGGGCTGTTCCAACGAGGCTGACATGACTGCAGACCACCCCCCGACCGACGACTCCGTCCTCGACGACCTCCGCGGCTACCTCGATCGATCGCCGTCGCCATGGCACGCGGTGACTTCGACGCTCGAACGCCTCGACGGGTTCGCTGTGCTCGACGAGCAACAGCCGTGGGATGACATCCCGGCTCGCGGCTGTGTGGTCCGTGACGGCGCGCTCATCGCCTGGTCGATCCCGGATTCCGCCACACCCTCGACCGGGTTCCGTCTCGCCGGCGCCCACACCGACTCCCCCTGCCTGCGGGTCAAACCGCGGCCGGACGCCGGACTGTCCGGCTGGAAACAGCTCGGCGTCGAGGTCTACGGCGGAATTCTCAACAACACATGGCTCGACCGCGACCTGGGGGTCGCCGGGCGCATCGTCACGAACGGTGGCGAACACGTCGACTTCGTCAGCGATGGCCCGATTGCCCGCGTTCCGCAGCTCGCCGTCCACCTCGACCGCGGCGTCAACGATCAGGGCCTGGTCCTCGATCGCCAGATGCATCTCACTCCGGTGTGGGGAATCGGTCCGGCGCAGGCCGGCGAGTTCGCGGAGTGGCTGGCTGACGCGGCGGGCGTCGACGACGGCATCGCGTGGTGGGACCTGTGCCTCCACGACGTCCAACCGTCCGCAGTCCTCGGTGTGGACGCATCGATGCTCACCTCGGCGCGCCTCGACAATCAGTTGTCGTGCTGGGCGGCGACCAGGGCGCTGTCGAGTGCGGAGCCCGACGAGCACATCGCGCTGATCGTCTTGAACGATCACGAAGAGGTCGGTTCTTCGAGCACCACCGGCGCCCAGGGCCCGTTCCTCGAAACGGTGCTGGAGCGACTGGTCGAATCGCGCGGTGGTTCGCGCAGCGACCTCCACCGAGCCCGCGCGGCGTCTGCGTGCATCTCCGCCGACAACGCCCACGCCGTCCATCCGAACTATCTCGACCGACACGAGCCCGAACACAGCCCGATCATCAACTCCGGCCCGGCGATCAAGGTCAACTCGAACCAGCGCTACGCGACGTCGGCAACCACGGCAGCGCTGTTCCAGAACGCCTGCGAGACGGCCGGAGTGCCGTGGCAGGTGTTCGTCTCCCGCAACAACATGCCCTGCGGCTCGACGATCGGGCCGATCACGGCGACCCGTCTGGGCATCGAGACGGTGGATGTCGGGGTCCCGCAGCTGTCGATGCACTCGGCCCGCGAACTGTGCGGGACCGAGGATCCCCTCCACCTGGCCGCCGCGCTCGGGGTCTTCTTCGGGTAGTCGGGTGTCGGCGGCGAACCTGAGTCTCCTCGACCGCAGGGCGCGGACGGCAATCGACGTGGGTCTGGTTCAGCTGATCCGTTCCTGAGCCAGGTCGTACAGCCGCTGGATCTCGGTGCGCAGCTCCGTCGTGGTGGCATTGAGCTGCTCACGGTTCGCGCGGCCGCGATCGTTCGTCTCGACGCTGATCGGCTCGCCCACGATCACGTGCACCTTGTGCGGGTAGACGAACTTCGCTCCGCGCGGCATCGCGCGGTCCGATCCGGCGATCCCCACCGGCACGATCGGAACACCGGCCTTCGACGCGAGGAACGCGGCTCCGTCCATCAGCGGGAACACCTCGGGGCCATCCTTGCGCTCGCCCTCCGGGAAGAGGACGACCGGCTGACCGGTCGCGAGGGCGTCGAGACAGCGTCGCAGCGCCTCGCGGTCGATCGAACCACGATGCACCGGGATGGCGCCCATCGCGGTGAAGAGCTTGCCGACCCAGGGGTACTTCCACATCGAGTCCTTGCCGAGATAGCGCAGTCGACGCATCTGGACCCACGACGAGATGGGTGTGTCGATGTAGCTCCGGTGGATCGGAGCGAGGATGAACGCCCCATCGGGAAGATTCTCCTTCCCCTCGACCGTGCCGCGCGTGTAGATCCGGAGGCTGTTGCTGACGAGCTGGCGGCCGAAGCCGTAGAGCAGGCGGTTCCAGCGGGTGTCACGTCCTGGCTTCGTGACGTAGCGCCCCGACGTGGATGCGCTCACCGCAGCATCCCCGTGATCTCCGCGACGACGTCGTCGATCGACATCCCGGTCGTGTCGACCACTCGCGATCCCGTCGCCTCCATGAGCGGGCTGTCGGCGCGCGAGGAATCGTGGCGGTCGCGTTCGATGATCGACGCCTCGACCTCGTCCACGTCGCCGCCGGTCTCGGCGACGCGGCGTTCGGCACGGACCCGTGGGGACGCGGTCACGAACAGTTTGAGGTCGGCGTCGGGAAAGACGACGGATCCGATGTCACGCCCCTCGACGACGCCGCCGCCATGGGCGTCGACCCAGTCACGTTGGCGCCGGACGAGCTCGGCGCGCACGGCACTGTTCGCGGCGACTGCGCTGACCGCTCCGGTGACCTCGCGACCACGAATCTCGACCGTCGCGCTCTCACCGTCGACCATCACCTGCGTGCGGCCATCCTCGTCGTAGACGTCGAGGTCGATCGTCGCCGCGACCTCGGCGACGTCGGCTTCGTGGTACGGGTCGACGCCCCGCCGGAGCACGGCATGGGTGACCGCCCGGTACATGGCGCCGGTGTCGAGGTAACCGACGCCGAGTTCGGCGGCAACCGCTCGACCGACCGTCGACTTGCCCGCTCCCGCCGGCCCGTCGATCGCGATCACCGTCGAGGTCCGATGCTGTTGTGCGCTCGTCGTCGGCTCGGTCACCAGGACACCCCGAGCGGCCGACCCTCGTCGTAGCCCGCCGCGCCCTGCACACCCACCACGGCACGCTGCTGGAACTCCCGGATCGACGCGGCGCCCGCGTACGTGCACGACGAACGGAGTCCGGCGACGATCTGATCGATGATGTCCTCGACGCCTGGCCGTTCCGGGTCGAGGTACATGCGCGAGGTACTGATTCCTTCCTCGAACAGCTCCTTGCGGGCGCGTTCGAACTCGGACTCGGACCGGGTGCGGTTCTTGACGGCTCGATTCGAGGCCATCCCGAAGCTCTCCTTGTAGAGCTGCCCGTCCGTGTCGGTGCGCGAGTCGGCGGCTGACTCGAACGTCCCCGCCAACCACGAACCGATCATGACGTTGGCGGCGCCGCCGGCCAGCGACAGCGCCACGTCGCGCGGGAACCGGACTCCCCCGTCGGCCCAGATGTGTTTGCCCGATCCTGCCGCCTCGGCGGCGCACTCCAGCACCGCCGAGAACTGCGGACGCCCGACGCCCGTCATCATCCGCGTCGTGCACATCGCACCTGGTCCGACGCCGACCTTCACGATGTCGGCACCGGCTTCGATCATGTGGCGTGTGCCCTCGGCGGTGACCACGTTGCCGGCGACGATCGTCGCGTCACCGACGACTGCCCGGACCGCCTCGATCGCCTGGAGAGTGCGCGTCTGATGACCGTGTGCGGTGTCGATCACCAAGACGTCGGCGCCCATCGACCGCAGCTCCGACGCCCGTCCGGCCGGGTCGCCGTTGATCCCCACGGCCACGCCCAGCATCAACCGTCCGTCGGTGTCGACAGCCGGTTGATAGATCGTCGAGCGCAGCGCCCCCTTGCGGGTGAGGACGCCGAGCAGCCGCTCGTCCGAGTCGACGACCGGCGCGACGTGCAATCGCCGCTCCCCCAACTCGGCGTGGGCGGCGGCCGGGTCGACGTCCGGGGCGAGGATGTGCACGTTCGACGACATCACGTTGCGCAACTGCGTGAAGCGATCGAAGCCCTCGGCGTCCTTCTCGACGAAGACCCCCACGGGACGCCCGCCGTCGACCACGACGACCGCGCCGTGCGCCCGCTTGTTGATCAGCGACAACGCGTCGCCGATCGTGTCGTCGGGTGACAGCGTGATCGGTGTCTCGAAGACCGGATGACACGCCTTCACGCTCTGGATCACCCGCTCGACGACGTCGACCGGGATGTCCTGCGGCAGGATCGCGATGCCTCCACGCCGGGCGACGGTCTCGGCCATCCGGCGACCCGCCACGGCCGTCATGTTCGACACGACGAGCGGAATCGTGGTGCCGATCCCGTCGGGCGTCGCGAGGTCGACGTCCATCCGCGAGGCCACGTCGGACAGGCTGGGAACCATGAAGACGTCGTTGAACGTCAGGTCGTGGTCGGGGTCGGGATGCAGCATGCGCATGAGGGCGCCGATGATATTCGCTTCTACGCTGTTGCCCGTGGAAACTCCGGACACCGAACCTGCCGACACCGTCATCCTGGTCCACGGCTGGGGCGGATCGTTCGAGGCGACGTGGCAACGCAACGGTTTCACCGCGCTCCTCGAGGACGGCGGCAAGGAGGTCGTTGGCGTCGACCTCCTGGGTCACGGCACCGCCCCCAAGCCACACGACCCCGCGGAGTACGCCGACCTCACGACCCGCGTCATCGACGCGCTCCCCGACCGGCCGGTGTGTGCGATCGGGTTCTCACTCGGAGCACTGACGTTGCTGCGAACCGCGATCCAGCACCCGGAGCGATTCGATCGACTCGTGCTCGCCGGAATCGGGCGGAACGTCTTCGAGCCCGATCACTCGGGATCCACGGCGATCGTCGATGGTCTCCGTGCGCTCATCGACGGTGCCGATGCCGCATCGCTCGGACAGATTCCGCGGCTCTTCGCGCAGTACGCGGAGCAGCCCGGCAACGACGTCGAGGCACTCCTGGCCGTCATGGAACGCCCGGCCGGATTCGAGATCGACGCCGCGGGGATCTCCGGCGTGACCTGCCCGGTGATGATCGTCGTCGGCGAGAACGACTTCGTGTACCCGGCCGACGATCTCGCGGCCGCGTTCCCGAACGGCCAACTCGTCACGCTCTCCCGAACCGATCACTTCGCGACCACCGAATCGTTCGGGTTCTACGACGCCGCGCTCGAGTTCGTCGGCGCGCTCCCGTGACCCGTCGCCTCGTTCGCGACGGAGTCGAACGAGCGGCCGACGTGATCCGCGCCGGCGGCCTCGTGGCGATGCCGACCGAGACGGTGTACGGCTTGGCCGCCGACGCCACGGATCCCGCCGCGATCGAGCGGATCTTCGCGGTCAAGGGCCGGCCCACCGACCATCCGCTGATCGTCCACCTCGCCGACCCCGAAGACCTCGACGACTGGGCACCCGCCGCCCCGGACCCCGCCCGGAAGCTCGCCGCCGCGGGGTGGCCCGGTCCGTTGACGCTGATCGTTCCCCGCTGCGACCGGTTGCCCGCGGCCGTGGCGGGCGGGCGC
>NZ_BAOL01000017.1 GCF_000350145.1 Ilumatobacter nonamiensis YM16-303 | reverse complement strand
CACGCCGCGACGGTGGCCAACCACGCCACGACGACCGCCAGGATCTGCGTGACGGCAGCGATTCCCAGGAACACCAGCGCGAGTCGGGAGATCTCGGCGGCGGTCGTCCCCGCGGTCGCCTCGTCCACGATGCGCCGGACGACGAGCGGGCCGGTGATCGTCAGTGCGGAACCGACGGCGACGAGCACGCCGAGGCCGACCCAACGCGAAGCGTCGGGCCGCAGCAGTGCCCCCAGAGCACGCCAACGAGGACCGGACCCACCGGACTCGGCTGCCATACACCGAGTCTCGCCGTCCTGCCGGAGCCGAGCACCATGGTTTATCGGCTGTCTGCGTGCCCGGAGCCGAGTCCGACTGCCTCGTGCGCGCGCGGCCGTGTCAGCGGAATTCGAACCTCCAGGTGGGCTACCCTGGACGTACCGATCAACATCGGTGGCTAGGGATCCGGCCGCATCGGCGAGCGAGCAGTGGCGGACAGGACCGAGCGCCACAGCGCCCGCACATACCCGGGTGTGCATCTGAAGGGATAGAAGCCTGGAGCATTGAGATCGGCACCGTCCAACGCGTGTCGACCGGAGGCCCATGCGATCTCATCCAAGTCACGAGCCGGCGGACCGGCGCGTCCACGTCCGCGCGGTCGCGACCGCGCTGTTCGTCACGCTGCTGTGGAGTTCGTCGTGGATCCTGATCCGGGTCGGACTCGATGACCACGATCTCGCGCCGTTGACGTTCGCCGGTCTGCGCTACTCGGTTGCCGCCATCGTGTTGCTCGCATGGGTCGGCTCGAGCCCGCGACTGCGCAATGAGTCCCGGACCATCATCCGCACTCGCTGGCGTCCGCTCGTGGTGCTCGGCGTCGTGTACTTCGCGATCACGCAGGGAGCCCAGTTCGTCGCGATCGACGCACAGCCAGCAGCAACATCGAGTCTGATGCTCGCTCCGACGGCGCTCCTCGTCGCGCTGATGTCCTCGCGTTCGCTCGCCGAACAACCGCGCCGACTCCAGTTCGTCGGCGCCGCTCTGATCATCGTCGGAGCGGTGCTGTATTTCTCGGGCGATCTGGGTGCGACCGTCATCGGAATGACCGCCTCGATCATCGGGCTCTGCGCCAATGCGGCAGGATCACTGCTCGGACGGTCGATCAACCGCGACGGATCTCTGGCCCCGGTGTTGGTCACCGCGTCGAGCATGAGCGTCGGCGCCGCGCTGCTGCTCCTTGCCGGATTGGTCGTCGAAGGTTGGCCACATCTGACCGTCCGACTCGTGCTGATCATCGGCTGGCTCGCAGTCGTGAACACCGCCCTCGCCTTCACCCTGTGGAACCGTTCCCTCCGTGACCTGGCCGCCGTCGAGTCGTCGGCGATCAACAACACGATGCTCATCCAGATCGCGGCGCTGGCGTGGGTGTTCCTCGGTGAGAGCCCGGGCCCGATCGGCGTCGTCGGGATCCTGGTGGTGTCGACGGGAGCATTCTTGACGACGTATCGCAGCTCTCGATGAGGTCGTTGGACCACACGTCAACTCCCGACGATCTCGCCCTCTAGTTTCAGGACATGAACGACCTCGAGTTCCTCTCCATCGCCGTCGAACAGGCTCGGGTCGGTCGATCCGAGGGAGGCATCCCGATCGGCGCGGCGCTGGTCGCCGATGGCGTCGTCCTCGGCGCCGGTCGGAACCGACGTGTGCAGGAGGGCAGCGCCATCCACCACGGTGAGACCAATGCGCTGGAAATCGCCGGTCGTCAGCCGGCCGAGGTCTATGGACGCTCGACCATGTACACGACACTGTCGCCGTGCCACATGTGTACCGGCGCGATGCTGCTCTACGGGATCAAGCGGGTGGTCATCGGCGAGAACCGCACGTTCATGGGAGCCGAGGACCTTCTGCGCAGCCACGGAGTCGAGGTCGTCGTGATCGATTCCGAGGAGTGCGTGCAGATGATGACCGACTTCATCGCCGCGGAGCCGTCGCTGTGGAACGAAGACATCGGCGAACCCGACGCATGACGGGTCGGAAATCAACGAGGTCGGCGTGCCGGTCGACGATTTCCCGGCACGTGTCGCGACGCTCAGGCAGCCGGCCGCGGTCAGGCAAGCTCGGCATCGAGCCAGGCGACGATCTCGGCGATGACCTCGTCGCGCTCGGGTTCGTTCAGACACTCGTGGCGTAGACCGTCCCACACGCGACGGGTGACGTTCGGCAGGATCGCCAGAGGCTCCGAGGCCGTCGGCCGGACCAGGGTGTCGTCCGAGCCGTGGAGAACGTAGGTCGGGACGGTGAGCCGGTCGAGCTTGCCCGCGACCTCCTTCATCTTCTTGAGCGATTCCCGTCCGAGGCCGGCGGTGGAGGCCGGAACGCGCAGCGGGTCGTTCTCGTAGGCGGTCTGGACCGCTTCATCGCGGGAGAGCACGCTGCCATCGAAGTCCACCGGGATGTTGAGGCCCGGTGCGATCCTGCCCAGGACCGGCGCCGCGATCCGCTGCCATCGAGGGAGCTCGGCACTCAATGCCGGTGCGCTGAGTACGGCGAGGTCGGGGAGCGGCCGATCGCTGACCAGGTAGGCCGTGACGACGAGACCACCCAGCGAATGTCCCATCAGGATGACCGGCACCCGGAGCGACCGTCGATCGTCGAGCAGGTCCTGCACATCGACCAGGAACTCGTCGAACGTCTCGACATGGGCACGACGACCGGCGGTCTCGCCGAACCCGCGCTGATCGAACGACAGCACGTCGACACCGGCCTCGGCAAACGCCGCGCCCACGTGTTCGTATCGACCGGAGTGCTCACCGATCCCGTGAACCAGCAGCATCGCCGCCCGCGGCGACTCGGGAGTCCATCGGCGGCGGAGTTGCTCCAGCCCGTCGTGGGTGGTGCCGATGTCGGTCGTCGAGGCGATCACCCCTCCGAAGCTAGCGAGCGGAAATCGAGGCGTCGCCTCGTGCCGTGCGGAGGGGGACCAGCCGGCCGAGAGGGATGCGGTCGGCGTAGCGGGTGGCGACCGGACCGGCGATGGCGGTGACGAGGACGTACCCGGCCGCGAGCGCTCCGAGTTCGGGGCCGTCCGCGAGGTCGACGCCGAGCGCGGCGATCACGATCGAGAACTCGCCGCGCGCCATGAGCGCGGTCCCGACGCGGATGCGACCGCGGGGACCCGCACCGATACGCGAGCCGGCGTACCAGCCGGTCGCGAACTTCGTCGCCATCGTGACGACCGCCAACGCGATCGCCGGGACCGCGGCGTCGAGCAGATCCGCCGGGTCGATCTGGAACGAGAAGAAGAGGAAGAACGTCGCCGCGAACAGATCCTGCAGCGGACTCATCAGCCGCTCGACGCGCTCGGCGACCGGACCGGAGAGCGCCAGGCCCACCAGGAACGCTCCGATCGCCCCCGACACCTCGAGCGACTGTGCCACGCCGGCCACGAGGAGGGTGACGCCGAAGACGGCGAGCAGCAGGGACTCGTCGGTCCCACCGCCGAGGAACGACGTGAACCGGCGCCCGTATCGCAACGCCGCCACCAGGATGATCACGACCGTCGCGAGTGCGACGCCGACGCTGATCGACGTGTCCTCGACGCTTCCGCCCACGATCAACGCTGCGACCACCGGCAGGTACACCGCCATCGCCAGGTCCTCGATCACCAGCAGGTTGAGGATCGCCGGGGTCTCACGGTTGGCGAGGCGACCGAGGTCGGCGAGCACCTTCGAGATGATGCCGCTCGACGAGATCCACGTGACGCCACCGAGCAGGACCGCGGCGAGAGGCTCCCAACCGAGGACCAACCCCAGGATGATGCCCGGGCTGGCGTTCGCGACCATGTCGAACACGCCGGGTGGGACGCCGGTGCGCAGTCCGTTGCGCAACTCCGCCTCGTTGTACTCCAACCCCAGCGTGAACAACAGCAACAGCACGCCGATCTCCGCGGCGATCTCGATGAAGCTGGAGCTGACGTCGATCTCGGCCAACCCTCCTTCGCCGAACGCGAGCCCGGCGATCAGGTAGAGCGGAACGGCGGTGATGCCGATCTTGCCCGCGATCCGGGCGAGGATCGCCAACCCGAGCGCGACCGCGCCGATCTCGAGGAAGGCGACGGCGGCCTCCGAACTGCCGGCAGCGAGCATGGTGTGCAGGAACTCCGCTGGGCGATCGCGATGATCAGCCCGGCGCGATCAGGTCGCGCATTCGGTTGAGGCCCTCACTGGTTCCCACGCAGACGATCACGTCCTCACTGAACAGCCCGAAGTCCGGTCCCGGCGCCGGGAACGGAGCGTCGTTGCGGATGACGGCCACGACCGAGGCCCCGGTCTTGGTGCGGAACTCACCGTCGCCGATCGTCTTGCCGGCCGAGGGGGAATTCGGCTCGATCGTCAGCCATTCGATCGCCAACCCCTCGATCTCCTGCTGGACGGACTGGACGACGACATTGACCTGACTCGTCCCCAGCAGTTCGGCGAGCGTGCGCGTGTCGTGGGCCGACATCGTGATCTGCATCGAGCAGGTGTCGGGATCCTCCGCGTCGTAGACGACGATGTCGCGGCGACCGTCGCGGTGCACGAGGACGCCGACGTCGCGGCCGTCGTCGGTGGTGAAGTCGTGCTTGACGCCGACCCCCGGCAGTCGTGTTTCTCGGACCTCGGTCATGGCACCAGTCTGCCGTGAGCGGGCGGGTACGCGCACCACCAGGATCGGTGCGCGCTCCCACCGCTACTCTCGACCACCATGAGCGACACCGGCGAGAACCAACCCGACGTCCAGGTCGACGTCAAGCCCCGTTCCCGGGACGTCACGGACGGCATGCAGAAGGCGCCGTCGCGGTCGATGCTCCGCGCGATCGGAATGGGTGACGACGACTGGGAGAAGCCGCAGGTAGCGATCGCCTCGTCGTGGAACGAGGTCACCCCGTGCAACATGACGCTGCGCAAGCTGGCCGAGCACGCCAAGGCCGGCGTCAACGCCGCGGGCGGCTTCGGGATGGAGTTCGGCACGATCACGGTGTCCGACGGCATCTCGATGGGTCACGAAGGGATGCGCGCGTCGCTCGTGTCTCGCGAGGTGATCACCGACTCGGTCGAGACCGTGATGCATGCCGAGCGCCTCGATGGGTTCGTGGGGCTGGCGGGCTGCGACAAGTCGATTCCGGGAATGTTGATGGCCGCGGCGCGGCTCGACCTGGCGTCGGTGTTCGTCTACAACGGCTCGATCATGCCGGGGGAGCACAACGGCAAGGCGCTCGACATCACGTCGGTGTTCGAAGCCGTCGGCGCTCACGCTGCGGGGACGATCGACGACCAGGAGTTGCACGACATCGAGGTCAAGGCGTGTCCGGGCGAGGGTGCATGCGGCGGGATGTTCACGGCGAACACGATGAGCTCGATCGCCGAGGCACTCGGGATGAGCCTGCCGGGTTCGGCGTCGCCGCCCGCGATCGATCCGCGCCGTGAGACCGACGCCCGCCGGGCGGGTGAAGCGGTCGTCGAGATGCTGCGTCACGGCGTCACGGCCCGTCAGATCATGACCAAACCGGCCTTCGAGAACGCGATTGCGTTGACGTCTGCGCTCGGTGGGTCGACGAACGCGGTGCTGCACCTCCTGGCGATCGCGAACGAAGCGGGTGTCGAACTCGAACTCGACGACTTCAACCGGATCGCCGACCGCGTTCCGCACATCGCCGACATGACACCCGGCGGCAAGTTCCACATGAGCGATCTCGACAAGGTCGGTGGCGTGCCCGGTGTGCTCAAGCACCTGCTCGATCACGGCATGCTCCACGGCGACTGCATCACCGTGACCGGCAAGACGATGGCCGAGAACCTCGCGGAGATGGACCTTGCCCATCCCGACGGGGTGGTCGTGCATCCGCTCGATGCGCCGATCCACGACGAGGGTGGGATCAACATCCTCACGGGCTCGCTCGCACCCCTCGGTTCGGTGGTGAAGGTCGCCGGACTGAGTGCCGACCAGATGCACTTCGAGGGCCCGGCGCGGGTGTTCGACGACGAGAAGTACGCGATGGACGCGATCCTCGCGGGAGAGATCCGGGCCGGCGACGTGATCGTGATCCGCTACGAGGGTCCGAAGGGCGGCCCCGGAATGCGCGAGATGCTCGCCATCACGGGAGCGTTGAAGGGTGCCGGTCGTGGCGGCGACTGTGCGCTGATCACCGACGGCCGGTTCTCCGGTGGCACGTGGGGATTCTGCATCGGCCACGTCGCCCCCGAGGCCGTCGACGGTGGGCCGATCGCGTTCGTCCGAGATGGCGATTCGATCCTCATCGACGTGCACTCGAAGACGCTCGACCTGCAGGTCGACGACGCCGAGCTCGCCCGCCGAAGGGACGGCTGGCAGCCCAACGCGCCGCGCTACACGACCGGCGTCCTCGGCAAGTACGCCCGTCTCGTCCAGGGCGCCGAAACCGGAGCGATCACCAACACCCTCTGAAGATGCGCGTCGGTGTCAGTTGCCGACGCGCATTCCTCAGCTCGACGTGGTGACGTACTCGGCCAGCTTGTCGAGGGCCATGTTCCATCCCATCGCGCCGGGCGAGTCGGCGGGGATGCCGGCATGGGTGAGCACCATCCGGGTCGTCCCGCCGAGGTCGGTGAGTTCGACGGTGATCTCGGTCGTCGTCGGGTGATCTGCGGGCATTCCCATCTCCGACGGTGACTGCACGTTCCCGTCCGCGTCGGACATCGACTCGGTGTACACGAGGCGTTCGTTCTCGACGATCTCGCGGTACTCGCCGGTGAACCACATCTGCATCGGTCCGTCCGGAGTGTCCATCTCCATGCAGATCAGCCGGCTCCCGCCGACGGTCACGTCCATGTTCGCCGTCGGGATGCGAGCACCGGTCGGTCCGTACCAGGCGGCGAAGTGTTCGGCCTCGGTCCACATCTGCCAGACGCGTTCGACGGGGGCATCGAGTGTGCGTTCGATCACCACGGAGTTCGCGGAGGCGGCAGTGTCAGTCATCGGTGGATCCTGTCTCTGATGGTGTTGTCGGTGGCGAAGGTTCGGGGAGCTGTGCGAGGTAGTCGTCGAGGCGATCGAACCGGTTCTCCCAGATCGTTCGATATCGCTCGGTCCAGTCGGCGACGGCGGCCAGTGGTTCGGGGTCGAGCGCACACGGTCGGTACTGCGCTCGCCGACCGCGGGTGATCAGTCCGGCTCGTTCGAGCACCTTGAGGTGCTTCGAGATCGCCGGGAGCGTCATCTCGAACGGCTCGGCGAGTTCGTTGACGTTGGCGTCGCCGGTTGCGAGACGAGCGAGGATCGCTCGTCGCGTCGAGCTGGCGAGCGCGTGGAACGTCTCGTCGAGACGATCGTCGCTGCTGCGGGGAAGTGTGGAAGTGGGCATCGAGATGTACCGAATGGTTAATCAACCAGTTGGTAAAGTACACGCCCTGAGCTCGGCCGTCAAGGGTGAACCGAATCCTCCTCGTGGGGCGCGGATGTCAGAATCGATCGCATGACGCAGAGCCTGCAGACTTTCCTCACCTTCCAGAACGGACGTGCGAGCGCAGCGCTCGACCTCTATGCCGACGTCTTCGACGACTTCGAGTTGGTCGACCTCGTGCGGTACGGGCCGGATCAGCCAGGGCCGGAGGGGACCGTGATGACAGCGACGTTCCGCCTCGCCGGGAGCGAGTTCCGTTGTGCGGACAGTCCGATCGAGCACGATTGGGACTTCACGCCGGCGATCTCGATGTGGGTCGAGTGCGATGACGCCGCGGAACTCGAGCGGTTGTTCGAGCTCCTGGCAGAGGGAGGCGAGGTGTTCATGCCGCTCGACGACTACGGGTTCAGTACCCGATTCGGTTGGGTCGGTGACCGCTTCGGTGCCACCTGGCAACTCAACCTGCCCTGACCGATCCGGTCCTGCCGTCGAGCGGACCGGATCGGCCGGTCAGCCGATTCGTTCTTCGGTCGGATCGACGCTCGTGATCGCGCGGCCGCCGTGCATCAGGGTGACCGGGCCGGCTTCGGACACCACGATCACGATCGCATCCAGATCGTCGTGGGAGTACCGGAGCGCCGATGTGTGTCGCATCCCGCTCATGACCCCGATCGCACGCTCGGCCGCATGCGACGGTGCCAAGCGGATGGCGAGCGCGGTGAGGGTCCCGTCTCCGTCGAACACGGCGGCACCGTCGGTCTGGGAGAGCGCCTGGGCGAGGGCCGCCTCCTCGCCGATGTGATCGAGTCGCAGCCGCGGTGCGTTCCGCACGAGCGGTTCGTGTCGGTGGGTCGGGATGTCGTGGTCGGTCGGCCGCCAGATCAGTGTGGCGCCGATCCCGCGTCCTCCGAGTTTGTGGACCGCGAACCGCAGCAAGGGGCGAACCCCGTCCACCGGCAGACCGGGCGCCACCTCCGCCAGACGAGAGATCCATGCGTCCATCGGTGCGTCGTGGTGCCAGGACGTTCCGTTCCAACGGACCACTCCGGCGGGGCCGAACACGCGCACCTGCCCGGCTGGGTGGCGCTGGATGATCAGCCCGCCGATCGAACTCTGCAGGCCGACGAGGTCGTACTCCTCGGCCATGTTGCGCGCGAAGCAGGCGAGGTGATCGACCGAGGTGTGGGACCGAACCGCGAAGGACGTGACACCGTCCGCGAACCGGCGGGCGAACTGCAGGTCGAGGTCATGGGCCGGAATCAGATCGGCGATGGAGTTCAGCGCTGCGTGTTCGATCTGCGGAGAGAACACCGAATCCGGTGGGAGCAGGACCCCGTACGACGGCACTCGCCCCTCGTGTAGGTGTGGTCGCAACGCATACGCCAACTCCACGAGCGCGGCGACCCGGTCGGGTGCCCCGTCGAGCGCTGGAAGACCCTCCTCCTCCAACTCCTCAGCGAGCCGCTGGAGCCTGCCAGGAAGTACCGGGAGCTCGTATCCATCCTCACGAGTCACCGTTCGACCTTAGTTGGCGGGGTACCGGCCCGCGCTTCGGCACCCCTGCTCGATGTGACGTTGCGTCTCGGCCTTCGTCGGCGCCCCGGCACTAGGTTGACCTGGATGGGGACCAGCGCACGGGAGCCGTTCTCTCCACGGCCCGATCGATGAACGAATTCGCCACCTTGCGCTACGAGGTCGGTGACGGGCTGGCCCGGCTGACGCTGGACCGTCCCGAAGCGATGAACGGGATGACGAATCGGATGGTGCGCGAAGCAGCCGAGGCCCTCCAGTCGGCAGCTGCTGACTCCTCGGTGCGGGTCCTCGTGCTCACGGGTGCAGGTCGAGCGTTCTGCCCCGGTGCTGATCTCAACCACTTCACGACCGGCGGCGAGGACGAGGTTCTCTCGTCCCGTGAGTTCCAGGTGACGACGTTGCTCCACGAGATTCCGGCCGTGACGATCGCCGCGATCAACGGCGCATGCGCCGGCGCGGGACTCGGGTGGGCGCTGGCATGTGACCTCCGGACGATGTCGGCATCGGCGAAACTCAACACCGCGTTCCTGGACGTGGCGGTTGCCGGAGACATGGCGATTCCGTGGTCGTTGCCGCGCCTCGTCGGTGCGGCTCGGGCTCGGGACCTGTCGTTCATCCCGCGCAAGATCACTGCCGACGAAGCACTCGCGATCGGCCTCGTCGCTCGTGTGTTCGATGACGAGTCGTTTCGAGCTGACACCGATGACGTCGTCGACGCACTGCTGAAGAAGTCGCCGAGCGCGTTGCGCGGCCTGAAGGAGAACTACGTCGCGGCGGAACGGATGGCGCTGCGCGACTTCGTCGACTACGAGGCCGAGCGGCACCTGCGGATCGCTGCGAGTTCCGACACGGCCGAGGCCTTCCGCGCGTTCATCGAGAAGCGGGCGCCGAAGTTCACGTGAGCTGGATTCGTCTGCGTCAGGTGGCGCTGGTCGCGCACGATCTCGATCAGGTCGTCGGCGACCTCCACGGTGCGTTCGGACTCGAGGTCGCGTTCCATGATCCCGGCGTGGCGACGTTCGGCCTGCGCAATGCGGTGTTGCCCGTCGGCCATCAGTTCATCGAGGTCGTGTCGCCGACGACGGGGGGAACGGCTGGCGGGCGACAACTCGAACGGCTCGGCGGCGATGGTGGCTACATGGTGATCTGCCACACCGATGACCAAGCGTCCGTGCGCGATCGTCTCGGACCGCTCGGTGTCCGCACCGCGTTCGAACACGAAGACCACGGCTACCTCATCATGCAGCTCCATCCGGCCGACACCGGCGGATCGTTCCTGGAGATCGACTTCCAACCGGGTGGGGAAGACCCGGACGGACCCTGGACCCCGGCGGGCGCCGACTGGCAGCGAGCGCGGCGAACCGACATCGTCGATGGCATCGCCGGCGTGGTCGTGCAGTGCCGCGATCCGGAGGCCACGGCAGCTCGCTGGAGCGCCATCACGGGCTGTGAACTCGTCGGCGGCGTCCTGCAGTTCGACAACGCCACGGTGGAGTTCCGCGAAGGTCCCGTCGACGCGCTGGTTGCCGTCACACTCACCGCCACCGATCCGGTCGCGCTCGGGCAACAGCACACGATCTGCGGCGTCGACTTCACCCTCGCGTGACACGGCGAACCCGGTCAGGAGCCGGGGCTCGGGTCGACTTCTAGGATGTCGTCATGGCCGAGTCGACCACACCTCGTTCCCTCGCGGCATCGGTCGTCGGATGGCTGATCGTCATCCTCGTCCTGTGGTTTCTCGGCGGAGCGCTCCTCGGCACGTTCTTGTGGCTGCTCCGGATCTTGCTGATCATCGGCGCGATCGCCGGTCTGATCTGGGTCTATTTCCGACTCAAGACCCCCGACTGAGCGCGCGGACGAGTCAGTCGACGAGGG
The DNA here is from genome assembly GCF_000350145.1 of Ilumatobacter nonamiensis YM16-303. Classification (GTDB taxonomy): domain Bacteria; phylum Actinomycetota; class Acidimicrobiia; order Acidimicrobiales; family Ilumatobacteraceae; genus Ilumatobacter_A; species Ilumatobacter_A nonamiensis. The sequence continues at coordinate 2,184 of NZ_BAOL01000017.1, read as the reverse complement.
CCTGGTACACGAGCTGCTGGAGCTGCGGGCGGATCGGATAGGTGCTCGAAGGCAGCAGCTGGGTGAGGAACAGCGCCGTCAGATCCTCGGCCGGGTCGTTCCAGAAGATCGTGCTCGCGGCGCCGCCCCACGAGTACGAACCTTCGGTGCCGAGCACCCGGTTGGCGGCCGAGTCGAGCACCACGGAGAACCCGAGCCCGAAGCCGACGCCGTCGAACGTGGTCTCGGCGAACAACGGGCGTCCGTATTCCTCGAGGTCCGCGTGGCCGGGCAGGTGGTTGCGCGTCATGTAGTCGACGGTGCGGGATCCGAGGATGCGCGTCCCGTCGAGTTCGCCGCCGTTCATCAGCATCTGGGTGAAGCGCAGGTAGTCGGCGGCGGTGCCACACAACCCGCCGCCACCGCCGAGCATCTCCGGTTTCTCGGTCAGCGACGGGGCCGGCATCTTCGTCGCCTGCTTGGTCGACGGGTTCCGGAAGTACAGCTCGGCGAAACGGTCGCGCTTGTCGTCGGGGACCCAGAACTCGGTGTCGAGCATTCCGAGTGGATCGAGGATGTTCTCGCGGAAGAACGCGTCGAGCGACTGTCCGGACACGACCTCGATCACCCGGCCGAGCACGTCGGTCGACACGCCGTAGTTCCATTCGCTCCCCGGCTGGAAGACGAGCGGGAGCTCGGCCCACGCATCGCAGCAGCCGGCCAGGTCGAGTCCGGCGGGGATGCCCCACTCGAAGCCGGCGTTGCGGTAGATCGCGTCGGTCGCGTGGGAGTTGTGGAATCCGTAGGTGAGGCCTGACGTGTGGGTGAGCAGGTGCCAGATCCGCATCGGCTCGGTCTGCGGTTCCGTGACCGGCGCCTGGAACGATCCGCCCCGGTAGACCTGCGTGTCGGCGAACGACGGGATGAACTTCGACACCGGATCCTTCAGCTGGAAGAGACCCCGCTCGTACAGCATCATCGCCGCCACCGAGGTGATCGGCTTCGACATCGAGTACATCCGGGCGATCGTGTCCGGTGTCCAGTCGGCCCCGGTCTCGAGGTTGCGTTTGCCGTGGGTCGAGTGGTGCGCGACGTCTCCGCCGCGCATCACGACGACCTGCCATCCGGCCAGTCGGCCGTCAGCGACGTACTGAGCGAAGTGGTCATCGATCCGGGTCAGCCGCTTCGGATCGAATCCCAGCTCGGTCGGATCGGTCGTGACTTCCAGTGAGCTCATGGCCGCCAGACTGTCAAACCCGTCTGGCCAGCCACGCATCAGCCATCTGTCGTTCTCGTGAACAGTTCGCGCCTGGAGCGCGGGAACTGTTCACGAGTTGCTGAGTTTGAGGCGGGCGGAGGTGACGATGCCGAGGTGGTCGAGTCCGGGGAGGCGAGCGAGTCGGCGGTCGATCCGAGCGGCCATGGACTCGCCGTCGTCGCCGCCGAAGAGGTGGGCGATGAGGAACTCGGTCTCGACGTCGGGCATCACCCCGGAGCCGACCGGTCGCCAACGTTTGCGGAGCGCCAGTCGGGTGAGGCGCCGTGCCCCGGCCGAGGCATCGAGACGTCGAGCGGCTTGGCTGGCATAGAAGTCGATGTGGCGACCCTCCTGTTTGGCGATCCGCCGCAGCAGTTCTCCGAGGACCGGGTGTCCGGACCGTTTCGCGAGTTGGACGTATCCCGCCTGGGTCGTCCACTCGTTCACGGCGCCCCAGGTCAGCGCCACCGTGACGACGTGCTCGCTCAGCGCGGAGCCGAGCATCATCGCCAGCGTGGTCATTCGTTCGCGGCCGACTCGCCGACGGGTGGCGGCGATCCGTTGGCGTCCGTGCGACTCGTCGTGGCGGTCGAGCACCTTCGCGATCGCCTCGCCGTGCCAGTACTCCTCGTAGCTCCACATCGCGAGGAAGGCGGTGATCTCCGGATCATCGTGCGCCGCGGTCACCAGGAGGTCGCGCAGGTAGCAGGTCGTGTGGAACTCGACGTCGTGCATGTACCGCAGGCAGCGCAGCGTTTCCTCGTCGAGTGGGTCGGTGAGGAACGCGTCGTAGTCGATGTCGGAATCGTCGAGCGGCGCCACCAACTCCAGGTAGCGGTCGATGTCGAAGTTCATGACCATGGTTCGCCGTTCGACCCTCACCGGATCACGGCGGCCGGCTCGCCGACCCGGTGTTCTCGTGAACTGTTCGCGCACGGAGCGCGGGA
>NZ_BAOL01000018.1 GCF_000350145.1 Ilumatobacter nonamiensis YM16-303 | reverse complement strand
CGCACGGAGCGCGGGAACAGATCACGAGAACGGGCTGGGGGCGGGTCAGCGGCGGCGGTCGATGCGGTCGGAGCCGGCGTCGATGCCGGGGAGTTGGGCCTCGAAGCGGCCGACGTGCTCGGTGGCGAGATCGGTCACGATCGCTTCGACCTCGGCCCAGTTCTTCGCTCGTGGCCCCTCGACGTCCCGGTTGTACGGCTGGTCGAACACGATCACCTTGTTGCCGTACTCGCGCAACTCCTGCACGTTGTGTGGCGCATCGTCGATGTACGCGTGCGCCTCCGCCTGGGGTTTCGCTCCGAGGAAACACAGGTCCCGGTAGGGGATGCGCTTCGCGTCGAGCCACGCCGCGGTGTCGGCGACCGCCTTCTCGTGTCCCCAGTGCACGTACAGCCGATGGGTGATGATCCGGATCCAGACGCCTGCGTCGGAGAGCCGCCACAGCGTGTCGGCGGCACCCTCGATCATCTCCATCGTCCGGAACATGTCGTGCTCCATGACGGCGACGCGGTGGTACACCGCATACTCGTCCGGACCGAGATCCCACTCGCCGAAGTCCCACGACCGTTCCAGCGGATACGTCTCCGGATCGACGCCGCGGATGTCGGCGAGGATGTCGCGGAAGCGACGCGTGTGATCGGCGACCACGCCGTCGAGGTCGACGCCGAGAATGAACTGGTCGGGCGATCGAGCGGCCATCAGCGCACGATCACCACCAGGGACGTGAACATCGGAATGCCGGGGGATCGGGCCATCAGTCGTTCACCGACTCGGCGATCAACTCGGCCTCGTGCGCCTCGAACGAGCCGCCGTCGGACGACGCTCCCGGCCCACGCACGATGCGACGACGCACGAGCCCCGACACCGTGTCGACCGCGATCGTGCCGACGACCACGATGATCAGCGCGAGACCGGCCGTGCCCCACTCCTTGAACCGGATCGCCTGCGTGAGGTCGGTACCGATACCGCCGACTCCGAGCACGCCGAGGATCGCCGAGGCGCGGATGTTGACCTCGAAGCGGTAGAGGATGAACGACGTCAGCTCGGGCGTGACCTGGGGGAGCACGCCCCAACGCAGCCGCTGCGACCGAGATGCCCCGACCGCGTCGGTGGCCTCGATCGGGCCGCGTTCGATGCCTTCGATGATCTCGTAGAACAGTTTGCCGAGCGTGCCGATCGAGCCGACACCGATCGCCAGCACACCGGCCATCGGCGTCAGTCCGAACACGGGGATGAAGGCCAGGGCGATGATGATCTCCGGAATCGCACGCAACAGGTTGAGGACCTGACGGATGATCCACGCGACCGGGCGACCGACGAGGTTCTCGGCCGCGAAGAACGACAGCGGGACCGCGAAGATCGCGGCGATCAACGTGCCCATCCAGGCGATCGAGATCGACTCCCACATCTTGCCGATCAACGGCCGGATCTCGGAGGCCTCCATCTGGCTGAACATCAGTCGGCCGAGCGTGTACAGGTCGGCTGGAGCGTCGAGCAGCCGGGACCACTTGGCGTCCAATCCGATGAACGACCAGAGGACGATCGCCGCGATGATCGTCGTGGCCACCCATTTGAAGACCTGGCGCGGCGGCTTCGGAAGCTGCGGCCAGTCCTTCGCCGACAGGTCGGTGGCCCGGACCGGGGCCCCGCGTGAGAGGTCGGTCCTCACACGAGCCTCCGACGCAGCGTGACCGAGAACGCCTCGATGATCATGACGACGAGGAAGAACATCACGACCAGACCCCACATCTCTTCCCACTCGCCGCGCGACCGGAAGAACTCGATGCGTTCCCCGATGCCCCCGGCACCCACGAGCCCGATCACCGCGGACGACCGCAGGTTCAACTCGAAGTTGTAGAGCACGAACGACGAGTAGCTCGGCAGGATCTGCGGGACCACTGCGGTGCGCAGCATCTGGGTCAGTCCGGCACCCGATGCGTTGGCCGCCTCGACCGGACCGGGATCGATTCCGTCCAGCACATCGGACGTGAGCTTGGTGGTCACGGCGAGCGAGAAGAAGAACAGCGCGAGCAGACCGCTGAGCGCACCGATGCCGACCGCGGACACGAAGATCAGCGCCCACAGCAGGTCGGGGATGGCGCGCACGATGTTGTTGAAGATTCGAACGATCGACCGGAGGAACGTGTTCGGATTCCCGACCCGGGTCGACCAGAGGGCGAGGGGCAACGCGACCGACGCGCCGGCCACGGTGCCGAGAACGGCGAGCTGGAGCGTCTCGATGAACGCGGCGCGGGATCGCTCGGACCAGATCTGGCTGAAGTCGGGATTCAGCAGTCCTTCGACGACCGAGTTCGGCCGGGTGAGGTTCTCGATGAGCCCCTCGAACGAGAACCCGACGGCACGCGCGGTCACGACGGTCATCACCACCGCGCCGAGGGTGGTGACGATCGTGAACGGCGTCGGCCCGGGCTTCTTCGGGAGGCGAGCTGCGCCGTCGACGCGGGATTCGGGCGACGCGACGCCGACCGGCCCTGACGTCACAGGGCGGCCTGCTTGGCCATCGTGTCGTCGGCGGTCAGGCTCCGGCCGTAGATGCTCTCGAAGACGTCGGCGTCACATTCGCTGCCGGGGCCGTCGAAGACGAGCGCACCGTCCCGGAGCCCGATGATCCGGTCAGCGTATGCCGTCGCGAGGTCGAGGAAGTGGAGGTTGACGATCACGGTGATGCCGAGCTCGCGACCGATCTGCTGGAGGTAGCGCATCACCACGTGGCTCGTCGGCGGGTCGAGCGAGGCAACCGGCTCGTCGGCCAGGATGATCGACGGCTCCTGTGCGAGCGCGCGTGCGATGCCGACTCGCTGGCGCTGCCCGCCCGACAGATTCGACGCGCGCACGTAGGCCTTGTCGATGATCTCGACCCGGTCGAGAGCCTGCGCGGCAAGATGGACGTCGGCTTTGGAGTAGAGGCCGAGCAGGGTGCGCCACGTGGGTGCCTCGTGGAGCCGACCCATGAGGACGTTCTTCAGTACGGTCGTGCGGTCGACCAGGTTGAACCCCTGGAAGATCATGCCGACCTCGGAGCGCAGATCGCGCATGCCGGAGCGATTCAACGTGGTGACGTCACGCTCGTTGACCTGCAACTGCCCGGACGTGAGGGGAACCAGCCCGTTGACGGCACGGATCAGGGTCGACTTTCCCGCCCCCGAGAGCCCGACGATCACGACGAACTCGCCCGGCTCGATCGTCAGGTCGAGATCGCGCATTGCCTGCACACCACCCGGATAGGTGACGGAAGCGTTGGAGAATCGGATCACGGCGGTACTCGTTTCACATTCGGAGAACTGGGGTGACCGGCTCGAAGCCGGCCGAACCGGCGACGGGAGAGCGCCGCTGATGTGCGGCACCCTCCCGTTCGAACCGGTCGATCAGCGTGGGATCACTCGAGGACGTCGCCCAGCTCCGTCTCGAGGTCACGGATGACGTCGTAGTCAGCCGAGTTCACGGGGACCAGGTCGTCGATCGAGTACAGCTCGCTGAGTACGGCTGCACCCTCTTCGGTGCCGGCGATCGCGACGAACGCATCGCTGATCGCGGTGACCAGCGAATCGGGCAGGTCTCCGGCGACGGCGAAGCCATCGTTCGGGATCGGTCCGGACCAGCCGAACACGACGACCTGCTCGCCGACGTCAGGAACCTGCTCCACCAACTCGTCACGAGCATCGTTGAACGACACGCCGACGGCAGCGTCGCCGTCGTACACGGCCTGCACTGCGGTGTCGTGGCCACCGGCGAACAGGGCGTCGATCCCGTCGATCGGGTCCACGCCGGCCTCGGAGAGCTGGAGGGCGGGGATCGCGTAGCCGGAGGTGGAGCCCTGGTCGACGAAGGCCACGGTCTGGCCCTCGACGTTCGTCAGCTGATCCTGGCCGATCGGGCCGAGGGAAGCATCGCCATCGGCATCGAGCACGCCGTTGCAGAACAGGTAGCCGCTCTCTTCGTCGGCGACCGGCTCGTCCTCGCAATAGGTGTCGGGATCGTTGGTGAACCACTGCGTCACGTACAGCAGGGACCCGAAGCGTTCGGACTGCAGGATCAGCTCGGCACCGGCCTGCTCCTCCGACTGCACCATCTGGCGCGGTCCGAGGCCACCGGCGACCTGCGCCTGGCCGGACTCGAGCGCGACGATCACGCCGGCGTAGTCGGTGGGCACGAGTGCCTCGACGCCGATGCCGAGTTCGTCGGCCAGCATGTCGGCGAGCGGCTGAGCGGTCTCGATGAGGCCGCCGGTCTCCTGCGACGGGGTCAGCGTGAAGACGATGTCGTCGGGCCAATCCTCGGGGGTCTCGGCTGCGGACTCTTCACCCGCTGCCTCGGTGCTCTCGGTCTCTTCCTCCATCGCCTCGGTGGTGTCGGATTCCTCCTCCATCGCCTCCGTGGTCTCGGATTCCTCTTCCATCGCCTCGGTGGTGGCTGCCTCTTCCTCGGCGGCCTCCGTGTCGCTCGACGCCTCGGTGGTGTCCGTCTCGCTACTGCTGTCGTCGTCGCTCCCGCAGGCTGCGAGGACCAAGGCCCCCGCGGCTCCGAGTGCGACCAGGTTTCGTCGGTTCATGTTCACGCTTCCGTTTCGATGTCTGGTTGGGATCGGTCACCGCCGTCGTTCACGCCGCCGTCGATGTCCATGTGGGTGGTGCACCTGACGTTCGACGACGGCCATTGTCGAGATCGAGATGTTTCGACCTCGGAGTGGTCGCGCGCAGAACGGGTGCACCGGGAACGCTAGTCGGCGGGCTTCCCCGGCGCGTCACGACCCCGATGATCGCTCGGTGACGAGCGTGTGAAATGCCGACCAACTCCCGACGTCGGTCGCACCGTCCAGGGGATGATTCCACGGTCGGACGAAGCGGCACACGGTTGCGTTCGGGCGGTTGGCGATCAGGTCGGGGAGCACGTGCGGCGAATCGTCCAGGTAGATGTCGCACTCGACCTCGGACTTGACGTCGCTGATGTGGACTTCGCGGGTCGGGATCTCGTTGTCGGCCAACCATCGGAAGGTGTCGGTGATCGCCCACTGCGGCTTGGTCGTGATGACGACGATGGAGTGCCCTTCGTCGCGGAGGCGCCGGAGCGTGTCGACGGCGGTGGGGAACGGCTCGAGGTGACGGAAGATCGACGGCCGGAGGTCGCTTCCCTTGGCCCAGGCCCAGAACGCGGGCATGTCGTCGAAACCACCGAGTTCGGCCAGCCCGTCCCACGTCTGCACCATCGAGGGATGCAGGTCGCTCCCGAACTCCTCGCGATGGAGCTTGATCCATCCCGCATTGAAGTCGGCGACCACGCCGTCCAAGTCGATCCCGAGTCGGAGTCCATTCGATGCCACGCTGTCGGAACATATCGGGAACCGATGGGGCCCGGCCGACGTCCAATCCACATCGGCAACCACGCGCCGTAGCGTGATGCACGCGAGATTCGGGGGAGCGGAATTGATGAGAGGCACGCAGCGATCGACACGATGGGCGGTTCTGTTCGCCGCGTTTGCGGTGACCGCTGCGGCCTGCACCGGCGGTGACGATCCCGATCCGTCGAGCGATCCCACGACCACGGTCCACGGCGCGAGCAACACGCCGGCCAACGCCCCGGCCGACGGTGGATCCGGCCAGGAAGTGGCGAACGGATTCGCCGATCCCGTCGGTGCCGGCGATGCGTACGTCGGACTCCGGCTGAGCGAAGGGAGTCCCGGAGACGAATCGGGCGAGAGCGTGACCGTCGTCGAGGGAACACCGCTGACCGACGACGAGGTCGCCGCGGTGCTCGATCGCCTGCCCGAGTGGGACCTGCCCTCGACCGATGTCTCCGACTTCGAGCGGCCCACGGAGTCACTCCAGCCGCCGGTCGTCGGCGAGACCGTCGACGCGCCGTTCCCGGCGTCGACCGGCGCCCCGGACGACGCCCCGACCGACACCTCTGCGGACGGTCCCCTCGAGGTCGTGCGGTTCCAGCCCGAGGGCGACGTGGGGGTGGCACCGTTCGTCGCGATCACGTTCGATCAGCCGATGGTCGAACTCGGCACGCTCGACCAACTCGACGAGACCGACGTGCCGGTGTCGATCACTCCGGACATTGCCGAGACCGCTGGCGTCGAGGGGCGGTGGCGATGGATCGGCACCCGTACTCTTCGATTCGAGGTCGTGCCCGACAGCGATGCGCCAACGGCAGCCGATGGCAACGAGGGCCTCGATCGACTTCCGGCTTCGACCGACTACACGGTCACGGTGCCGGCCGGTACCGAGTCCGCCGATGGCGCCGAGTTGGACGACGAGGTGTCGTTCGAGTTCTCGACGCCGGCGGTCACGATCACCGAGCTGAGCGGATTGAGCGGTTCGACTCGACTCGACCCGGTCTTCGTCGCGATGTTCGACCAGCGGGTCGACCCGGACGCGGTGGTCGAACTGATCGACTTCGGTGCCGGTGAGGTCGACGACGTGCGCCTTGCTTCCGAGGAGGAAGTTGCCGCCGACGCAGATGCACGAGCGGCGGTCGACCGTGCGCTCGACGGACGGGCCGTGGCGTTCGTGCCGACTGCGGAACTCGAACCCGACACGACGATCGACATCGAGATCGGACCCGACCTCCCGTCGCTCGAGGGCCCGCGGACGAATGACGAGGCGTTCCGCATCGACGGGAGCACGTTCCCTCCCCTCGACGTGGTCCGGGCCGAGTGCTTCGACGACTGCCCGCCATCGGCCTCCTGGGAGATCAACCTCAGCAACCCGCTCGATCCCGAGGTCTTCGACCCGGACTGGATCACCGTCGAGCCCGCCGTGCCGGGACTGCGGGTCGATCAGTTCGAGTCGTTCCTCTCGATCAGCGGCGCCACGGCGGGCAACACGACGTACACCGTCACACTCGCCCCCGAACTCGTCGACGTCTTCGGCCAGCAACTCGGTGAGCAGTACGAAACCGAGTTCGACGTCGGCGATGCCCGACCGTTCTTCATCGGTCCCGACCGTGAGTTCGTCACGACCGATCCGTTCGCGGAATTGCCAGGACTCGGCTACACCACGGTGAACCACGACCGCCTCGCGGTCACGGCGTGGCAGGTCGACCCGTCGCAATACGGCGAGTTCCGTGCCTACCTGGAGTCGAGTTACTCGGACACGCGGCCCGACGGTCCGGACTGGCCGGTCTTGGTGGAGACCACCGTCGACGTCGATGCGCAACAGGACACCGTCACGGAGACCATCGTCGACCTGACCTCGGCGTTCGACGAGTCCGGCGGACCGATCGTGCTGCAGGTGGAACCCGACCCGGGCGTCGACCCGACGAGCGACGACTACTGGTCCAACCGGCCGAGCACCACATGGGTCCAGCAGGCCGACATCGCGGCGGACGTGTTCATCACGAACGACGAACTGCTGGTCTGGGTCACCGACCTGCTCACCGGCGAGCCGATCGCCGACGCGACGATCGAGCCGAACGGTGCCGACACCGTCACCGCCGACGCGGACGGGATCGCGCGCATCCCACTCACGCAGCCGGTCGACGGTCTCGAAGTCACCGCCGGTGACCGGACGGTGATGGTGCCGTCGCAGTGGTTCAACGGTTGGGAGTCGTTCGATCGGGGCACCGAGCGCCGCTGGTACGTGATCGACGATCGCGGCATCTATCGACCGGGCGAAACGGTCCGGATGACCGGTCTGATCCGCGAGCTGACCGCCGAGGACGCACAGCTCGCGCTCGTCGATGGCCCAGCCACGGTTCGCTACTCGGCGTTCGACGCGCAGGGAGCCGAGATCGGTGCGGGGGCGACGGAGGTGAACGCACTCGGGGGTTTCAACATCTCGCTCGACGTCCCGGAGGGGGCCAACGCCGGCCCCGCGTTCGTGAACCTCGAACTGGTCGATTCGCCTGACGCCGCTGAGGTCCGTGCCGGATTCGGACACGAATTCCAGGTCCAGGACTTCCGCACGCCGGAGTACGAAGTCGATGTGCGCACCGAATCCGTGGCGCCGCACTACATCGTCGACCCGGCGACGGTCGCAGCCGACGCCGACTACTTCGCCGGGGGCCCGCTCGGCGATGCCGAAGTCGAGTGGCTGGTGACGGCGACCGAAACCACCTATGACCCGCCGAGCTGGGATGAGTTCTCGTTCGGCGTCTGGAACCCATGGTGGTTCGGCGACGTGTTCGGCGGAGACGTCGGCGACGAGCCCTTCATCGAACCGTGCTTCGACTGCGGGCCCGGTTTCGTCGACCCGCGGTTCCAGCGGTACGTCGGCCGCACGGACGCATCCGGTACCCACCTGCTGCAGATCGACTTCGACGACATCCCGGGTCCCGCCAGTGACGACGACGGTGAGGAGTTGGTCGATCAGCCGACGTCGGTGACGGCCGAGGCGACCGTCTTCGATGTGAACCGACAGGCGATTGCGTCGCGCACCGATCTCGTCGTCCACCCGGCTCGGTACTACGTCGGACTGCGGAGCGATCGCGGGTTCGTCGAGCAGGGCGAGCCGATCGTCATCGACACCACGGTCGTCGATGTCGACGGTGAGCCGGTGGCGGGCCGCGAGTTCGAGGTGACCGTCGGACGCCTCGAGGGAAGCTTCGAGAGCGGCGAGTACGTCGAGGAGCTGGTCGACGAGCAGACGTGCACGATCACGTCGACCGCCGCGGTCACGAACGACGCACCGGACGAGGCGATGCGGTGCGAGTTTGCCACCGACGTCGGTGGCCAGTACGAGATCACGGCGATCGTCACCGACGACGACGGTCGTTCGAACCGCGCCGTGTACACGCAGTGGGTCAGCGGAGGAACGTCACGTCCGACGCGCGATCTGACCCGTGGTGACGTCGCGATCGTTCCCGATACCGAGTTCCACGGTCCCGGGGACACGGCCGAGCTGCTCGTGCAGGCACCGTTCAGCCCGGCCTCGGGCTTGGTCACGGTGACGCGAGCCGGCATCGCATCGGTCGAGGCGTTCGACGCTCCGGACGGCAGCGCCGTCGTGACGATTCCGATCGAGGAGGACGACGTCCCGTCGCTCCAGGTCCGAGTCGACATGGTGGGCGCGGACGAACGAGTCGCCGATGACGGCACCCCGCTTCCGGACGCTCCCATGCAACCGGCGTATGCGTCCGGACAGATCCAGCTCGAGATCCCGCCCGCCACCCGGACGCTCGACGTTGCGGCAACCCCGGCGACGGAGAATCTCGAGCCGGGGGAGAGCACGACGGTGTCGGTCGCCGTGGCCGGTCCGGATGGCGAGCCCGTGGCCGATGCCGGAGTCGCCGTGATCGTGGTCGACGAAGCCGTGCTGTCGTTGACCGGGTACGAACTTCCCGACCCGTTGGAGACGTTCTACCAACCGCTGTTCAGCCAGCTCGACGCCCAACTGCTCCGCGACTCGATCATCCTGGCCAACCCGGACGTGTTCGCGGGCGACGCCGGTCGCGCCGGCGGTGACGACGCCGGGGTGACGACCGAGGCGATGGAAGAGGAGTCGGCCGAAGACTCCGCCGAGTTCGACGGCGACGAGACGTCGTCGGTCGAGGTCGCCGACGCGCCGGCGGCGACCGCGGATGCGGCGGGTGAGTCTGCGAGCGCCGAGGGTGCTCCGATCGACGTTCGGGTCGACTTCGACGCGCTCGCGGTGTTCGCACCGAACGAACGGACAGGCGCCGATGGCTCCGTCGATGTCGACGTCGACCTTCCCGACAGCCTGACCCGCTACCGGGTGATGGCGGTCGCCGTCGATGGAGCCGACCGGTTCGGTTCGGACGAGTCGACGCTCACCGCACGCCTTCCGATCAGCGTGCGTCCGTCGGCACCCCGCTTCCTGAACTTCGGCGACCAGTTCGAGCTTCCCGTCGTCGTCCAGAACCAGACCGATGGCGCCGTCGAGGTCGACGTGGCGATGGAAACCGCCAATCTCGATCTCACCGGAGGAGCGGGACGACGCGTGACGGTTCCGCCCAACGACCGTGTCGAGGTCCGGTTCCCCGCTGCGGCGGCCGACGTCGGGACCGCTCGCTTCCGTGCGGCATCGGTCGGTGGCGAGTTCGCCGATGCGGCCGAGGTCGACCTGCCCGTCTACACGCCAGCCACTGCCGAGGCGTTTGCCACGTACGGCGTGGTCGACACCGGTGATCCGGTCATCCAGCCGGTGCTCGCTCCCACCGGAGTCGTTCCCGACTTCGGCGGCCTCGAGATCTCGACGTCGTCGACCGCGCTGCAAGCGCTCACCGACGCGGTGCTCTACCTGTACGACTACCGCTACGACTCCGCCGACGGGTACGCCTCGCGGATCATGGCGGTCGCTGCGCTGCGCGATGTGCTCGACGCGTTCGACGCCGAAGGTCTTCCGGACCCCGCAGAGCTCGACGCCGAGGTCGCCGCCGACATCGAGGCGCTGGAGGCGTTGCAGAACGACGACGGCGGGTTCCCGTACTGGCAGCGCGGACGGGAGTCGATCCCGTGGGTCTCCGTCCAGGCCGCCCACGCGCTCGTGCTCGCACAACAGAACGACTACGCCGTCGATCAGGCCGTGCTCGACTCGGCGCTGGGTCATCTCCGCTCGATCGAGGACTTCATTCCATCCGAGTACTCCGACGAGACACGTGATGCCATCAGCGCCTACGCGCTGTACGTCCGCGGGATTGCGGGGGACACTGATCCGGCGAAGGCGCTGAACCTGTACGAGCAGGGTGTGAACGACACACTCCAGCTCGATTCGATCGCGCAACTGTGGACGGTGATCGAGGACCCGGACGCACGCAGCGAGATCGAGACGACGATCGACAACTCCGCCGTCGAGACTGCGGGAGCAGCCAGTCTCGCCACCGAGTACGGCGAGGACGCCTACCTGATCGCTCACTCCGACCGCCGAACCGACGGAATCGTGCTCGACGCGCTCGTGAGCGAGACGCCCGAGAGCGACCTCGTTCCGAAGGTCGTGACCGGACTGCTCGCTGGTCAGACGCAGGGTCGGTGGAACAACGCGCAGGAGAACTCGTTCATCCTGTTGGCCTTGAACTCGTACTTCGACACGTTCGAGTCCGTCGATCCCGATTTCGTCGCTCGCGCCTGGCTCGGCGACACGTTCGCGGTCGACGAGGACTTCCGCGGTCGATCGACGGACACCTCACTGACGACCGTGCCGATGGCGGAGGTCGTTGCCGAAGGCGACACCGACCTCGCCGTGGCGAAGGACGGCGAGGGTCGCCTCTACTACCGCCTCGGTCTGCGGTACGCCCCGGACGATCTCGAACTCGACCCGCGTGACGAGGGCTTCGTCGTGGAGCGCAGCTACGAGGCGGTGGACGATCCGGACGACGTGGTGCGTCGCGAGGACGGGACCTGGGAGATCGCGGCGGGTGCGACCGTGCGGGTTCGGCTCACGATGGTCGCCGATGCTCAGCGCACGCACGTCGCGCTCATCGACCCGCTTCCGGCGGGCCTCGAACCGGTGAACCCTGCACTGGCGACGGCGACGACCGTGCCGCCCGAGGATTCCTTCGAGTCGGAGGACGGCGATGTACCCGCCGAGTCATTCGATGCCGCCTCGCACGCGGCGTACGGGTCGTTCTGGCGTCAGTGGTACGACCACCAGAACCTGCGCGACGATCGCGCCGAGGCGTTCGCGACCATCCTCCCCGGTGGGACCTATGAATACGTGTACGTCGCTCGTGCGACCACGCCGGGGGAGTACGTCGTCCCGCCGACCCGCGCCGAGGAGATCTTCGCCCCGGAAGTGTTCGGCCGCAGCGCCAGCACCGCCGTCACCGTCACCCCGTAACCCCGTGACGCACGCGAACCCGTTGCGGTGAGATGTGCGACATACAGGTCGTCTCACATCTCACAAATGCTGAGTCGTGCTGTGCGTCGGTGAGGATTCGGTCCGACGGGTGGTCTCACATCTCACCGCAGACCGTTGCGGACGGGAGGGGGCGGTTCAGACGATGTGGCGGCGCGAGACGATCGCCAGGCGCGCCGCGCGCCAACCGACGAGGAACACGCCGAGAAAGATCGTGGCGACGATGACGAACGAGAGCGCCGTGCCGTCACCGAGGATCCGTCGCACGATCATCCCGGCGGCGACCGTGACCGGCCACACGACGAGTCCGGTCCGCAGCGCGAACGGCTGGTCCCACGCGCGAGCGACGAGCCAGCCGATCGCCAGGCCGATCAGGAGGGGCGCCGCCGTGGAGAACAGTCCGGCGATGCCAGGGTCCTCGTCGTGGTTGTTGCGGCCGATCGCGACGAACGCGACGACGACCGCGGTGTCGACGCCCGCGGCGATCGCGAGGCGCGTGGTCGTCTTGTCCATCGTTGCCCCGGTTCCGAGTGCCCGCTGCCGGCTCAACCCTCGGCCGAGAAGCCGCCGAGAGCGCCCTTGAAGAACAGCAGTGGTTCCGGCGGGAGTCCGTCGTGATCGGCGTCGGCGTCGAGCGCCCCGACGCGTCCGAGCACGAAGTGATGGTCGCCCATGTCGTACACGTGCTCGACCGAGCAATCGATCCAGGCGACGGCTCGGTCGAGAATGGGCGAGCCCGACGGAGCGGCGTGCCAGTCGACGCCGTCGAAACGAGTCGCATCGTTGTCGGACTTGGCGAACTTCCAGCACAAGTCGCTCTGCTGATCCGACAGGACGTTCACACAGAAGCTGCCCGATGCCGCCATCGCGGCCCAGGTTCCGGAGTCGATCTGGGGGAGGAACCCGACCAGCGGTGGGTCGAGAGAGACCGACGTGAACGAGCCGATCGTGAAGCCGTGCGGCGTGCCGTCGGTCGCGATTCCCGATACGACGGTGACGCCGGTGGGGAAGTGGCCCATCACGCTGCGGAAGTGGTTGGCGTCGAATGCCGTGTCGTCGGCGGTCTCGTTCGTCTGCTCACTCATTTCCCGAACTGTACGCTGCTACCCGTGGGCGTCCCCAACGAGGATCTCGCCGTTTCGAAGCGCGGGATGCGAAATCGGATGCGGCGGACTCGCCGTGAACTCCCCGATCGGCCCGAGCGCTCCGCACGCATCGTCGACCATCTCATCGGTCTCGACGCGGTGGCGACCGCCTCCCGCTTGATGGTGTACGAGGCCGTCCCCGGCGAGGTCGAGCTCGCCGGATTGGTCACGTGGGCGACCGACCGCGGAGTGGAGGTCGCGGTGCCCGAGGACGGTGTGGATGCCGATCGGCCCGACGTGATCGTGGTGCCGGGAACGGCCTTCACGGAGCGCGGCGAACGGGTCGGACAAGGTGGAGGTTGGTACGACCGCTTTCTCCCAGGTCGTCGCCCGGGCGTGCCGGCGATCGGTGTCTGCTTCGCCCCGCAGCTCGTCGACCACGTGCCGACCGAACCCCACGACGTCCTCCTGGATTGCGTCGTCACCGAAGACGGACCGAACTGGCGCGATCGGTGATCAGCGCGAGGCCGGTTCGAAGAGTTCGACCACGTTGCCCGACGGGTCGGCGACGAGGATCTGGCGACCACCCGGCTCCCCCAGCTGACCTCAGCGGGCGGCGGCTCGTTCTCGGGCGCCTTCGATGTCGGCGCCGGCTCGGGTGAGCGCTCCGCGGAGGCTGCAGTCGGCGATCGCCACCGGGGGAGCGACGTCGTCGATGATGACGTCGGTCAGTTCCCGATAGATCGCGGATGCCGCGTTGTCGGGTTGGTCGAGCGCGACCGGGAGGCCCGAGTCGCCGCCCGCCGCAACTCCCGCGTCGAGGGGGATCGAGCCGAGGAGCGGGACTCCGATGCTGTCGGCGAGGTGCTGACCTCCACCGGACCCGAACATCGCCGTGACCGTTCCGTCGGCTGCCGTCACCGGACCCATGTTCTCGATCACTCCCGCCACTCGCAGGAACCCCTTGCGCGCCATGTCGGCGGCGCGAGCAGCGACTTGCTGAGCAGCCTTCGCCGGAGTGGTGACGATCACGACGTCGGTTCTCGGCAGCATCCGAGCGAGGCCCATCTGGATGTCGGAGGTTCCAGGGGGCATGTCGATGAGCAGGTAGTCGAGCGCTCCCCACTGGACGTCCTCGAGGAAGTGCTGGACGGCCCGGTTGAGCATCATCCCGCGCCACATGATCGCTTCGGTCTCGTTCGCTCCGGCGATCGAACCCATCGACACGATGTGCAGCACACCGTCGCCGATCTCGCGCACGACGGGCTTCATCACGGTCTTGCCCTCGCCCGCTCGTTCACCTTCGATCTCGCCGTCGATCCCCAGCAGATGTGGCATCGAGAACCCGCCGACGTCGGCATCGAGCACGCCGACCGTGTACCCGCGATCGGCGAGCAGCACCGCGATGTTGGCGGTGACCGACGACTTGCCGACACCGCCCTTGCCCGACGAGATCGCGAGGATTCGTGCCGTGGCCGGGATGTCGGTGTCGAGCGCGTTGTCACGCGCCTTCCAACGAGCCTGGTTCATGACGGCCTTGCGCTCGTCGGACGTCATTTCGCCGAAGTGGATCTTGACCGTGTCGATGTCCGGCAGCGAGACGACCCGCGCCTTCGCATCGCGCATCAGCTGTGCCCGCAGCGGGCATCCAGCCGTGGTGAGTGCGATCGTCACGTGCATCGCCCGATCGGCGCCTCGTTCGAGCCGCTTGACCATGCCGAGGTCGACGATGTTGTCGCCGAGTTCCGGATCGATCACACCGCGAAGGGCGTTCATGATCGCGGTCTCGTCGACGTCCTCGCCGAGAACGTCGGGAGCGGAGACCTCCGGGCGCGGGACGGAGTCGGGAGCGGCGGGCGCGCCGGGGTCGGTGCCGATCGCGATCGAACCGGCAGCCGAGTCGGTCACATCATCCCCAGTTCGAGGCGCGCCACGTCGGACAGGCGGGACACGTCCCAGGGCGGATCGAGGACCAGCTTCACGTCGACCTCCTCGACGCCGGACAACGCGGCGACCGCGTCGTGCAGGTCTTGGCGGAGGATGTCGCCCATGCCGCAGAACGGGGCGGTGACCGACATGTCGATGTCGACACTCCAGCCGCCGCTCGGCAGTTCGTCGGCATCGACGCGGTACACGAGGCCGAGTTCGACGATGTCGACCGGGATCTCGGGGTCGAACACGGTCGTGGCGGCTTCCCACACGCGGTCGACGCTGAACGGCTCGTCGGACGCAACGGTCGGTGCTTCGTCCGGGGCGTCGATGAAACCGAACTCGACCGAATCGGCCTTGCTGAGCCGGGCCATCTCGCCATCGGCAGTGGTGACGGTGGCCGTGCCGCCGAGCGCCTGCATCAACTTCACCCGCTCGCCCTCGGCGAGGGTGATCTTGTGACCGGCGGGCACGATCGTGACCGTGCACTCGCGCGGCAACGTGAAGCCCTTGGTGGCGCCCACGCTGACCTGCTGGTCGGACACGTGCTCAGACATCGTCGTGTCCCAGTCGGTGTGTGATCCAATCCCGAACGGCCCCGATGCCCACGTCGTCGACCGCCTGGTCGGCGAAACCGTTGATCAACAGTCGACGTGCCTCGTCGGCGGGGATCCCGCGTGAGCGCATGTAGTACAGCGCCGTGTCGTCGAGTTGGCCGACGGTGGCACCGTGCTTGCAGGCGACCTCGTCGGCGAGGATCTCGAGCCGTGGCTGGGTGTTGATCTCGGCCCGGTTCGACAGCAGCAGGTTGTCGTTCGACTGCTCGGCGTCGGTGCCGTCGGCCCCGGGCTTCACGTCGATGCCGCCATTGAACACGCCGGTACTCGAGTCGTCGAGCACGCCACGGTACGACTGACGGCTCGTGCAGTTCGGTGCGGCGTGGGTGATGTCGAGTTGCTGGTCGAGCGTCTGATCACCGAATCCGAAGAACAGCCCGGACAGGTCGGCGTGAGCGCCCTCGCCATCCAGGTGGACGGTGTAGGCCAGCCGACCGTACGCGGCGCCGAGGTTGAACGACCGCGCGCGGAACGTGCTGTTCAGGCCCTGCGTGACGTCGACCCGGCTGAGATGGATCTGCTCGGTGGGGACGTCCTGCAGCACGATGTGTTCGAGCGTGGCGTCGGCATCGAGCGTGACGGAGGTGCGGATGTTCGACCCGCCGAACGCATCGGTGAACCCGACCCGTGTCTCGACGACCGTGGCCGAACTCTGCGAGCCCACGTGGACGACGACGCCGGTGCAGGTGCCGTTCGGTGAGTCGCCGGGCACCGCGACATCGATGATGTGGATCGGGATGTCGAGGTCGACGTTGTCCTCGATGTGGATGACGGCACCGTCGTTGCCGAACGCGATGTTGGCCGCGAGGAACACGTCATCGACGTCTCCGAGTTCGAAGTGTGGAGCGACCCGCTCCGGTCGCTCGGCGAGCGCGTCGCCGAGCGTCGAGATGCGGATTCCGTCGATCGACGCGAGCTTGGAACGATCGCGATCGACCGCACCGTTGACCACGACGATGCGCGGCCCCGAGAGCGTGGGAACGACCGAGTCGAGGTCGACCGACAGCGATGGGCCTGACTCGGGCGACGGTCCGAACGTCAGCTCACCGAGTTGGCGGTGCGGGGCGTAGCGCCACGCTTCATCGCGTCGCGTCGGCGGACCGAGCTCGGCGATCCGATCGAGCGCGCCGAGACGGGCATCGGCCATCGCGTCGGTCCCCCCGACAGCCGGAGCGGTCGAGCTGATCGTCACGAAGGCGCTCCGGTGAGCGGTCGCTCCGGTGCGTCGTTCAGGTCGGTGTTGACGAAGTCGGCGTAGCCGTGGTCTTCGAGGTGCAGCGCCAGCGTGTGGTCGCCCGACTCCACGATCCGTCCGTCGACGAGCACGTGGACGAAGTCGGGCTTGATGTAGTCGAGCAGGCGCTGGTAGTGGGTGATGACGATCATCGAACGCTCGGGCCCGCGCAGTGCGTTGACACCGCCCGCGATGATCCGCAGCGCGTCGATGTCGAGTCCCGAATCGGTTTCGTCGAGGATCGCGAGGCGCGGTTGCATGACCGCCATCTGGAGGATCTCGTTGCGCTTCTTCTCGCCGCCACTGAACCCGGCGTTGACCGCGCGGTTGAGGAAGTCCTCCTTCATGTCGACGAGCGCCATCGCCTCGTTGGCGGTCTTGAGGAAGTCCCGCGCGCCGATCTCGGTCTCGCCGCGTGCCTTGCGCACGGAGTTGAGTGCGGTGCGCAGGAAGTACATGTTGTTGACGCCCGGGATCTCGACGGGGTACTGGAACCCCATGAAGATCCCCGCCGCGGCGCGATCCTCCGGCTCCATCTCCAGCAGGTCGGCATCGTCGAGGGTCACGGTGCCCTCGATGTCGTAGCCCTCGCGACCGGCCAGGGCGTGCGCGAACGTGCTCTTGCCGGAGCCGTTCGGGCCCATGATCGCGTGGACCTCGCCGGCCCCGACGTCGAGGTCGAGGCCCTTGAGGATCTGCTTGTCGTCGATTGAGGCGGTGAGATTCTTGACGTGCAGCATCAGCCGACACTTCCTTCCAAGCTGACGCTCAGCAGGCGCTGAGCTTCGACGGCGAATTCCATGGGCAGTTCGTTGAACACTTCACGGCAGAAGCCGTTCACGATCATGGACATCGCGTCTTCTTCGGTCATGCCGCGTTGGCGGCAGTAGTAGAGCTGGTCCTCCCCGACGGTGGAGGTCGAAGCCTCGTGCTCGACCTGAGCACTCGGGTTCTTCACCTCGATGTAGGGGATGGTGTGGGCGCCGCATTCCTTGCCCAGCAGCAGCGAGTCGCACTGGGTGTAGTTGCGGGCGTTCTCGGCCGAACGCATCATCTTCACGAGCCCGCGATAGGTGTTCTGGCCCTGGGCGGCGGAGATGCCCTTCGAGATGATCGAGCTCGTGGTGTCGGCACCGATGTGGACCATCTTGGTGCCGGTGTCGGCCTGCTGGCGTTTGCTCGACAGCGCGACGGAGTAGAACTCGCCGACCGAGCGGTCGCCCTGCAGGATGACGCTCGGGTACTTCCAGGTGATCGCGGAACCGGTCTCGACCTGGGTCCAGGAGATCTTGGCGTCGGTGTGGGCCCGGCCGCGTTTGGTGACGAAGTTGTAGATGCCGCCGAGGCCGTTCTCGTCGCCCGGGTACCAGTTCTGCACCGTCGAGTACTTGATCTCGGCGCGGTCCTTGGCGACCAACTCGACGACGGCCGCGTGCAGCTGGTTCTCGTCACGCTGGGGTGCGGTGCATCCTTCGAGGTACGACACGTGCGAATCGTCTTCGGCCACGATCAGCGTGCGCTCGAACTGGCCGGTGTTCTGGGAGTTGATCCGGAAGTAGGTGGAGAGCTCCATCGGGCAGCGCACGCCCTTCGGGATGTAGCAGAACGACCCGTCGGAGAAGACCGCCGAGTTGAGCGCGGCGAAGAAGTTGTCGCGCACGGGGACGACCGAGCCGAGGTGCTCGCGCACCAGCTCCGGGTGGTCCTGGACCGCTTCGGAGAAGGAACAGAAGATCACGCCGGCCTCGGCGAGCGTCTCCTTGAACGTGGTCGTGACCGAGACGGAGTCGACGATCGCGTCGACCGCCACGTTGCTGAGCATCTTCTGCTCGTGCAACGGGATTCCGAGCTTGTCGAACATGTCGCGGATCTCGGGATCGACGTCGTCCATGCTGTCGAGCACCGGCTTCTTCTTCGGTGCCGCCCAGTAGCTGATCGCCTCGTAGTCGATCGGCTCGATGTTAAGCTTCGCCCAGTCGGGCTGCTCCATGTCCTTCCAGGCCGCGTAAGCCTTCAGGCGCCACTCGAGGAGCCATTCGGGCTCGTCCTTCTTGGCGGAGATGAGGCGAACGATGTCCTCGTTGAGCCCGGGAGGCGCGACGTCGGTGTCGAGGTCGGTGCTGAAGCCGTACTCGTAGCTCGCCTGCGTCAGTTCCTCGATCTCTCGAAGTGTTTCGCTCATCGCCTTGCCTTTCGTCAGCGCCTGTGGTCGTCGAGGTCGGACAGCGCTGTGATCATCGATTGTATGGGGAGTTCCGGTCCCGACTCCCTGGGATCGAATCGTGGTGACGGATCTCCGGGGTTCGGGGTCGCTCGATGTCGTACTCCCTGTGTATCAAGGTTTCCCGCGGTTTCGCAAGTTGCACCTTGCAAAACTGCGAAAACCTTGCGATCGGTGATACGTTCGTCACATGGATGCCGTTGCGATCGCGCCGTCGCCGACGCAGCAACGCGTCCTGATCGAGGTCAAGCGCCGGGGCGAAACGACCGCCGACGCGCTCGCCGATGCGCTCGACATCTCGGCCAGCGCGGCCCGCCAGCATCTCGCCGCGCTCCGTGCCGGCGGATTCATCGAGGCCCGACGTGAGCGCAGCCGACGCGGCCGACCGGCCGATCGCTACCACGCCACCGAACTCGCCGACCCGTATCTCACCACGCCCGACTCGACGCTGTCGCTCGACCTCCTCGATCACATGGCGGACGAGGACCCGGATCTCGTTCGACGGGTCTTCGACCGCCGTCGGCGCCGTCTGGTCGACGATGCTCGCCCGCGGTTGGACGGGGCGTCCGCCGACGATCGCATCGCCATCGTGACCGAACTGCTCGATGCGCAGGGGTACCTCGCCGACTGCGAGCGGGTGGATGCGTCGCGGTATCGGATCCATCTCCATCACTGTGCGATGTGGCCGGTTGCCCAGCGGTATCGGCAGGCATGCTCGTCGGAGATCGACTTCCTGAGCGACCTGCTCCCCGAGGCCACCGTGCGGCGCGTGGTCCACAAGACGGCGGGGGCGCACGAGTGCGCCTACGACGTCCTCGTCGGTACCTGAACGGGGTCGGTGGGTGTGGGTCAGCCGGGGGAGCGGCGCCGGAGACGGTTCGCGAGTTCGTCGACCGCCGGATCGACGATCGCGTCGCGTCGGCGCGCCATGACCAGCGTGCGTTCACCGAGTTCGGCCCCGACGGTCACGTCCACCGGTGACCGCTCGCCCTGGCTGCGCGGCAGCACGGTCCAACCCAGTCCGAGCAGCACCATCTCGCGCAGCACGTCGGGCTGATGTGACTCGGCGGCCACCTCGAGTGGAGCGCCCACGGTGGACAGGAAGCCGTCGACCGCGCGCCGCGTGTGTGATCCGGAGGGGAACAACACCCACGGGCCCCACGTGCCCGGCGTGCCGATCTTCTCGTCCGGCGGCGCATACACGACGAGCTCCTCGCGGAGCAGCGACTCGGTCGCAATTCCCGAAGGCGTGGTCGGCGGTTCGACACAGACCACCACGTCGAGATCGCCCGACTCGAGATCGGCGAGCAACACCTGGGACGGAGCGACCGACAGGGTGAGGTCGACACCGTCGTGGTCGGCCCGGAACGAACGCAACACGTCGGGAAAGTGGGCGACGGCGGCCACGTCGATCATCCCGAGGCGAGCGCGACCGGTCGCCGACGCGTTCATCGACGCGGCCCAGTTGGTCAGATCGGATGTCGCGGTGACGACGCGCCGTGCATGGTCCAGAACGGGTGCACTACTGGTCCGGAGGAGTCGCCGGCGGCCGTCGGCTTCGAAGATCGGAACACCCACGCGGCGTTCGAGCTCCGCGAGTCCTTGCGACAGAGCGGACGGACTGACGCCGACGCGTTCGGCGGCGATCTTCCACGAGGGGGCGTCGGCGACCGCGATCAGGTACTCCAGCTGGCGGATCGAGATGTCCGGAAGCGGGGCGCTCGATGCGTGAAGGGCGGAGGGCGGCACGTGTCGGAGTTTAGTTCAGTATTTCTTCACGTTCACCCCGTCGAGTGAAACGAAGCTTATGATGTTCGCATGACCACTCGCGACATCGCACCCGCATCCGGAAAGCTCGGCGTCCTCACGCCGGGGATGGGCGCGGTTGCGTCCACCTTCATCGCCGGCGTGATCGCCGCTCGGCAGGGCATCACCCCGCCGATCGGCTCGATCAGCCAGATGGCACACATCCGCCTCGGCACCAAGGAGGAGAACCGCAACCCGCTGATCAAGGAGTTCGTGCCGCTCGCGGAACTCGATGACATCGTCTTCGGCGGGTGGGACCCGATCTCGCCGAACGCGATGGAAGCCGCCAAGACCGCCGGCGTGCTCCAGGGCAACGACCTCGACGCGATCTCCAAGGAGATGGAAGGCATCGTGCCGATGGAGGCCGTGTTCGACCAGCGCTGGGTCAGCCGTCTCGACGGCGTCCGCGTGAAGGACATCCCGAACAAGTGGGACCAGGCCGAGGCGCTCATCGCCGACATGGCCCGCTTCAAGGAGGAGAACGGCTGTGATCGCATGGTCATCGTGTGGTGTGGCTCCACCGAGGCGTACCAGGAGCCGACGGCCGTGCACGACAGCGTCGAAGCGTTCGAGCAGGGCCTGCGCGACAACGACGAGAACATCTCGCCGTCGCAGATCTACTGCTACGCCGCCCTCCAGTCCGACGTCCCCTACGCCAACGGCGCACCGAACCTGACCACCGACCTCGACTGCATGATCGAGCTGTCCAAGCGCAACGGTGTTCCGATCGCCGGCAAGGACTTCAAGACGGGCCAGACCCTGATGAAGACGATGCTCGCCCCCGGCTTCAAGGCCCGGATGCTCGGCATGCGCGGCTGGTACTCCACGAACATCCTCGGCAACCGTGACGGCGAGGTGCTCGACGATCCCGAGAACTTCAAGACCAAGGAGATGTCGAAGCTCGGCGTGCTCGGCGGGATCCTCCAGCCGGAGGTGTACCCCGACCTGTACGGCAACATCGACCACGTCGTGCGGATCAACTACTACCCCCCGCGTGGAGACAACAAGGAGGGCTGGGACGCGATCGACATCTTCGGCTGGCTCGGCTACGAGATGCAGATCAAGGTCGACTTCCTCTGCCGTGACTCGATCCTCGCCGCCCCGATCGTGCTCGACCTCGCGCTCTTCATGGACCTCGCCCACCGCGCCGGTTCGTCCGGCGTTCAGGAATGGCTGAGCTTCTACCTGAAGGCCCCGCAGGCCGCCGGAGACTCACCCGCCGAGCAGGACCTGTTCATCCAGCAGACCAAGCTGAAGAACACCCTCCGCGAGTGGATGGGCGAACAGCCCGTTACCCACTCCGAAGCCGGCTGATCGGTACGCAACGGGTCTGACCCGATACGTAACGGGGTACCGCAGCAGCAAGCGTCTCGTCGAGGCGTTGCGTAACGGGTCAGACCCGTTGTGTAACGTCCGCGGCCATGGCTGCGATCAGGATGGACGGGAACGCGCTGCGCGACGAGGTCGTCGCGGGGCTGGCGCAGCGGATCGAGGAGCTCGGTTCTCCCGACATCTGCCTCGCGACGCTGCTCGTCGGTGACGACGGACCGTCGCAGCGCTACGTCAACTCCAAGCACAAGAAGGCCGCGGAGGCCGGGATGGTGTCGCGCCACGAGTCGCTTCCAGCGTCGGCGACGCAGGCCGAGGTCGAGACCGTCGTGCGTTCGTTGGCTCTCGACGATTCGGTCCACGGCATCCTCGTTCAACTGCCGTTGCCCGACGGGCTCGACCCCGAACCCGTCCTCGATCTGATCCCGGCGGAGAAGGACGTCGACGGGCTGACCGAGCGTTCGATGGGTCGACTCGTGCGCGGTCGTCCGGGACTCGTCAGCTGCACGCCGCTCGGTGTGATGCGGTTGCTCGAGAAGTACGACGTGCCCATCAGTGGCCGCCGCGCGGTCGTCGTCGGTCGTTCGACGCTGGTCGGTCTGCCGTTGTCGCTGCTGCTCAACCGCAAGGGCACCGACGCCACCGTCACCATGGCGCACTCGCGCACCGCCGACATGGCCGGCGTCGTCCGCGAGGCCGACATCGTGATCGCGGCCGCCGGCCAGGCGCGGATGATCACCGCCGACATGGTCAAGCCCGGCGCCGCCGTGATCGACGTCGGCGTGTCGCGCACCGAGGCGGGGATCGTGGGTGACGTCGACTTCGAACCCGTCGCCGAAGTCGCCGGCTGGATCACCCCGATGCCCGGCGGAACCGGCCCGATGACCATCGCCAGCCTGCTCGAGAACACCCTCACCGCCGCCGCCCTCCAAGGCGTCGTCACCCTCACCTGAATCACCACCACCCTCCCTCCCCGCTCCACCCGCTCTTCCCGTTTGCGTTGCAGTTCTGGCTGCACGGAGAGCCAAAAGTGCAACGCAAACGGGGGAGGGGCGGTGATGGGGTTTGCGTTGGGCGTGATCGCGTGGTTGGATGTGGGGCGTGAGCGAGTCGACCAACCTGTCCGTAGTACTCATTCACTAGCGCGCGCCGACCCACCTCTGCGCGTGCCTCGACCTCCCAGCCGGGAGGTCGTTTGCTTTTTCGGCACCGTTTCGGCGTCGAAGCGCCTTCCTCCCACCACACTGAACCCGAACCGCACCCAACAAAGGCATCACCGATGACCGCACAACCGACAGACACCAGCGATTCCACTCCGACTCCCGCCACGAAGGAGCACCCGGAGGGCGAACGGATCACCGGGGCGCAAGCCCTGATCCGTTCCCTGGAAATGGAAGGGGTCGACACGATGTTCGGCTACCCGGGCGGATGCATCCTCCCGGCGTACGACCCGTTGCTCGAGTCGTCGATCCGTCACGTGCTCGTGCGCCACGAGCAGGGTGCCGGCCACATGGCCGAGGGGTACGCCCACGTGTCGGGCAAGCCGGGCGTCGCGATGGTCACCTCCGGCCCCGCGGCGACCAACCTCGTCACGCCGCTGATGGACGCCTACATGGACTCCATCCCGATGGTCGCGATCACCGGGCAGGTCCCCACGGCCGCCATCGGCTCCGACGCCTTCCAGGAGTGCGACACCGTCGGCATCACCCGGTCGTGCACGAAGCACAACGAACTCGTCATGACCAGCCAGAGTCTGCCGATGGCGATTCGTCAGGCGTTCCACATCGCCACGACGGGTCGGCCCGGTCCGACGTTGGTCGACGTCCCCAAGGACGTGCTCGTCGGTGAGATGGAGTGGTACTGGCCGACCGACGAGGAAGTGCTCGCGAGCCTCCCCGGGTACCGGCCGAACATGAAGGGCCATCCCCGAATGGTCAAGGAGGCAGCGAAGCTGATCCTCGAGGCCGAGCAGCCGGTCATCTACGCCGGCGGCGGCATCCTCAAGGCCCGTGCGGCCGAGGCGCTCGCGGAGCTGGTCGAGCTGACCGGCATCCACGTCGTCACCACCCTGATGGCCCGCGGCGCGTTCCCCGATGACCACGAGTTGAACCTCGGGATGCCGGGCATGCACGGCAACGCCACGGCCGTCACCGCGATGCAGAAGGCCGATCTCCTGATCGCACTCGGCTCACGCTTCGACGACCGCATCACCGGCAAGGTCGACGCCTTCGCCCAGAACGCCAAGGTCATCCACGTCGACATCGATCCAGCCGAACAGGGCAAGGTGCGTCGGCCCGACGTCCCGATCGTCGGCGACGCCCGCCTCGTGATCGAGGAGATGATCGTCCAGATCCGTGCACTGCTCGACAGCGGGGTCACGCAAGCCGACACCGGAGCGTGGAAGAGCAAGGTGTCGGGCTGGCAGGAACAGTTCCCGATGACCTACGAGCCATCCGAGCCGGGCGCCGCTCTGAAGCCGCAGTTCTGCATCGAGCAACTGCGTGACCATGCGCCCGACAAGACGATCGTCGCCTCGGGCGTCGGTCAGCACCAGATGTTCGCGTCGCAGTACTGGCACTTCAACGATCCGTACACCTGGGTCAACTCCGGTGGTCTCGGCACGATGGGCTTCTCGATCCCCGCCGCGATCGGTGCGAAAGCCGCGAAGCCCGACAGCACCGTGTGGGCGATCGACGGCGACGGCTGTTTCCAGATGACGGCACAGGAACTCGTGACCGCATCGCTCGAAGGACTGCCGATCAAGGTCGCTCTGTTGAACAACAGCTACCTCGGCATGGTCCGCCAGTGGCAGGAGATGTTCTACGACGAGCGCTACTCGTCGGTGTTCCTCGACTCGTCGGCGCTGCCCGACTTCGTGATGATGGCCGAGTCGATGGGCTGCGCGGCGATCCGTGTCGAGTCGCCCGAGGAGGTCGGCCCGGCGATCGAGAAGGCGAACTCGATCAACGATCGCCCGGTCGTCGTCGAGTTCCGCACCGAAGCCGCCGAGGGCGTGTTCCCGATGGTTCCGGCCGGAGCGAGCAATGACGACGTGATCCTGCACCCCACGCAGCAAGACCGGAAGGAGCACCTCTCATGAGCCGCGTTCGCGACTACGGGTCGAACACCTACCCGACGACCGACCTCAACCACCACATCCTCTCCGTGCTGGTCCAGAACCGTCCGGGCGTCCTCGCCCGCGTGTCGGGTCTGTTCGCTCGCCGTGGCTACAACATCTACTCACTCGCCGTCGCTCCCGCGGAGCAGGAGGGGATGAGCCGGATCACGATCGTCGTCGACCTCGACTCGGCCCCTCTCGAACAGGTCACGAAGCAGCTCTTCAAGCTGATCGACGTGATCAAGATCTCCGAGCTCGATCCGACGCACAGCGTCGAGCGTGAGTTGATGATCGCCACCGTGAAGGCGGCGGGAGCGGCACGTGGCGAGGTGCAGACCCTGACGCAGATCTTCGAGGGCAAGATCATCGCGGTGTCCGAGGACAATCTCACGCTGAGCCTCGAGGGTCATCCCGACAAGCTCGACGATTTCGAGGAACTGCTGGACTCGTACGGCATCGTGGAGCTGCAACGCACCGGACGAGTGGCGCTCCCCAAGCTCGACCGTGGTGCGCGACTCCGCGTCGCGAACTAGCAGACGAACCGATCGTCAAGGGCTCGGACCAACGGCCGCGGTTAGAGTCTGATCGCCCTTGGCGCCATGCATGCTCGCTGGCGCTCACCGCGCGGGCGCGCTCCCCAAGATCATCCAACAACGAACACCGAACACCGATCCATTGAAAGGCAGGCTGACCATGGCCGTCACCGTGTACTACGCCGAGGACGCCGATTCCTCGATCATCCGCTCCAAGAAGGTGGCCGTCATCGGCTACGGGTCGCAGGGTCACGCCCACGCGCTGAACATGAAGGAGTCGGGTGTCGACGTCGTCGTCGGCTTGCGTGACGGATCGTCGTCGGTCGCCAAGGCCGAGGAGGCCGGCCTCACGGTGATGTCGATCGCCGACGCCACCAAGGCATCCCAGGTCATCATGATCCTGGCCCCCGACACCGAGCAGAAGAAGATCTATGACGAGCACATCGCTCCGAACCTCGACGAGGGCGACGCGATCGCGTTCGCCCACGGGTTCAACGTCCACTTCGACCGGATCCAGGCTCCCGAGGGCGTCGACGTGATCATGATCGCTCCGAAGGGCCCGGGTCACCTGGTGCGCCGCACGTTCACCGAAGGCGGCGGCGTCCCGTCGCTCATCGCGGTGGCACAGGACGCGACCGGCAACGCTCGCGCCGTCGCCATGTCGTACGCCGATGCGATCGGTGGCACCCGCGCCGGTGTGATCGAGACCACGTTCAAGGAGGAGACCGAGACCGACCTGTTCGGTGAGCAGGCCGTCCTCTGCGGTGGCCTCACCGAGCTCGTTCGCGCCGGTTTCGAGACCCTCACCGAGGCGGGCTACGCCCCGGAGATGGCGTACTTCGAGTGCCTGCACGAGGTCAAGCTGATCGTCGACCTCATGTACGAGGAAGGCATCGCCGGCATGCGGTACAGCATCTCCGACACCGCCGAGTACGGCGACCTCACCCGCGGCCCACGCGTCGTCACCGACTCCACCAAGGCCGAGATGAAGAAGATTCTCACCGAGATCCAGACCGGACAGTTCGCTGACGAGTGGGTCGCCGAGTCCGAGTCGGGTCGCGAGAACTACCACCGGATGCAGGAAGCCGGGAAGACGCACCCGATCGAGGAGATCGGCTCCGAGCTGCGGGCGATGATGCCGTTCATCAACGCCGGCAAGCAGAAGGTCGCCGAGGCCTCCGGCGGAGATTCCTGACGCTCGTCCGACGCACCAGCACTTCGTTCTCGTCGCGCTTCTTCCCGGGTTCCGGGTGGAAGCGCGACGAGTTCGTTTTCGAACGATGCGCCGGCAGGAAAACCTGACTTTACGGGTCGGGATTTTGTGCCGTAGGGTTCTGCGGCATGAGCGACAACTGGGGATTCGAAACCAAGCAGATCCATGTCGGGGGGGATCCCGACGAGTCCACCGGGGCCCGCGCGGTTCCGATCTATCAGACGACGTCATTCGAGTTCCGCGACGCCGACCACGCCGCGAACCTGTTCGCGCTCGCCGAGGTCGGCAACATCTACACGCGCATCATGAACCCGACGCAGGGCGCCCTCGAGGCACGCCTGAACGCGCTCGAAGGAGGCTGCGTCACGGCAATCGGCCTTCCCGGCGCACTCGCGGTCAGCTCCGGTCAGGCCGCGTCGACGTTGGCGGTGTTGAACCTCGCCGAGTCCGGTGATCACGTCGTCGCGTCACCGTCGCTCTACGGCGGTACCTACAACCTGCTGCACTACACGCTGCCGAAGATGGGGATCGACGTCACCTTCGTCGAGGATCCCGACGATCTCGAACAGTGGCGCGCCGCTGCCACCGACCGCACGAAGTGCTTCTACGGCGAATCGATCCCGAACCCGAAGAACGACGTGCTCGACATCCGCGGCGTCAGCGGAATCGCGCACGACGTCGGTGTTCCGTTGATCGTCGACAACACGGTCGCGACGCCGTATCTGATCCGGCCGCTCGAGCACGGCGCCGACATCGTCGTGCACAGCCTCACCAAGTTCATCGGCGGTCACGGCACGTCGATCGGCGGTGCAATCGTCGACGCGGGAACGTTCGACTACGGCGACGCAGAGCGGTTCCCGAACTTCAACCAACCAGACCCGAGCTACCACGGCCTCGCCTACTGGCCGGCGCTCGGCCACGGGTCGTTCATCCTCAAGGCGCGCGTGCAGTTGCTGCGGGACATCGGCATGGCGATCTCACCGTTCAACGCGTTCATGTTCCTGCAGGGACTCGAGACGTTGAGCCTGCGGATGGAACGGCACTGGTCGAACGCGCAGGCCGTTGCTGACTTCCTCGACGGCCACGACCAGGTCGAGTCGATCAACTTCTCCGGCCTGGCGTCGAGCCCGTGGCACGACCGGGCGACCGAACTCGGCGGCGGCAAGGGCTACGGATCGGTCCTCGCGTTCGAGATCAAGGGCGGCCACGAGGCGGGCAAGAAGTTCGTCGAGGGCCTCACGCTGCACAGCCATGTCGCCAACATCGGTGACGCACGCAGCCTCGTGATCCACCCGGCGTCCACCACCCACAGCCAGCTCACGCCCGAGGAGCAGGCAGCGAGCGCGGTCACGGCCGGCCTCGTCCGCCTGTCGGTCGGGCTCGAGTCGATCGACGACATCCTCGCGGATCTCGAGCAAGGCTTCGCCGCCACCGCCTGACCCGGGCCCGGCCGACAACCCGGCATCTCGTGAACAGTTCGCGCACGGAGCGC
>NZ_BAOL01000019.1 GCF_000350145.1 Ilumatobacter nonamiensis YM16-303 | reverse complement strand
GTGCCATCGGGTGTCAGACACCGGTTGGCACGCGGGTCTGGCACACTCGCACCGATGAGCGACGTGCTGTTCTGTACCGACGACTTCGCCGCCCGGCACGGTGATCGGATGCGGGAGATCTCGCCCGGACTCGAATTCGTGACCCTCGACGGCGACGCGCCGGTGTCCGACGACGACATGGCGCGGATCACGCTCGCCTTCTTCTCGCACGACTCGTGGCCGGAGCGCGCGGCGAGCTTCTTCGGGGTCGCGCTGCGCGCCGAGAACCTGCGGTGGCTCCACACGATGTCGGCCGGTGTCGACAGCCCGATCTTCGCCACGTTCACCGATCGTGGCGTGCGGCTCACGACCTCGTCGGGCAGCAGCGCACCGCCGATCGCGCGCACCGCGATGATGTACCTGCTGGCGCTGAGTCGCGATCTGCCGCGCATGATCCGCGCGCAGGATCGTGCCGAGTGGGACTGGCATCGGTGGGACGAGATCGGGGGTCGTTCGATCGCGATCGTCGGTTGGGGTCCGATCGGCCAGGAGGTGGCCCGCCTCGCTGACGCGTTCGGAATGCATCCGACGATCGTGCGGCGCGCATCGCACGGCGACGAACCGTTCCCCGTCCGACCGCTCGTGGATCTCGTCGACATCGCCCGCGACCACGACGCGATGGTGGTCGCGCTGCCATTGACCCCGGAAACCGAGGGAATCGTCTCGGCGGAGGTGCTCGATGCGATCGGTCCCGACGGCTCCTTCGTCAATGTCGGCCGCGGTGAACTGGTGGACCAGCCGGCCCTCACCGCGGCCTTGGTCGCAGGCCGACTCGGCGGCGCGGGCATCGACGTGACCACGCCCGAGCCGCTGCCTGCCGACGATCCGCTCTGGGCGGCGCCGAACGTGATCATCACGCCGCACAACTCGGGATCGACCGGGCAGACCGGACAGCGATCCGACCAAGCGTTTCTCGCCAATCTCGAGCGCTGGGTGGCGGGTGACGCGCTCGCCAACGAGGTCACCTCGTGAGTTGGCCGACGGGTCGCCAGCTCGACGGGGGAATCGATCGGATCGAGCTGCCATCGGAGGTCCCGGGCGCGCTCTACCTCTGCGGCAAGCACGTGATCGGACCCGACCCGGAGGCGGTCCGGGCGCAACTCGGCTCGGGTGCGGTCGTCGTCAGCTTCAACCAGCCACGAGACGTCGAGCGTTACGCCGGGTATGCCGATTGGCTCCGTGACTCACCCGACTCCCGCTGGTTCCCGATCCCCGATTTCCACGCTCCGACGCTCGATGCGGCGCTCCCGATGCTGGACGAGGTCGCCGGGTTCCTCCATGACGGTCGCCCGGTCGTGATGCACTGCTCGGCTGGCATCGGACGCGCGGGCACGATGGCCGTCGCCGTGCTCATGACGCTCGGCGTTCCGCGTTCGGACGCGCTCGCTCAGGTGGCGCACGATCGTCAGGGCGCGGGCCCGGAGGTCGGTGCGCAGAGTCAGCTGATCCAATCGCTCGCCGACCACCTCGCCTGAACCCTGATCCCGAGACGTCGTGGTTCAGCCGGCGTCGTATTGGACCGCCGCGCGAGCGCTGATGTACGGCTTGAGGAACTCGCCGATCACCCGGGCGTGTTCGGGGTGATCGCGGTACACGGTGTAGTCCTCGACCGAGGCGAACTCGGCGACGATCGCGTAGTCGAAGTTCCCGTCGGCCAGTCCGAGGTCGGACCCGTGGCGGTAGTCGGCGATCTCCGGGATCGTCGCGACCGCCGAGTCGAGGGCCGCGGCGGTCGCCTCGACGTGCGCCGCGTCGACGTCGTCATTCCACTTGAGCATCACCACGTGTCTGTACATGGCCGCCAGTATGTCGGCTTCGAGGGGCCCGCTCGTTCAGGCCTGCGCGGCGAGCGAGAGGACCTCGTCCTCGGGGATCGCGCCGAACCACCGGCCGAGTTCGTTGCCCTCGGTGTCGAGCATCACGAGCGTCGGTTGTCCGGTGATCCCGAGCGACTGCCAGGACTCGAAGGTCGGGTCCCACAGCATCGAGAACGATTCGGTGCCGCGATCGGCGACGAACTCGTACGCCTCCTCCAGGCTGTCCTGGGTGCCGAAACCGATGATCTCGATCTCGTTCAGATGATCTCGAGCGAACTGCTCGACGTCGGGAGCCTCCCGACGGCAGGTGGGTCAATGCGGAGCCCACGCCCACAGCAGGAGTGGGCGATCCGCCGGTAGCAGGTTGGCCAGGTTCGCCTGGCCGCCGCGCCCGACGTCTTCCACGACGAGATCGGGGAACGGGTTTCCGTCGAACTGTGATGCAGGGTCGACCTCGGTGGCGAGCACTCGGCCGCCGACCTCGGGAGCGGCCGCTTCTGCGGCGGGCGCCTCGGTCGCGACCGGCTCGGCCCCGCCGTCGCCGGTGGGTGCCTCCGTGGCGACGACATCCGACGTCGGCGCGTCGCCGTCCGCTTCGGTCTCCGGCTCGGCGGCGGCGTCGCTGTCCGACGGTTCCGGATCATCCGTCGGCTCTGCGGAAGCGCTCACCGTGTCGGTCGGGTCGTCCGCCGACGCGGCCACCGTCTCGGGTGCGGCTGCGTCGTCGTTCGGAGCGGAGTCGCCATCCGACCCGCCGCACGCGGCGAGCGTCAGCCCCACGGCTGCGACGAGCACGGGGATCCGGCGTGCGTTCATGTGCCCATGCTCGCACCGCCGGCGACGGTCCGACCACCACATCCGATGAACACCCGCGAAAACCTCACTCGCGTCGCGAGTCAGGCGGGGGAGGCCGAGGTGACGCCGGACATGAGCAGGCCGATCGTGTTGACGTCGAATTCGTCGCGGGTGAGTTCGCCCATCACCTCACCTTCGAGCAGCACGATGATCCGGTCGGAGAGTTGCATCACCTCGTCGAGGTCTTCGGAGATGAGCAGGATCGCGGCGCCGTTCGCGCGCTGTTCGAGGAGCCGTTCGTGGATGTACTCGGCGGCACCGATGTCGACCCCACGCGTCGGCTGGGCGACGACGAACGCCGTCGCGTCGGAGCTGAACTCGCGGGCGATGACGACCTTCTGGATGTTGCCGCCCGACAGGTTGCGGGTCGGGGTGTCGATGTCGGGTGTCTTGACGCGGTAGTTGCCGACCAGCTCCCGACAACGATCGGCGATCCGCTGCCGTTTCAGGAACCCGCCCGCCGAGTAGGTCGGCGTGTTGTAGTCGACGAGCATCAGGTTCTCGGCGACGGTGAAGTCGGCGACGGCGCCGTCGCGCATCCGCTCCTCCGGGACGTAGGCGAGTCCCATCGAACGCACCTGCCGAGGCGTTGGCGCCGACGTACGTTCGTCGCCGATCTGAACGTGACCGCGCTCGATCGGTCGGAGACCGAACATTGCTTCGGCGAGTTCTCGTTGCCCGTTGCCCGACACCCCCGCGACGCCGACGATCTCGCCGCTGCAGACCTCCAGGTCGAGGCTCTTGACCGCGAGGTTCCCGCGGTCACCGATGACGTCCAACTCGGACACCCGGAGTTGCGGTGCGCCGGCCGTCTGCTGGTCGACCGTCCGCGTCAGTTCGACCGCGCGACCGACCATCATCTCGGCGAGGGACTCGCGTGATGCCTCACTGGGTCGCGTCCGCCCCGACACCTTGCCGTGACGCAGCACGGTGATCTCGTCGGACAGTTCCATCACCTCGTGGAGCTTGTGGGAGATGAACACCAGCCCGCGTCCGTCGTCGGTGAGCTGGCGCAACGTGGCGAAGAGTTCGTCGACCTCGGGCGGCGTCAGCACCGCGGTCGGCTCGTCGAGGACGAGCAGGCTCGCGTCGCGGTACAGCGCTTTGAGGATCTCTGCCCGCTGCCGTTCGCCGACGGCCAGTTGCCAGATGTAGGCGTCCGGGTCGACGCGCAGTCCGTAGCGGTCGGACACGTCCGCCAGCCGCTCCTTGACCGGGTTCATGTCGGACAGCCCATGTCGGCCACCGAGGCCGAGCGCCACGTTCTCCGCGACGGTCAGGGTCGGGACGAGCATGAAGTGCTGGTGGATCATGCCGATCCCGCGCTCGATCGCGTCGGACGGTGACGTGATCGTGACGGGCTCGCCACGGAGTTCGATGCTCCCCTCGTCCGGTTGGTACAGCCCGTAGAGGATCTTCATCAGGGTGCTCTTGCCGGCGCCGTTCTCGCCGAGGAGCGTGTGGACCTGGCCCGGCAGCACCGACAGGTCGACGCCGTCGTTCGCGACGACGCCGGGAAACCGCTTGGTGATGCCGCGCATCTCCAACATCGGTGCGGCCGGGTCAGGTTCCATGGTTGTCTCCGTTCAGCCGAACGATTTCGTCACTCGGTGACTCCGGTGGTCAACGAGCCGTCGGTGAGCCCGGCGACCGCTTCATCGGCGCTGGCGCGGACGGCCTCGTCGAGTTCGAACGCGTCGTTGTACTCCATCTCGAGCCCACCGTTCTCGAACGTCAGCGTGTACGTCTCGCCGCCGAGCGTGCCACCTTCGAGGCTGTCGAGCATCTGGTTCAGCACGATCTCCCAGTGGTACACCTGCGACGCCACGACGATGTCCTCACCGAGCGGCGTCTGGTTCGACTGTGTACCGAACCACGGGAGACCGCTTTCGGTCGCGACGCCGGTGGCGCCGACGACCATCTGGGCCGTACCGGTCAAGATGTCCGCACCGTTCGCCACGAGCGAGGTCGCGGCCTCGGACGCCAACGCGACGTCGCTGAACGACTCGATGTAGTTCACGTTCACGGTCACATCGGGATTCGTGGCGGCGACACCATTGCTGAACCCGTCGACGTACAGCTTCGCGTCGCCGACTTCGACCGGTCCGACGACGCCGATCACGTCCGACTCGGTGAGCTGCGCGGCCATCACACCGTTGACGTATCCGCCGAGGTCGGCGTTGGTCGTGTAGGCGTACACGTTGTCGAGCCCGAACGTGTCGACCGACGTGCCCCACGCGAACGAGACCTCGGGGAAGTCGGGGGCGATCTCCTCGAGCGGTCCGCCGTACTGCGAACCGTGTGCGATGACGAGGTCGAACCCGTCCTCGGCGTAGCCACGGATCGCGGCTGCGGCGTCCTCGACGACGAACGTGCCGTCGGTGATCGCGACCTCGAGGTCACGTTCCGCTTCGACGCGTTCGACCGAGTCGACCATGCTCTGCGTGAACGCGAGGTCGTTGCTCGCACTCGGAGCCACGATTCCGACACGGATGGTCTCGCCGTCGCCGGCTGCCTCGTCGGTCTCCTCCGCTGCCGAGTTCTCGGTTGCCTCCTCGGTGTCGTCCACGGCGGTGTCGACGGCTTCCTCGGCCTCGTCGGCCACGGAATCGAGGGTCTCCTCGGCCTCGTCGACAGCCTCTTCCGCGTCGTCGGCGCTGTCGCTGGAGTCGTCGTCGCTGCCGCAGGCACCGGCGACGAGCGCCAGTCCCGCGACGAGCGCGACCGCGGTCTTGGGTGTTGTTCTGATTCTCATTGTCGGGTCCTCCCCCGTGTTGAGATGCCCCGTCGAGGAATTCGACGAGGTGATTCCGACGCCGGGATCGGCGGCGGGAACTGGGAGCGGGCGGCCGTCATGAGGCAGCCCGATCGAATGGTCGGGTGAGTGCAGCGGGTGCCGCGATCCGTCGGCTGACGACGACGAGCACCACGATCGTCAGGATCGCCGGCGCCATCGCGAGCAGACTCGACGCGGCACCTTCCACGATGCCGAGTGTCTTGAGGGTCAGCACCGTGGCCGACACGATGCCGAACAGCAGCGCTCCCGACATCACTCCCACCGGCCGCCACGCACCGAAGTACACGAGCGCGATCGCGATGAACCCCTGACCGGCGGTGAGGTTCTGTTGGAAGATCCCGACCTCGAGCGCCAGCGCCGCTCCGGCGAGACCGGCCATCGTGTTGCCGATCACGATCGTGAACGTGCGTGTGAGGTTCACACTCACTCCCAGCGTGTCCGCCGCCTCCGGCGTTTCGCCGACGGCGCGAATGTTCAATCCGAACGTCGTCTTGTTGATCATGAACCAGGCGACCGGCACGAGCAGGAACGCCAGGTAGACGAGCAGGTTGTGCTGGAAGAAGATCTCGCCGATCCACGGGATGTCGGACAGCAGCGGGATCTCGACCTTCGCGAGCTTGGGGATCGGCTGCGGGGTGCCGACCTGCTTCTGGAACAGCAGGTCGGTGAATCCGAGACCGAAGAGGTAGATGCCGATGCCGCTGATGCCCTGTGCGGCCTGCATGATCACCGTGACGAAGGCGTAGATCAGCCCCATCACCGCGCCGACGCCCAGTGCGACGAGGACGGCGAGCACCGTGCTCTCGGTCTTCAGCTTCGTGAAGTACGCGGCGAACGCGCCGATCAGCATGACGCCTTCGACGCCGAGGTTGAGCACACCGCTGCGTTGTCCGACCGCCTCGCCGAGCGCCGCGAGCAGGAACGGTGTCGCGAGTCGGATGCCGGACGCGAGCGTCGCCACGAAGACCGAGACGGTGAAGAAGTCACTCCACACCGGACATCACCCCTCCGTCGACGACGTCCTTGTGGGGCTGGACCGGGGCGCCCTCGTGCCGCTCGACCCACCGGTTCACGCGGGTGCGCAGCTTGAGGCTGCCGACCACGAAGATCACGACCACGCCGTTGAGTGCGACGATCAGCGCGGCGGGGACCTGCAGTTCCTGTTGCAGCTGGATCCCGCCGGTCAGCATCCCGCCGAAGAAGAACGATGCCGGGATCGTCCACAGCGGATGGAGCGCACCGAACAAGGCCGCGACGATGCCGTTGAAACCGGCGCTCTGCGTGAACGCCGACGCGCCGCCCTCGCCGATGAGTCGGTGGGACTCGCTGCCGAACACGAGGATCGCCCCCGCCACTCCGGCGCAGGCGCCGCTGAACGCCATCGCCTGCACGATGCTGCGGTTCACCGCCATGCCGGCGTACTTCGACGCGTGCGGATTGTGGCCGACGGAACGCAGACGCATCCCGAGCGAGGTGCGGAACAGCAGGAGATATCCGAGCACCGCGACGAGAATCGCGATCAGCACGCCGAGATGGAGACGGGTTCCGCCGGGCAGGAGCGGAAGATGGGAGTTCGCATCGACCCGCTCGGTCTGCTGGATCTTGATCGCGCCCTCCTCGATCAACAGGTCCTGCAGCAGGAAGCTGAGGAACTGGGCGGCGATGATGTTCATCATGATCGTCGCGAGGATCTCGCTGACGCCTGCGTACGCCTTGAGCGCTCCGGGGATGGTGCCCCAGATCCCGCCACCGACCGCTCCGGCGATCAACACGAGTGGGACGAGGATGATCCGCGGGGTGTCCGGGATCGTCAACGCGAGCGAGGTCGACAGGATCGCACCCGCGATGATCTGTCCTTCGCCGCCGATGTTGATCACGCCGGCCCGGAACGCGATGCAGATGCCCACGCCGACGAGCAGCAGCGGCATTGCCTTGATCGACGTGTCGGCCAGTGCGTCCCAGCCGCCGAACGCGCCGTCGATCAACGCCGCATAGCCGCGCAACGGGTTCGTTCCGAGCGCGAGCAGCATCACCGATCCGACGGCCAGTGCCGCTGCGACCGCGCACACGGGAACGACCAGACCGGCGAGCGGCTTCACGGCAGCGAACGCGAACGAACCTCCGACCCCTCCGGAGTCGGGATCGCTCGGCGCGTCCTCATGCACCGCCTCGGTGGTCGTCATCGTTCTCCCGCTGTCCTCGGGCCGGTCGACCCGGCCCCGATCAACGAGTCAAGAGGTCGAGCGTTTCAGCGATGTTAACAAAATGTCAAGGCTGTGAATTCTGCGTGATCGTGCGATCACGTCGTCGGGAGCGGCAGCCCTTCGTCGGCGCCGAGCACCTTCAGGAGGCGCGGGATCTCGCCCTCCGCACCGCCCGCGGCGGACGCGGTGATCGACCCGTCGGTCCCGATGAGGAAGCGCGGCCCGTCGGCCGCGTCGAAGCGCGATTCGTCCACGTAGAGGCGCGGTTTGATCACCGCGGGATCGCCATCCTCCGGGCAGAACGTGAGGCAGTTCCCGCACTCGTTGCAGAGCTCACTGAACACGAGGTACTGCTGGCGCCCGGCGGAGCCGCCCTCGGCCTCGATCTCGGTCGCGAGCGAGTCGGGCGTCGGGACCTTGAAGAACGCGTCGTTCGGACAGACGGTCACGCAGAAGTTGCATGCCACGCAGCCCCACATCTCGAGTTCGTGGTCGACGCTGCGCGGCAGTTTCTCGTTCCCGGTCAGGTGATAGCTGGCGAGGTCGTCGCCCGTGATGTGCGCGAGGTGGGCCTGCACCGTTGCCTCGTGACCTCCCGAGCGAGCCTCCGCGAGGCGTGCCGCCCGGAACGCGTCGAGGTCGGTCGAGCCGCTGTCACCGACCGCTTGTGTGAGCGCCTTCAGCATCGGCGCGAGACGTCCGTATCCACCCGGCTTGAGCAGGTCGGAGCACACGCTGGCCGGGCGGACACCCATCGCGATCGTGTCGGCGAGATTGTCCTTGTTCACTCCGGCGGAGAAGCTGACCATGATGTCGCCGCCGGTGCCATCGTCGCTCCCGTCGTCGTGACCCGAAATCATGAACCGGCCCGGCAGTGCCGTCGCCAGCTTGTCGAGCACGGCCGTGGCGAGCACGTGGAGCGGTGCGCCGGAGAGATACATCGTCTGATCGGGCATCCACTGCTTGTGGTTGTCGACGACGAGTGTGTTGGTGAGCTTGATCCCGAACCGGTGTCCGCGGTCGAGGGCGAACCGGTGGAGTTCGTCGATCAGCGAGATCGCGCGGTCGAACGGAAGGTCGTCCTCGAATGCCTTCGGGACCAGTTCCACGTAGTCGTAGCCCAAGGTGTCGTGCACGATCGCGCTCACGCCGTCGGGTCCGAGCAGCGTGGGGTTGAGTTTGACGATCACGTCGATGTCGTGCTCGGCGACCAGATGCTTCGTGATCGCCTCGATCTCGTCGGGAGGACAGCCGTGGAACGTCGACAACGTGATGGTGTCGGAGATGTTCGGTGGGATGTCGATGTCGCGGAACTGGGCGAACACCGAGTCGTCGGGGATCTGTGCGCGTAGCCGTTCGATCTCGTCGGTGGCGTTCGCCATCCCGTCGATGAACCCGGCGACCTTCTCGGATTGGATTCCCTCGAGGTCGTAGCCGACGGACATGTCGAACACGTGCGGACCCGGGCCGCCCTCATCGGGTGCGCCGACGTACTCGTGGAGCGGCTCCCAACGCTTCAGCAGCTCGATGATGATCCAGGCCTTGACGTACTCCTCGAGGCTCTGGGCGACGGTGAGTTCCTGGCTCCACTCGATGTTGTAGCCGATCGTCTCCATGTCGATGCACGGGCGGGCGATGTCGAGATCGTCGAGGATCTGAACCGTCTTGAGCTCGAAGAGTCGGGCGCCTCCGAGCCACGAGAGCACGATGTTCTGCGCCATCTGGCTGTGCGGTCCCGCAGCCGGTCCGATCGGGCTCGCGGCCGGCCGCCCGAGGAACTCGAACGAGAGGTCGATTCCGCCACCGCCGGCGTGTGTGTCGGGCTTCCAGAACCGAGCGGTCGGCAGATCGAAGATCCGCTTGCGCGTCTCCCATTCGTGCTCGATCCGCGCGAGCAGCATCGGCAACGACATCGGTGTCAGCGGCGGAGCGGTGGTCTCCGTTTCGTCGCTGGTGGTCGCGTCGTTCGGGTCGGTCATGGCATCTCCTCGAGTGCGGCGTGGAGGCGGTGGGCCTGTTCGGCGGCCTTGGCGCGGATCTCGTTCGGGTCGACACGGGTGGCGACGCCGTCACGGAGCGCGGGCTCGCCGTCGATGTCCACATCGATCGCGTTGATCGTCGGCGTGAACGCGACGTGCCACGGTTCGATCGGGTCGTACGACCAGCGGACCGAGTCGTTGTCGACCTCGGGAAACAGGCTGCGGTTCGTGTCGAGCATCGCCCATGCCGTGTCGGGTGAGGCACCGATGTCGGCAGCGCGGTGGGCGACGTAGGCGAGCTGGAACTCGGCGAACATGTCGGCGCCGATCCCGTCCGTGCCGAGCCCGACCGGTTTGGTGAAGCGTGCGGGGTTGGCGTAGCCGACGGAGTTGTTCATGTTCGACCGCGGGTTGTGGACGATCGTCCCGCGCAGACCGTGGTCGTCGGGCAGGTACACGCCGTGGATCAGCAGCCAGTCGTCCTCGGTGAGGTCGCGGAGGCGGTCGGCCGCGCCGGTGTCGTCCGGTCCTTCGGCAACGTGGATGTGGACGCCCACTCCGTGTTTCGTCGCGAGTTCCGCGGCGGCGGCGAGGGTGTCGTCGGTGCACGTGAAGGCGGCGTGGACACCGACCATGCCCCGGCCGCCGTCGGACAGGTAGCGGTCGTTCTCGGCAAGTCCGGCGGCCGCGCCACCTGATCCGTGGCGATCGGTCACGCCGTAGCAGGTGCTCACGCGCACGCCGACCTCGGCGCACGCGTGGGCGATGGTCGACAGCGACCCTTCGATCGCGTGCGGCGACTCATGGTGATCGATGATCGCCGTGCACCCGGCTTCGAGCGCTTCGAGCGCCCCGAGCTTCGCCGACCACTCGATCATCTCCAGGTCGAGCGCCCGATCCAGCCGCCACCAGATGTTCTCCAACACCCCGAGGAACGAGGTCGGATCCGCGGGCGGCGGCGGCATCCCCCGCGCCAACGCCGAGTACAGGTGATGGTGCGCACACACCAACCCCGCCGTCGTGCCGCTCACCCCACCCGACCTCCACCCGCCACCACGGAAATTTCGTGGGATCGAGACCCCACAGGTCCCGATCCCTCCAAATTTCCGGACTGGGCGGCAGCGTGTTCGCGAATTTCGTGGGATCGAGACGCCACAGGTCCTGATCCCTCGAGATTTCCCGAGAGGGGGTGGAGGAGCGGGGGCGGCACGGGGGACGGGTGGGACATGGTCAGGTCCAGGCCGACGCGCGTTCGCGGTTCTTGTCGTTGACGAGGGGGAGTTCGGCGTGCCAGTCGCCGGTGCGCGCGTGCATCGCCGCAGCGACGGCACCCGCGGTCGGGACCAACCCGATCTCGCCGACCCCCTTGATGCCGTAGGGAGAGTCGGGTTGGGCGGCTTCGACGAGGATCACGTCGACCGGGGGCATGTCCTTCGGCCGGATGATGTCGAGGCTGCGCAGCGTGTCGTTCACCGGACGGCCGGTCTCGTCACACGGAAAGCCTTCGGACAGCGCGTAGCCGAGGCCCATGTGGACGGCGCCCTCGATCTGGCCTTCGCACAACATCGGGTTCACGGCGCGACCGACGTCGTGGGCGGCGATCACCTGCTCGACGTCGCCGGTTTCCGGGTCCATCACGACGACCTGCGCGGCGTACCCGAACGTCGAGTGGATGATCGGATTCTCGAGCCCGTCGTTCAACGAGTTGGTCCAATCGACCCGGTACTCGCCCTCGTAGTCGACACCGACCTGACATCCGTCGGCCAGCGCCGCCTCGCACGCGGCCTTCACCGAGCCGGCACCCATCAGCGTGCCGCGCGACCCTGTGGTCTGACCCGCACCCAGTTCACGCGTGGAGTCGACGATCACCCGGACTCGCTCGACGTCGATGCCGAGTTCCTCGACGGCCACCTGCTGCGCGACCGTGTGCACCCCTTGGCCCATCTCGGTCCAGCAGTGGCGGACCTCGACGATGCCGTCGTCGCGGAAGTGCACCACGGCACGGGCGATCTCCTTGAACCCGTTGCCGAGTCCCGAGTTCTTCAGCCCGAGCCCGACCCCGACCGGTTTGCGCGCGGCGACCGCCGCGTCGTACGCCGGTTTCACGGCGTCGAGGCATTGGCGCGCCCCCTTGCAGCCATCGTCCATCTTCTGCCCCGGCCCCCACACGGTTCCGGGCATGACGACGTTGCGCGACCGCATCTCCCAGCCGCTGATCCCGACCTGTTCGGCCAAGCGATCCATCACACCCTCCATGGCGAACTGCGCCTGGTTGGCACCGAAACCGCGGAACGCACCACACACCGAGTTGTTGGTGCGCGCGGCGATCGCCTGCACGTCGACGTTGCCGACGAGGTACGGACCGGTCGCATGGCCGGCCGCACGTTCGAGCACCTTCATCCCGACCGACGCGTACGGCCCCGAGTCACCGACCATCCGCACCCGGATCGCAGAGAGCTTGCCGTCGGCGTCGCATCCGGCCTGGTAGTGCATCTTGATCGGATGCCGCTTCGGGTGCATGAGCAGCGATTCCTCGCGCGACAGCGTGATCTTCACGGGTCGACCGAGCGTCCACGCTGCGAGCGCGGTGTGCGCCTGGTTCGACATGTCCTCCTTGCCGCCGAACGCACCACCGTTCGAGACCAGTTCCGTGGTCACCCGCTGCTGATCGATCCCGAGCATCGCCGCGATGTCGTTGCGGTCGTCCCAGATTCCTTGGCCACCGGAGTACACGTACAGCGACCGATCGTCGTCGTCTCCCGATGGCACGGCGAGGGTCGATTCGGGTTCGAGGAAGGCG
Source organism: Ilumatobacter nonamiensis YM16-303 (assembly GCF_000350145.1). Lineage (GTDB taxonomy): Bacteria > Actinomycetota > Acidimicrobiia > Acidimicrobiales > Ilumatobacteraceae > Ilumatobacter_A > Ilumatobacter_A nonamiensis. Next base: position 4,850 of record NZ_BAOL01000019.1, on the reverse strand, counting down.
TGCTCGATGCGTTGGGTCTGGAAGGTCTCCTCGACCGTGAACGCGCACGACGCGAGCGCCTCGTCGACGTCACCCCGCGCGTACGTCGACGTCGACAGGATGTTGCCGTCGAGTTCCCACACGGCGGGCTCGTCGGTCTCGATCACCCGCACCGGGTCCACCATCGGTTCGTGGACCTCGTACGACACCTCGACGAGCTCCGCGGCGGCGCGTGCGATCTGGCGCGTCGACGCCACGACGACCGCGAGCACGTCACCGAGGTAGGACGTGCGGCCGCCCTCGGGAATCATGATCGGCCAGTCCTTGTGGATCAGCCCGACCCGGCGCGCGGCCGGAATGTCGGCGCCGGTGAGCACGGCTTCCACACCATCCACCGCGAGTGCGGCCGACACGTCGATCGAGATCACGTCGGCGCGTGCGTGGTCACTCAGCCGAAGGGCGCCGTGGAGGCAGCCGTCCGGGTTCATGTCGTCGATGAAGTCGCGGGTCCCGATCGAGAGTTCGCGACCCTCGTACTTGATGCCGCGCGACCCCACGCCGCCCGGCTGGACCACCACCGGAACCTCGTCCTGAGCGAGCGCTTCGACGGCGTCGAGCACCTTGATGTACCCGGTGCACCGACAGAGATGGGCGCCGAGGTGCCGCGACGCCTGCTCACGTGTGAGCTCGGAACCGTTCTTGTCGATCAACGCCTTCGTGCGCATCACGATCCCCGGCGTGCAGAAGCCGCACTGCAACGCACCGCACGCGGCGAACGCGTCGGCCATCCTGGCGACCTCGGCCTCGTCGACACCTTCGAGTGTGACGACCTCGGCACCTGCCGCCTTGTCCATCGATGTCTGACACGACACTCGTGCCTTGCCGTCGATCAGGACGGTGCAGCAACCGCACTGACCCGTCGGCGAGCAACCGTCCTTGGGCGACGTGACGTGCAGCTCGTCGCGCAGTGCCGCCAGCAGGTGCGGATGGTCGTCGCGGGCGCTGACGACCTCGCCGTTCAGGGTGAACTCACTCATCGTGTTGCTCCTTGAGCGCGTCGGGGTCACCTTCGACGAGCGCTCGTGGCCCACCGGTCTTGGCGATCAATCCGTACATCTCCGGCCGGCGGTAGCGGTCGAAGTCGAACAGGGTCTTCTTGTACTTCTCGCACATGTCGAGGTCGCAGCTCGCGACCACGAGCTCGTCGCCGATCGTCGCGGCCTGTGCCACGACCTGCCCGGACGGGGCGATGATCGCGGTCTGCGCCAGCGACTCGACGCCCTCCTCGACTCCACCCTTCGCGACACCGATCACCCAGGTGCCGTTCTGATAGGCGCCGGCCTGCATCACCAGATGGTTGTGAAACGCCTGGAGCGGATTCTGCGACGGATCGGGCGCGTAGTGGAGCGGCGTGTTGTAGCCGATCAGGATCATCTCGACGCCCTGCAGGCCCATGACCCGATAGGTCTCGGGCCAGCGCCGGTCGTTGCAGATCGCCATCCCGACGATTCCGTCGAACGCCTTGTGCACGTGGAAGCCCTCGGGCGACTCCTCGAAGTAGCGGCGCTCGAGGTGTTGGAATTGGCGCTCCGGCTCGTGCATCTCGTGGCCGGGAATGTGGACCTTGCGGTAGTGGCCGACGATGTCGCCGCCGCCGTCGACCAGCACGTAGGTGTTGTAGCGATGCCCGTCGGGCGTCAGCTCGGCGTACCCGAGGCAGAACCCGATACCGAGTCGCCGGGCTTCGTCGAAGAGCGGCTGCGTGAGCGGGCCGGGCATCTCGGTTTCGTAGTAGCTGTCGAGTTCGGTGGTGTCGCCGGCGATCTCGACATCGCCCTCGTCGAGATACCAGCGAGGGAAGAACGTGGTGAGCGCGAGTTCGGGAAACACGACCAGGTCGCAACCGCTCGCGGCCCCGTCGCGAAGCAACACCAGCAGGCGCTCGACGACGGACTCCCGCGAGTCGGCGCGTGCGATCGGGCCGAGTTGCGCGGCGCCGACTCGGACCGAGCGCGTCACGCGAACTCCATCTCGGTCAGCGCCAGCAGCGTGTCGAGCAGGACGTTCGCGCCGGCTTCGAGATCGATCGGCTCGGTGTATTCGTTCACGTTGTGGCTGATGCCGTCGACGCTCTTGGTGAAGATCATCGCGGTGGGGCAGATGCGGGCGAACATCTGGGCGTCGTGTCCCGCGCCCGATGGCATCCGCTTGAAGGAGAAACCACGCTCGCGTGCGCCGGTCTCGACCAACTCGATCAGCCGCGCGTCGAAATCGACCGGTTCGAACCGGGCGAGCGTGCGCGTCTCGACGCCGACTCCCTCCTGCTCGGCGACCTTCGCGACGTGACCGCGAAAGCGTGTCTCGGCCAACTGGAGGACCTCGTCGTCGGTGTTGCGCAGGTCGACGGTCATGCGCGCGGTCGACGGCACCACGTTCACCAAGTTGGGAGTGAGCGTGACCGCGCCGACGGTCGCGACCTGTGCCCCGCCGAGGTCGGCAGTGAGCTGACGGACGAACGTGGTCACGTCGGCAGCGACGTACCCGGGATCGTGACGCAAGCGCATCGGCGTGGTGCCGGCGTGACACGACTGACCGGTGAGGGTGAGCTCGGTCCACGAGATTCCCTGCACTCCCTCGACGACACCGATCGTGATGTCCTCGTCCTCGAGGACCGGGCCCTGTTCGATGTGGAGCTCGACGAACGCGTGGGGCACCCGGCCCGGTGTCGGCGCGGCACCCCGGTAGCCGATGCGGTCGAGTTCGTCGCCCAGGCTGACGTCGTCGTCGTCGGTGATCTCGAGCGCCTGCTCGAGCGGCATCCCGCCGACGTAGACGAGGCTGCCGAGCATGTCGGGCGGAAATCTCGCGCCTTCTTCGTCGGTGAACCATCCGACGGCGAGTGGACGCTGAAGTTCCCGACCCGAGGTCAGGACGGTCTCGATCACTTCCAGTCCGGCGAGCACGCCGAGGTTTCCGTCGTACTTGCCGCCGGTGGCCACGGTGTCGATGTGCGACCCCGTCATCACCGGTGCCATCGCCGGGTCGAAACCGGGCATCGTCGCGACGACGTTGCCGATCCCGTCGGTCGTGATGTCGAGGCCGAGCTCGTCCATCCACGTCCACACGAGGTCACGGCCGGCCTTGTCGTCGTCGGTGAGAGCGAGCCGGGCGCAGCCGGTGGTTCCCTCGATCGCGCCGATCCGACCCAGCTCCATCAGCCGCCGAACCAGCCGATCGATGTCGATGCGCAGGCGCTCTGGTGTCACGTTCGCGACAGTACCAGCGCGGCTTTACAAAATGTCAAGCACTCGTTTCGGCAGGATGAACTCTCGTCCGGCACCTCGGTTCTCGTCGCGTTTCCGTGCGGGGAGTGGGTCGATGCGCGACGAGTCGGGCGGTGGGGTCGAAGCGGTGAACGTTGTACTGTCGCAGGCGTGGAGGACGTCGACTTCCTACGGGCGCTGCATCCGGTGGTCGAATTCCTCGGTGGCACCCTCGTCGGCGACGGTGCCGCGACGGACCTTCCGATCGAGCGTGAGGGTCGCGTCATCGCGTACGTCCGAGGAACGGAACTCCACGGTGCGCTCGACCGGATGATCGAAGCGGTGGAACGTGACGCAGATGTGGGGTTGGCAGACATGGACCGCGCTCAGAAACAGGCAGCGGTGAGATCGCTCGACGAGCAGGGCGCGTTCCTCCTGCGCGGCGCGGTCGATCGGATCGCTCGGTCGATGGGTGTCAGCCGGGTCACCCTCTACAGCTACCTCAATGCACTGGAGCGACGAGCATGACCACCGCACGAGTCGAGATCCTGGTCGAACCGTTCCGCGAAAACGATCCGGGCCCGCATGTCACCGCAGCGGTCGACGCGCTGGAGGCCGCTGGATTGACGACCGACATGGGCCCCTTCGCGACGACCGCGACCGGAGAGCTCGATCAGGTGCTCGGCGCGGTGACCGCGTTGCTGCGCGAGTCGTTCGAAGCGGGCGCCGACGCGATCCAGGTGCGCGTCGAACGTACCGACTGACGTTCGACGATCAGTTCGTGGCGCGGGCGAACAACGCCGTGGTCGCGTCCCACGCGCCGTTCGACGCGGCCTCGTGGTAGTTCGGAGCGCCGGGCCACGTGAAGCCGTGGTCGGCACCCTCGAAGATCTCGACGACGACGTGGTCGAGTGGGGCGACCGCGTCGAGGAAGCGCTGGTGCATCTCGATCGACTGGACCTGATCGGCATCGCCGATCGCGAGGTAGAGCGGACGGGCGAGCTGGTCCGCGGTCTGGTGAGGTGAATCCGGTTCGTCGTCTGCAAGGAACGACGGGTGCCACGCCGCTCCGGCGAGGACCCGGTCGCCGTCGCGCATCATCCGCCGGAACACCGCACGCGCGCCGAGACAGAAGCCGATGGTCAGGATCGGGGTGTCCTCGGACACGCCTGCTGCAGCGAGCGCGCGATCACCGTCGTGTTGGATCTGGTCGTCGGTCATGGCTGCGATCCATCCCCACACCATCTCTTGAGTGGTCGTGCCGTCGGGCGGAGCCGTCTCCATTGCGTTGAGCAATCGTCCCTGACGATGGTGGAGGTCGGGGACCACGACGAGATACCCCTCGCCCGCGAGCTTCGCCGCGAACTCGTGGGTCGCCGACCGGATACCCGGCGCATCGATGAACAGCAACACCGCCGGCCAGTCACCATCGCCGGGAGCGTCGTCGGTCGGTCGGGTGACCAGCACCGCCATGTCGCCGTCGTCGGTCGAAGTGTCGATGATCTCCTCACGAGTTTCCATGTGCCGACCGTAACAATGCGCGTCGGTTCCGGTCACCAACCGCGCGTCTTCGGCGATGAACTCGTGAACAGTTCGCGCACGGAGCGC